>JAZORB010000216.1:0-21612 GCA_045656385.1 Eubacteriales bacterium | reverse complement strand
CCCGTCAGCGCGGTTGCCGAATGGTCGCTTAAAGGCACGGGATTCCACGCCGGATACCGCGTAGGCTTCGAAAAAGTTTCCGTCATCTTTGACGAAAACGGCGTAACCGTTTACTCGAAGGAAGACGGCGCGGCAGAAAAGATCGAGATGGCTCCCCACGGCGGCATCGAAGCCGAGATCGAATACTTCGTCGATTGCCTTGTGAAGGGCATCGCACCCGAGCGCAATATGCCCGAATCCTCGGCGCGCACAGTTGCTGTCGCAAACAAACTCCTCTACTCCGCCGACCACATGGGCGAAAGAATGGAATTCGACCCGCCTGTTTACGGAAATTAAAAGATCAAAACAGCGGAAAAGTTTTGGTCCACCTTTTCCAAAAGGTGGCACCATCAAAGGCGCGTAGCCTTTGTCGCGCTCCGCAGGCGGTTCAAAATAAGCCAACCATCCCCCGGCGGGATGGTTGGCTTATTCATTTTATTAATAACAAACAATTTGATACCATACTTCCGGCATTAATTATTAACATCTGTAACTACCACAATTTCATATTTTTCCCTTGACTTTTTCCTTAATTTATGTTATATTATAATAGTAATAATATGCTCTTTTATTAGTTTAAAAATTAGTTTTATATAGAAGGAAAAAGAAATGGCAAACTACAGACGTGGCAGGATCAATGATGAGGTCCGCAAGGCACTTTCGGAAATTCTCCGAGAGGTCAAGGATCCCAGAGTCAGCTCCGCCTTTATAAGCATCACGGGTGCAGAAGTCACACCCGATCTTAAATTCGCAAAGATCTATTACTCCCTTCTCGGCGCCGACGGCGACAAAGAAAAGGAAAAGAAGGTCGCCGAGGGCCTTAAATCGAGTAACGGCTACATCCGCCGTGCGCTCGCACGCGCAGTTGACCTCCGCCAGACTCCCGAGCTCACCTTCATCCTCGACCGCTCGGGCGCAAACGGAGCTTATATCTCCTCCCTACTCCACAAAGTTGAAACCGACAGCGCTGAAAGAGCTGCAAGGCTCGGCATCACCACAGAAAAGGCCGAAGAAGGTGACGAATAATGCGCAACCTCACATTTAAGGCCGCTTGCCGAAATCTCTATGAGCTTTCGCGCAACGGTAAGCTTGCGCTCCTCGTTCACGCACGCCCCGACGGCGATTGCATCGGCTCGGCTTACGCCACCGCAGTTCTGCTGGCGGCAGTCGGATGCCGCGCACACGTGGTCTGCGCCGACCCCCTGCCCGCGCGTCTTCGCTTCATTGCCGAAAGTGCGGAGCTCGACGGCGACATCACACTCGACAAGATCCCCTCTGAATTCGCTCCGGGCAACGTCACGGCTGTCGCGCTCGACATCGCAGCATCGACCCAGCTCGGTCAGCTCGAGGGCAAATACGACATAGTGCTGTCCTTCGACCATCACGCGCGCTCAACTCCCTTCTGCGACCACTATCTCTCGCCCGAGGCTTCTGCTACCGGCGAAATCGTATGGCGAATCGCACGCGAGTGGATGCGAATGGGTTACATCGACTCGATCCCCGAGCGTGTTGCGCCCGCGATCTACGCCGCAATCAGCTCGGACACGGGTTGCTTCCGTTACTCGAACGTAACTCCCGCCACCCACCGCACCGCGGCACAGCTCATCGCTCTCATCCCCTCGCATGCCGACATCGACCGCCTGCTTTTCGAAACGAAGACCCCCGGCAGACTCGCCGCAGAAAAGGCGGCGCTCGACCTGCTCAGCTTCGCCGCAAACGGAAAGATCGCCGTCTGCTCGATCTCGCTTGAACAGATCTCGGCGCACAATCTCGCAAGCGAGGATCTTGACGCCCTCATCGACATCGCGCGCTCTGTTGCGGGAGTCGAGGTTGCGTTCTCGATCCGCGAGGAGGCAGAAAAGAGCTATCGCGTTTCGGCTCGTTCAAATTCCAACATCGACGTTTCCTCTCTCTGCGCTTATTTCGGCGGCGGCGGACACGTCAAGGCGGCGGGTTGCACCGTAAGTGCTCCCACCCTCGAAAAAGCAAAATCGCTCATCGTCGAGCGCGCCGAGCGTCTGATTTCCTGAACTCGAAACAGATACGCCTTTGCAGCTCAAAATTACTTAATATAAATTCCGTTTTTGGAATTTTTTATGTACTCGCCATTCGTTTTGATTGGCGAGTACTTTTATTTTTCCGTTTTTGGAATTTTTCTTTGTAAAAGTACTTGACAAACGCGCGCAAAGGGTGTATAATGTAATAAAAGAATTCCAAATTTCGTTTTTTAAGAGGTAATTATAATGGCAGCAAAGAAAAATGCGGCGGCTATGCCCGCTGACGGCGACGCAAAAAAGAAGGCTCTGCAGACAGCGATCTCTCAGATAGAGCGCGATTTCGGCGCGGGCGCGGTAATGCGCCTTGGCGAGAATGCACACATGGAGGTTCAGGCGGTACACACCGGCTCGATCTCGCTCGATATGGCTCTCGGAATCGGCGGACTCCCCAAGGGACGAATCGTCGAGATCTACGGTCCCGAATCTTCGGGTAAGACCACCGTTGCTCTGCATGTTGTTGCAGAGGTTCAGAAGACGGGCGGCGAGGCTGCCTTCATCGACGCCGAGCACGCGCTCGATCCCGTTTACGCCAAGGCTTTGGGCGTTGACATCGACAATCTTCTTGTTTCACAGCCCGACTGCGGCGAGGATGCGCTTGAGATCACCGAATCGCTCGTTCGTTCGGGCGCGGTCGACATCGTAGTCATCGACTCGGTAGCCGCACTCGTTCCCCGCCAGGAGCTTGAGGGCGATATGGGTTCCTCGCAGGTGGGCGTTCAGGCAAGACTTATGTCGCAGGCAATGCGTAAGCTTTCCGCGGCTATTTCGAAGTCGAACTGCCTTGTCATCTTCATCAACCAGCTCCGCGAAAAGGTCGGAGTTATGTACGGCAACCCCGAGGTTACCACGGGCGGCCGCGCGCTTAAATTCTATGCATCGGTCAGAATCGACGTTCGCAAATCCGAGCAGCTCAAGACCGGAAACGACATTTACGGTAACCGCGTCAAGTGCAAGGTCGTAAAGAACAAGGTTGCTCCCCCCTTCCGCACCGCAGAATTCGATATTCTCTACGGCAAGGGCATCTCGCGCGCGAGCGAGATCGTTGATATGGGCGTGGCTCTCGAGGTCATTCAGAAGAGCGGCTCGTGGTTCTCCTATAACGGCGAGCGCATAGGTCAGGGACGCGAAAACGCAAGAAAGACCATCGAGCAGGATCCCGCACTCTTTGCAGAGATCGAGGCGAAGATCCGTTCTCTTGCAGACAAGCTTGCCGACGAAGATGGCGGCGACTTTGAGCTTGACGACGACGATCTCGACATCGATCTTCTCGGAGATCTTTAATGTTTAAGATCACCTCCCTCCGCGCCGCCGACGGCGGCGGGGCGGTAAGGATCGACCTGAAGCGCGACGGCGAGCGGAAGGGCGAAAGCCTGTATATCCTCACCTCGCACCAAAGGGAATATGAATTCGCCAACGGCGATTACCCCGATGAGGCTTATGCGGTTCTCTGCCGCCTCGACGGGATCTGTCGCGCAGTACGGTCGGGCAGAAGAATACTCGGCTACGGTGCGAATTCGCGATCCGCACTTCGCATGAAGCTGATCGGCAAGGGCATTTCGCCCGAATGTGCAGACGAAGCAGTCGAGATACTCAGCGCAGAGGCGGGGCTCGACGAATCGGGCGACGCGCTCAGGCTTTGCGAGCTTCAAATAGCAAAAAATATCGGCGCACGCAGGATTCTTTCATATCTGCGCGGGCGCGGTTACTCCGATGAGTCGCTCGCGGGGGTCAAAGAATACCTCGCAGAAGTGGATTTCATCCCCGTCTGCCGCAAGGCAATTGAAAAGAAATACGGCGGCGTGCCCACCGATTTCGATATTAAAAAGAAATGTATTGACTATCTTTTGCGTCAGGGATTTTCATATAACGAGATCAAAAAAGCATTCGAAAACTGACGCATCCGGTGAAATATTATGCCTAAAACAACAAAATCGGGAGGGGTAAATCTCACCTCTCCCGTCACCGTGCTTTCGGGAGTCGGTCCCGCAAAGGCAGCGGCTTACGCAAAGGCAGGCATCGAAACACTCGAGGACCTGCTTTTGCACATACCGCGAGCCTATGAAAACCGAGGCGACATCAGGTTTCTTTCCGATTCGCGTGCCGACGGCGGCAAAACCGCAGTCGTTCTGACCGTTGCGACCACCCCGCAAGCGGCAAAGCTCAAGGGGCGGCTCACGATCGTGAAATTCCGCGCCTTTGACGAAAGCGGAAGTGCCGAGATCGTCTTCTTTAATATGCCATACCTGCGCCAGGTCTTCACAGTAGGATCCGAGTGGCGCTTTTTCGGCGTTGTCGAAAGGACACCGATACGCGGCGGAATGAAATATAAGATCTCTTCGCCCGCTTACGAGCCATATAGCGAAGCATCTCTTCCCGATTTCACCGCGGTATATCCGCTTTCGGAGGGACTGACGCAAAAGAACCTTGCGGCACACGTTGCCGAGGCACTTCGACTTTGCGGTTCACCCGAGGACGTTCTTCCTGACGAGATCAGGCGCAAGCGTGAGCTCTGCACGCTCCCCTTCGCAGTACGAAACATCCACAATCCCGAAAGCTACGTGGCACTTGCGGCGGCAAAAAAGCGACTTATCTATGACGAATTCTTCCTTTTCTCGCTTTCAATGTCGATGCAAGGCAAGAAAAAGCGCGAAGGACAGGCTTTTGCATGCAAAAAGCAAAATATTTCTCCGCTCCTTGCAGAGCTACCCTACGAACTGACGGGCGCGCAGAAGAAAGCTATCACCGAAATTGCCGCAGATATGAAGGCAGAAACGCCAATGCGGCGTATGCTGATCGGCGACGTTGGATGCGGCAAAACGGTTGTCGCGGCGGCGGCAATGCTGATCGCCGTTTTAAGCGGCAGGCAAGCCGCGTTGATGGCGCCGACGGAAATCCTCGCACGCCAACATTACGAAGATCTTTCAGAGCTTTTCGGCAAGATTGGGATCAAATGCGAGCTCTTGATCGGCGCGACACCTGCAAAGGAAAAGCGGCGTATCTACTCGACACTTTCTGCAGAAGACCCCGAAGTCAGAACTCCGATCGTCATCGGAACGCACGCTCTACTTTCCGAGGGAGTGCAATTCTCCGCCCTTTCGCTCGTTGTAACCGACGAGCAACACCGCTTTGGCGTCAATCAGCGCGCCGCGCTGACCGAAAAATCAAAGGGTACGCATCTGCTTTCGATGTCCGCAACGCCCATCCCGCGCTCCCTGGCTCTCGTGATGTACGGAGACATTGACATCTCTCGCATAAACGAGATGCCCCCCGGCAGACAGCGCGTTGATACCTTTGTGGTTGATGAAAACTATCGCGAAAGGCTGATTGCTTTTATCAAAAAAACCGCCTCGGAGGGCGGTCAGATATACGTAGTTTGCCCCTCGATCGAGGAGAACCCCGACCGCGACTCGGGCGAGGTCGATCTTTACGACATCGGCGACAGCGGAATCAACAAAAGGCCTCCCCTGAAAGCGGCGATCAAATATGCCGACGAGCTCAGCGAAGCCCTGCCCGAGCTTTCCGTCGCATTCCTGCACGGCAAGCTCAAGAGCGAGCAAAAGGAAGCAATTATGACCTCATTCGAGTGCGGCGAGATCGACGTTCTCGTTTCGACGACCGTTATCGAGGTTGGTGTCAACGTGCCGAACGCATCCCTCATGATCGTCGAAAACGCCGAGCGTTTCGGACTTTCACAGCTTCATCAGCTCCGCGGCCGAGTCGGACGCGGCAAGCGCAAATCCTATTGCATTCTCGTTTCCGACGATGGATCGGATACCGCGCGCAAGAGACTCACGGTCATGCGCGACAATTACGATGGCTTTTCGATCGCCGAAGCAGACCTTGCGGCGCGCGGACCCGGCGATTTTCTGGCATCGAACTCGAACGAGATCAGACAGAGCGGCGGACTTCGCTTTAAATTCGCAGATCTTTGCGGCGACGCCTCGCTTTTGACCTCGGCAACCGAGGACGCACACGAGCTCCTTGCTTCATCACCCAAACTTGAAGAATACCCCGCGCTCAGAGAGTCGCTTTCAAAGCTCGGCGCGGCTACCAATACAGATTGAGAGGTAATTATAATGAATAATCGCGGAATCATCGTTCTTGACCCCGGACACGGCCAGTTTGGCAACAAGCACACCACACGCGACGGATTTTATGAGGGCACGCAGAACTTCATCCTCGCTTCCTTCCTCAAAGCCGAGCTTGAAGCTCTTGGTTTTGAGATAAAAATGACCAGAAATGCAGTTGAGGAGGATATGGGACTTGTCGAGCGCGGCTCTATGTCGGGCAATCTCGGCGCAGTTATGTTCCTTTCGATCCACTCGAACGCGCCCGGAGGAAACCCCGCAGACGAGAGATACCCCCGAGTTCGCGGCGCCGAAACTTTCTATTCGGTTTCCGATGTTGAGGGCAACGCCCCGATCGCCCGCGCACTCAACGAAGCCGTCGTTCGCACGATGCAGACCGAAGACCGCGGCATCAAGACCCGCCGCTATCCCGACAACGAATCGGTAGACTACTACGGCGTTCTCCGTTCCGCCGCCGCATCGGGCTGCAAACGCGCATTCCTGATCGAGCACGGCTTCCACACCAATCCCGAGGATTCTGCGTTCCTGCAGAATTCCGAGTGCCTTGCAAAGCTTGCTAAAGCTGAGGCTGAGGTTATTGATAAGTGGTTCTGATTAAATTTTTCAACAAACCAAAGTTTTGATCAAACTTTTTCAAAAGTTTGCAGATTCTTAAGGCAGCGCCTTAAGTCGCCCTCCGCAGAGGGCGAAACCTCCCTTGTGCTTCGGAATGGCGGCGCCCCGCCGACATTCCGAACATAAAATAGCTCCCATTTGCAAATGGGAGCTATTTTATGTTATCACTTATAAAGAATCCACATACTTGCACGCCGCGAGTGCCGCGCATGCGCCGTCGGAGGTTGCGGTTGAGATCTGGCGAACGCCCTTCTTGCGACAATCGCCTGCCGCGAAGACACCCTCGCATCCCATATCGCCGTCATCGCTTGCGATGAGGTAGCCGTAGGGATCGATCGGCGCGATGTCCTTGAAAATATCGGTTGCGGGAGCCATTCCGACTGCAAGGAAGATGCCGTCGACCTTGAGCTTGGTCAGATCGCCGGTTTCGGTGTTCTTTACTACGATACCGGTAAGCTCGCCACCCTCGGAAACGTATTCCTCGACAATAGTGTTATAGATAATCTCGACGTTCTCCATCGACTTGAGCTCTGCGGAAGTGTTTGCCTCGCAGGTCAGGTCGGGAAGGTTCTGCACGATGGTCAGCTTCTTTGCGATCTTGGCAAGCAGGAGTGCCTCTACTGCCGCGCTGTTGCCGCCGCCGATGACGGCGATTTCTCCGCCGGTGTAGAACGCGCCGTCGCAAACCGCGCAGAATGAGATTCCGTGTCCAACGAGTTCCTCTTCACCCGCAAGTCCGAGACGGCGGTGGTGCGATCCGACCGCGATAATAACACTCTTCGCCTCGAAATCTCCGTCAGGAGTGGTGAGAGTGTAGAATTTTTCCTTTTTATTATACGAGATCGCGGTTACCTCGGCACATTCGATCTCCGCGCCAAGTCCAAGCGCCTGCTCGACCATCTTATCGGCAAGCTCGTTGCCCGAGATCTCGGAAAATCCGGGATAATTCTCGATCTTGGGCGAGAAGGTCATCTGTCCGCCGAAGGTGGATTTTTCGATAACGGTAACGCTCTTGCCCGCGCGGACTGCATAAATTGCCGCGGTAAGTCCCGCAGGACCTGCGCCGATTATAATAATATCTTTCATAATTTCCCTCTTATAGGCAAATAAAATATTTTTACATTTTATTTTACCATATTTTCAGAAAAAAGTCAAGGGATATTTGATGATCAGCGGTTAATAGATGATAACCACTTAAAAATGGGCAGACTCATTTTTGTAGCATGAGTCTGCCCAAATTAGTTTTTACGCCTGAGCGGTGGTCTTGATGAACTCCTTAACACCCGCGATATCGGCAAACGCGGTGAAATCCTCGCCTACGATATAGAGCAGAGTGGGAGCCTGACGGGTTCCATACTTCTTTGCGAAGTCGGGATCATCCTCGAAATAGACCTTTTCGAACTCGATGCCCGCCTTTTCAAGCAGAGATGCTGCGATCTTGCACTTGGGGCATGTCTTGGTTGCGAAGAGAACGATTCTGCCGTCCTCATAAACGGTGTCGGTTGCTGCGGGAGCCGAAACTGTTCCCTTGCGAACATTGCCGTGGCCTCTTTCCTCGAAATTGAGCATCGACTGTTCGGGATCGTATTCAACTCTTTCCTTATACTCCTGCGACTTGCCGTCGTTCCAGTTCTGAACGGGGCGGTAATAGCCGGTGATACGGCTGTAAACCTCGGTAACCTTGCCGCACTTGGGGCAGGAGAAGTGCTCGCCCGCGATGTATCCGTGCTCGGAGCAGACCGAGTATGTGGGGGACAGAGTGTAATAAGGAAGCTTATAGTTTTCCGCGATCTTACGGATGAGAGCTGCTGCCGCCTTCCAATCGGGAAGCTTTTCACCAAGGAAGGTATGGAATACCGTGCCCGAGGTATAGAGAGTCTGAAGCTCGTCCTGAATATCGAGAGCGGTGAATACGTCGTCGGTGTAGCTTACGGGGAGGTGGCTGGAGTTGGTATAGTAAGGAGTTTCACCCTGCGAAGCGGTAATGATGTCGGGATATCTCTTCTTGTCGTGCATTGCAAGACGGTAAGAGGTGGACTCTGCGGGGGTAGCCTCGAGGTTGTAGAGGTCGCCGTACATTTCCTGATAGTCGGAAAGTCTCTCGCGCATGTGGTTGAGAACGTCCTGGGTGAACTTCTGCGCCTTTGCATCGGTGAGATCCTTCTTGATCCAGCTTGCATTGAGGCAAGCCTCGTTCATGCCGACAAGACCGATCGTGGAGAAGTGGTTATTGAAGGTGCCGAGATAGCGCTTGGTGTAGGGATAAAGACCCTCGTTGAGGAGCTTGGTGATAACGTCGCGCTTGATCTTGAGCGAACGAGCCGCGATGTCCATAAGTCTATCGAGCTTACGGTAGAAGTCCTCCTCGTTCTCTGCGGTGTAGCCGAGACGGGGCATATTGATGGTAACAACGCCGACGGAACCTGTCGACTCGCCGCTTCCGAAGTAACCGCCCGACTTCTTGCGAAGCTCGCGGAGGTCAAGACGCAGACGGCAGCACATCGAACGAACGTCGCTGGGCTCCATGTCGCTGTTGATATAGTTCGAGAAATAGGGAATGCCGTACTTCGAGGTCATCTCGAAGAGGAGGCGGTTGTTTTCGGTATCCGACCAGTCGAAATCGCGGGTGGTCGAATAGGTGGGGATAGGATACTGGAATCCGCGGCCGTTTACGTCGCCCTCGATCATGATCTCGATGAACGCCTTGTTGACCATATCCATTTCCTTCTTACAGTCACCGTAGGTGAAGTCCTGCTCCTTGCCGCCGACGATAGCGGGCTTGTCGATCATATCGGGAGGACATACCCAGTCGAGGGTGATGTTCGAGAAGGGAGCCTGAGTACCCCAACGGGAGGGAGTGTTTACGCCGTAAACGAAGGACTCGATGCACTTCTTGACCTGATCGTAGCTGAGGTTATCAGTCTTTACGAAGGGAGCGAGATAGGTATCAAAGGAGGAGAACGCCTGCGCGCCCGCCCACTCGTTCTGCATGATACCGAGGAAGTTGACCATCTGGTTACAGAGAGTTGCAAGGTGCTTTGCGGGAGCAGAGGAGATCTTGCCGGTGATTCCGCCAAGTCCATCCTCGATGAGCTGACGGAGAGACCAACCTGCACAATAGCCGGTGAGCATCGAGAGGTCGTGCAGATGGAGGTCTGCATTCTGATGCGCCTGAGCGATCTCGTCGTCATAGATCTCGGAGAGCCAATAGTTTGCGGTGATGGCGCCCGAGTTGGAGAGGATAAGTCCGCCGACCGAATAGGTTACGGTGGAGTTCTCCTTGACTCGCCAGTCGGTGCTCTTAACGTAAGAGTCAACGAGTGCCTTGTAGTCAAGAATGGTGGACTTCATGTTACGGAGCTTCTCGCGCTGGCGGCGGAAGAGGATGTATGCCTTTGCAGCGTCCCCATAGCCCGCCTGTGCGAGAACAGTCTCAACGCTGTCCTGGATATCCTCGACAGCGATCTTGTCGCCCTTTACCTTGGGCTCGAAGTGAGAGGTGACGCGAAGAGCAATAAGGTCTATCACGTCGGGATTGTATTTCTTGTCGCAAGCCTCGAATGCAAGCGTTATTGCCTTTGAGATCTTCGAAATATCAAAGTCTACAGTTTTGCCGTTTCTTTTTACTACCTGATACATGCTTTTTCTTCCTTTTCCAAAATTTTGATCTATATATAGTACTGGTAATGCGCTGGCGAGTTATATTATACTATATATTGTGGTATTTGTCAATACCCTATAACAAGATATTGTGCCGATTTTAAAAAATCGGCACAATATCTAGTATTTATATTAATATTTTGGTCACTTTCACCAATAGATCAGTCAACTCCTCGGATCTCGACGAGCCCAACCGAATCTCTTACGATATCGGCGAAACATTCAATTTCATGTCTATCGAATCCGTGCAGTCCGCCATAGAGAACTGCGCCCGAATCGACGAAATTCTGAAGATAATACGCCTTCGCGCCGCGGATGAATTCGGCAATCCCGCGCATTGATTCTTCGTCGTGAAATTCGCGGACGAGAGTGGTGCGGAGCTCGTAGTCGATGCCCGAAAGCATGATGAAGGAAAGCGAGGCACGTATGAGCTCAACGTCAAAATTACGCACACCGACAGTTTGCGAATATTTTTCGGGAGAGTTCTTGATATCCATAGCAACCTTATCGCAAAGGCCCTCGGAAATGATGTTCGCAAGGCGTTCAGGGTGGGTACCGTTGGTGTCAAGCTTTATCTTGTAGTCTCCGATTTCGCGAATTTTGCGCAAAAAGTCCTCAAGATCGGGCTGAAGAAGAGGCTCGCCGCCGCTGACGGCAATGCCATCAAGTATGCCCTTGCGCTTTTTCAGATGAGAGAGGACCTCCTCCACCGTATAGCCCTCGGTCCCGCGGGGATCGAGAACGAGCGGCGAATTGTGGCAAAACGGACAGCGAAGATCGCATCCGCCCGTAAAAACGGTGCAGGCAGTCAAGCCGGGGTAATCAAGAAGAGTAAGTTTATTAAATCCTTGAATGTTCATTTTTCACCTTTAGTTATAAGAAGCCAAGAACGATCTCGCCTTATAGAACGCTCTTCCGTCAAAGACATGTGTTGTGACAGTTACGTCATTGCCCTCAAACTTGAAGAGCTTGAATCGGTCGGTGTTGTGGTCTGCATAGACCTTGGTGGCAACCGTCAGCGCGGCATCGCCATCGGGGAAGGAGCAGATGCACTTGACGCTTCCCGAATCGATCTTCGCCACACCGGTGTAATTATCGATGAGCTTGCCCGTGGTCTTATCGAAAATGCGGATGAAACCGCCGCCAACCCAGACCTGATCCTCGTTTCCGCAAATTGCGGAAAAATCGTGGCCGCCCTTCATATCGTTACAACCGTAGGACTTGATCTTTCTGAGAGAGGGTGCAGCGGGGTCGTTGCCGACCTCGTATGCGACGATTTCGGTATATCCCATAGCCCAAAGGATATCGCGGGTTTCGTCCCAAAGAACTGCGTGCGAACCGTTGAGCAGCTTTTCGGCATATTTGTTGTTGTTTTTCTTTGCGATTGAGTAAACGCGAACAAAGCCCTTCTCGGCAGCACTTCCTCCAGAGGAAGCCACAGCGACCATACCGTTCGGCAGATACTCGATCGAGTGGGGCGACGTGCCGCCAAGCTCAGCCTCCCAAAGGCATTCCTCGGCGGGATACGAAGCGACTCCGCAATATCCCGATGACGAGGTGAAGAGCATGATATAGGTGCCCCACTTTTCGCTGTAACGCAGACGAGCCTCATCAACGCGGTTGCCGTAACCCTTGAGCGAAAAGCCTTTCGCTGTTTGCGGCTTGAATTCATATTTAAGCACAGGATCGCCCGCCGCGAGATCGTAGACCGCGATGCTTGCGTTGAGCTGATCGGCAAGCGCGATCGGCTTTGCGCCGAAATCATTGAGAGCGGGATAGGTCGCGCGCTCAAATTTAAGCACTTTTGCCTCGCCAAGAGTCAGCGAGACCTCCGCCTTGCCCTTCGGGAAAAGCTCATCAAGCAGAGCTCGCGACGCCTTTACGACAAGTCCGCCCTCGCCGCAAAGAATCACGTTGCCGCCGGCGGTTCCATAGGAATATTCGTATGCCGCGAGAGTCTTTTGCGCGGCGGCGCCGATGAGGATCTGCTTGCCCGAGGCAGCAGACTGCTTTACGGTTTCAAGCTTTATGCCCGTATTTTCGGCAATGGTATATTCGATAAGTTCAGCCGCGTATTTTTCGTCAGCATCTGCCTTGTCGGGAATGACAAGGCTGTATTCCGCGATGGACGAGCCGTTCAGGATACATTCGGTGACGGCATACTGTCCTGCAGAAAGGAAGGAAAGAGTGCTCTCGATCTCGCCGTTTTTGAGGCAGAACTCGAGAAAATAAGAGATCGCCTTCAGTGTAGCCTCGTCACTGCCGCCAAGAATGACTATGCGGCGGCTTTCGGGGAAATATTTTACTGCAAAATCGTCCTCGAGAAGCTCTTTTTTCATCTCGGTGCTCTCGGGGCGATTCGTTACACCAACGAGTATCTCAAGAGCTTCGGCGGGGAGATTCTCATCCGCTTTATGCCAGTCGTCCGAGATGGTGACACCCTCTGCCTGCGCGGAGATCTTGGTTTTGAGATCAACAGCGGCAGAAACGATCAACTGCGCCGCCTTTTCGGGGCGAACGACCTTGTATCCCGCAAGAGACACGGCGGTGGGAGCCTCGGTCAGCTCGGACGTCGGAAATTCATCGGGCGCAATCGTGATGATCGGGTCGAGAACGTCGCCCGAACAGGACGAAAGCAGCAGCACTATACAAATAAGGAAAGTGAATAATCTTTTTTTCATTTGGTAAATCCTCCATACCATAACATTTTACAATTATTTATGTAAAAAGTCAAGTGATTCTTGAAAAAATTCACTTTTCCCCTTGAAGACAGCGCGAAAAAGTGGTACAATTATTACATATTAATATAAACGGAGGTTTCGAAGCATGATCCACGAAACTATCGTCCTTTGGGACAAGCACCCCGAGGCTACACTTACTTCTTATTGCATCACAAGCACACCTGAACTCAAGCTTAATCCCCGCCGCACGGTTGTTGTTTGCCCCGGTGGAGGATACCACTTCCTCTCCGACCGCGAGGCTGAACCGATAGTTTTCAAATTCCTCTCCGCAGGATTCAACGTATTCCTTCTCCGCTACAGCATCAGACCGAATGCGCACAGCTATGCGCCCCTGATCGAAGCGGGAATGGCGATCAAGTACATCCGTGAGAACGCCGAAAAGTACAACACCGACCCGAATTACGTCTTCATCAGCGGCTTCTCCGCAGGCGGACACCTTGCCGCAAGCGCGGGTACGCTTTGGAACGTAAAGCCCGTCCGCGAGGCGCTCGGCATCGAATCGGGCGAAGCTCCCGAGGGAATCAATCGTCCCACGGGCACGATCCTCTCCTACCCCGTCATCACGGGTGGCGACAAGGCGCACAAGGGCTCGATCAAGAACGTTTCGGGCTGTGATCCGCTGACCGACGAGGCTATTGCCGAGTTCTCGCTTGAGCTTCACGTTGACGAGACCACCTCCCCCGCCTTCATCTGGCACACCTTCACCGACAAAACCGTTCCCGTCGAGAACGCTCTTCTCTATGCTTCTGCCCTCACCGCGCACAAAGTTCCCTTTGAGCTTCACATCTACCCCGAGGGCAAGCACGGACTTGCACTCTGCAACGAGTTCACCTGGTCGCAGAATCCCGACAGCATCGTTCCCCACTGCGAGGATTGGATAAACCTTGCGATCAAGTGGGCGATGGAGCTTAAATAATGGCTAAAAGACCCCGTCTTGCCTTTTGGCTGACGGTCATCCCCGCCGCGCTCGGCTCGGCACTTGCCGTTTACCATCTTTTCGAGGTTGCGCGAACGATTGCGAGCCCCGAATACACGCAAATGCTCGGCGGCTTTTCGGGTGGGCTCTACCTGATATTCGACTATTTTGCAATGTCGCTTCCGATATGCCTGTTGCTTTTCACCGCGTTGCTTCTCAATCTTCTTTGGTCGCACGCGCTCGGAAAGCCTTGGGGATATTCGGTGCTTGCCGCTTGCACCGTATTTCTGATCTGTGGAATATGGATAATAATAGACTCGAGCGGCGCGCTTGCGGTTTCGCTCAACCTCGCCGCAAGGACTATTGCGGAATCGATAACTGCTGTTATGCTTGTGCATAGCTTGACGAAAAAATAAAAAACAAGGCTGTTTCCTGCGAAACAGCCTTGTTCTTTATTCTTCAATAAGCTCAATGTCTGCTCCGATCGATTTGAGCTTGCCGACGATGTCGTCGTAGCCGCGCTCGATCTTTTCGACGCCTGTGACTTTGGTTTCACCCTCAGCGTTGAGGCCTGCAATGATGAGTGCCGCGCCTGCACGGAGGTCGGTAGCCGAAACGTCTGCCGCCTTGAGTCTTGCAACACCGTTTATCGTCGCGCGGTTGCCATCAACAGTAATGTCCGCGCCCATCTTTGTGAGCTCGTCAACGTACTGGAAGCGGCTTTCCCACACGCTTTCGGTGACAACGGAGGTTCCGTTTGCCACGGCAAGGAGCGCCGAGAACTGCGGGTGCATATCCGTCGGGAAACCGGGATAGAAATAGGTTTTTACATTTGCGGGGCCCGGTCTGACGTAGCGCGACACCGTGATGATGTCCTCATAGATCTCAACGTCAACGCCCATCTCAAGCAGCTTTGCCGTGACCGTCTCCATATGCTTCGGAATAACGCCGCGAATGCTGACGCGTCCGCCGCTTGCGGCAACAGCCGCCATATAGGTTCCCGCCTCGATCATGTCGGGAAGGATGGTGTAGTTGCAGCCGTGCAGCTCTTCAACACCAACAACCTTAATTACCGAAGTACCTGCGCCCGTGATGCGCGCGCCGCACATATTCAGGAAGTTCGCCACGTCAACGATATGGGGCTCGCGCGCGGCGTTCTCTATCGTCGTTTTGCCCTTGGCAAGAGTTGCCGCGAGCATAACGTTTACGGTTGCGCCGACAGAGGCAATGTCGAGATAGACAGATGCGCCGTAAAGTCCGCCGGGTCCTGCCTTGACGTAGTTATATGTATCGCAGGATTCAAACTTTGCGCCCAGAGCGCAGAATCCCTTTATATGCTGGTCGATCGGTCGCGAGCCGAAATCGCATCCGCCCGAGGAACCAACGCGTGCCTCGCCGAATCTGCCGAGCTCGGAGCCGAGAAGATAGGTCGAGCCTCTCAGCTTCGAAACCATCTCAACGGGAGAAGTTCCGTTGACAAAGCTCTTTGTATCTATCGCCACCGTGTTGTTGCCGAGACGCTCGATGCGGGCACCCATGGTTTCAAGAATCTTCAGCGAAAGCTCAACGTCGCTGACGGGAGGAAGATTCTCAACGACACAGCGGTCGCCGACGAGAATGCTGGCAAAAATTATGGGCAGCGCGGCATTTTTCATACCGCTGATATTTATATTACCGTACAGCGGCTTACCGCCGCGCACCAAGATCTTTTTCATATATTAAAAGCCCCTTGCGAAGTATAAAGTCATACATAATATATTATATCATATCAGGACGAAAAATGGAAGTTATTTTTTGAGAAAATTGTAAATTATTTTGCATCCCTCAAATAGGCGACCGCAAGATCGACGACCATGCCGTAGCTCTTTGTGCCGGGTGTGCCCTGAATCGTCAGATATGCATTATTCACCGACTGAGTTACGTTTGCGGCAACGTTCTCGCGGTATTTGTCAAAAAACGCGCTGTATGCCGCCATTTCTTTTCTTGCCTCGGGAGCAAGCTTGGCGCGGACCTCGGCATAAGCATCCTTATCCGCCGAATAAAGCGCGCTTGCAACATATTCATAGAGATTAAGATAGCCGCTGTATCGAATATATTCATCATCGGATGCCGCGCAGACCAAAAACGCAACAAAATTCGCCTCGTCCTCACGCGCAATACCGCGCTGATGCGCCATTTCGTGCGCGGCGGTATAGGGGAGAGTATAATCGGGGAAGTTGGTGTTGATATTCGCCTCACCGGTAAAATAGGTGTAAACGCCCGAAATGTGGGTATACGTCCAGGGCTCGGATAGCATTACGGGCTTGACTCGGGAGGGGAAGCGAGAGATGAAAGCGTGCTCGTCGCAGACCTTGGCATAAGCATCGACAAGCTTTTTGCTGAGCTTGCCGTAGCCGTAGGGCATTACGCTCGAGCCCGCGGAATTGACGCCGAGCTTATCGGTGTATTTGTTGATCTCCTCGACGAGGATCTCAGCAGTTTCGCGAAGCTCTTCGGCACTGACATTGCGGCGGTCGAGCTCAAGGAGCTTATCGACGCTGCTTGTGTGATAGCCCGCGCCGAAATTCAGCGCGAAGGTCGAGAAAAAGAGCGACGCGACCGACAGCGTGATGAGCAGGAATTTGCCTACCGAACGCCAGCTGTCAACGAAGTGCTTGTTTGCATAGAGGATTATCGCACCGATCAGGAAAGGGCTGAAAAGGATGAATGCCTCCGCTATCGAGCAGGGCAGGATGCCCGAGATCTGCGCAAAGACCCCGCGCAGAAATGCGGCGGGATAGCGGTTGAAGAAATCGGCAAAGCCCTCCCAGAGGCTGTAAGCTATCATGACAACAAAAGAAAACGCCGCAAGCGCAAAAAGCACCCACGCAAAGATTGGCAGACCCCAAAGCGTCCGCTTCGTCCGCTCATTCTTTATTTCGATATTTTCGTTATTATTCATCATCCGAACTCCGTATAAGTTTTTCGTAAAGCGCGAGCATATCGTCGGGCAGGGGCGCGCTGACGGTTATGCTTCTGCCGTCTGCAGGATGCGCGAAGCTCATCCTTGCCGCGTGCAGCGCATGGCGGTCGATCAGCTCGCTTCGCTCGCCGTAGAGAAAATCACCTACAAGCGGGCAACCGATATATGACATATGAACGCGGATCTGGTGCGTCCTGCCCGTCAGCGGGCGCAGAACGACCATTGAATATTTGCCGTCGGCAGAAACCGCGACGGTGTTATATTCGGTTCGCGCCTCTCTGCCCTCGGCAGAAACGGTTCGCATAAGTATTCCCACGTCGGCACGCGCTATGGGGGCATCGACCACTCCCCTTCTCGGCTCGGGGACGCCGCAGACTATGGCAACATACGTCTTCTTGATCTCCCCGTTCTTCATAGCCGTGAACATTCTGCCCGCCGAGATGCGGTCGTTGGCTGTAAGAACAATGCCGCTTGTGTCGCCGTCAAGTCGGTTGACGGGACGAAAGACGAAGGGCACGCCCTTGACCGACGCCAGATACGCAAGCGCATTGGCAAGAGTGTCGTCAAGATGTCCGTGTGAGGGGTGGGTCGGCATCTTGGGCGGCTTGTTGCAGACGGTCAGATTCGCATCGCGGTAGAGGATCTTTATCGGAAGCTTGCGGGGCACGACGGACTCCGCCTTTTCCTCTTCCCTATCCTCAACGGCAAGCTCGACAACGTCGCCCTCGTGAAGCACACGGCGAACCGTGACCTCCTCGCCGTTGACCTTGAGCCCTCCCTCGCGGTATTTGAGGACCTTTATTGTTCTTGTTGACAGTTTTTCTTTATTCTTAAGCAGAGCAAGCAGGCAGATGCCGTTTTCCTCCGCGCGCACGATCCTTTTCATTCCGCACTCCTGTATTTTTATTACCTAATATTATATTATACCAATAATATCTGCGTTTTACTAAAATGTAACAAAATTTCCGCCGTTTCCTTTTGGAAACGGCGGAAATATCAATTATTTTTCAAGCGCGAGGAGATTTTCAAGAAGCTTGGGAAGAAGCACTTTTTCTACTCTTGTCGAAATCTTTTTCATCATAGAGGCAACGGTGTTTCTGCCGTTGAGAACCATATCTCTGGGCGTCTGATGAACCGATTCGATATTCTTGGTATAAAGCACGCCCGCATCTACCTTGACGTTCTCATAGATCATATCAAGCATTCTCCAAGAATCGCTGTCCTCGAGATATCTGCCCTTGAGTGCAACCTCATAATATGTCGGAACGACAGATTTGTAGCTTTCAAGTGCCATAGCCTCAAGAACTGCACCAAGCATCTGCACTCTTTCCTCATCCTTCGCAAGAACCGAGGAAATACCGATGGAGGTAAACTGGTCGTGCAGGAAGGTGTGATAGTTTTCCTGCTCCTCATTATACTTGGGCATGGGGATTATTCCGTATTCATCCTGCATCGATGCAAGCTGCTCGGTCTCAACAGAGCCAAGACGCATCGTGACAGTGCCGACAGTGCCGGAGGCGAAAAGATTCGACATGGCAGTCTGCTTGCCGTCATCACCCGAGGACTGGTCAAACCAAGCATTTGATTGGTTGAAAAGAACGATCAGCTTATCAACAACGTTGCTCATTTTTTCAATATCAAGGCTGAATACCAGAAGATTATCGGCATCCTTGCTCAGGATGGGCAAATCACAGCTCGACCAATAGGGGTCGATATAGCTGAGGCTGGAGCTTGCAAAGCCTACGGTATCACCCTCGGAAACTGTGCCGGAGCCATCGGTGTCCTTATAAAGGTCCTTGGCAAGCTGGATCTGATAATCAAGAGTCCATCTTCCCTCGTCAACGACGTTATAAAGATTTTCATACTGCGCCGCCTCAAGCAGAGTCTTGTTATAGAAGGTGATGAACATCAGACGATAGAGCGAAAGTGCAATAGCGCCGGTTGCAAGATACTGAGAATTGCCGATGGAGGCACTTTCATTGTAGCCCTGCGACCAGTAGATAGCATCAAGATCAAGATATTCGCATTCCGTAAGATCAAGGAAGATATTCTCGCTTGTGTACGTAATGGTGGAGTAAGTACTGTTTGCCGCGATATCAAAATAAGTTTCACCGCTGCTTGCAGCATTGCGGAGCTCAGTCGAAACAACATAAGCATCGCCCGTAAGCTTAATGCTTTCAATATTGACGCCGAGCTGTTCCATTACTTTTTCGTTTCTTCTGTAAATTGCATCGTTGACCATTGAACCGTTTTGGTCATCTACCCACATCTCGTCGCTGACGAACGTGCTGTCGCGGCTGAGAATGGTTACGGTCTCGCCCTTGAAGTCGAGATCTTCGGGAAGAGTCCGGCTCTTGAGCTCTGTTTCCGCTGGCTCGGTTACCGCATCGGTGCCCGAAGGAGCAACAGTTGCCTCAACCGGAACGGTGGTATCGGCGGTGCCGTCGTTTGTTTCAGCGCAGGCAATCGCCATAGGAAGGATCATCAGAATCGCGAGGATAAATGCTAAAGCTTTCTTTACCATGATATTGATTCCTTTCAAAATGTTATTTTCACGAACCTCAAGGAAGTTTCGCAAGCTTTTTGTTTATCGAGGTGATGCTTTTCGAAAGGGCGGCAGAAAATTTCTCTCCGCCAACAAGCGCGTTGCCCGCCGCACCGTAGGTGGCGTCTTTAAGACCCGCATAATATCCCGCAAAAGCGCGCTCGAATGCGAACTCCGTCTTCTGCGAAAGGATCTTATTTAGGGTGAGGCAGGAATTGTTATCGCGAATATAATCCAGATTCGATACCGATCTGTACTGATCTCTTATCCAATCGCCGGAAGCGGCATTCAAGGCTGTAAGCCAGATGCTGGTCTGCTCAAGGCGGGTGTTGGTTGCGGGGATGCAGAGGACGGGGCGGTTATCCGAATATGCGCCGAGATCCTTATCGGACGGAAGAGTGAGAAGTCCCCACTCGATCGGATCGTCATAAAACTCAAGCATTTCGGAGAGGGTGCCGAGATAGAAGGGCACCTTGCCCTCGGTGAATTTATCGCGCGAAGAAGCTGCGCCCTGCGCGGGGGTATAGAAATTCAGCTTTGAGATGGAATCTATAAGCGTATCGAGCTCAAGAGCGGTGCTGTCCGACATGGTTATCTTCGGCACGCCCGCAGTATTCTTCGATATGAATTCGAAGCCCGAAAGATATGCGGCAAGCTCGCCGGGCAGAGCGTTATTTCCGCCCTCGATCGCCATATCCGCGGCACGGTCGGAGATCGAAGCGGAGACCGTGAGCAGCATCTCCCAGGTCACGTTGCCACCCAGAGCGGCGTCATAAAGCATTTTTGCGTTATCCGTGCCGACAAGGGTGCGGTTGAAATAGATCGCATAAAGGCACTCGGGAGCATCTGCGCCCGCGCCGAGCTCAAAATATCTCGTCATACCGACATTTCCGCCCTGCGGGCCCTCGGTCACGTCATAAAAAGGAAGCGAACGCATATCCTTGAGCAGTCCCTTTGTGAGGAACTTGCAGGCATCTGCGGGGGTGAGCACGAGAATATCGAGATAGTATTCGGTCCCCGAGCCGGCGGCTACCGACACACGGACGTCCTCATATAATTGATCGCTCGTCACCTTGCCCTGATATATTGTACGCACGCCCGAGGAATATTTTTCCTCGATCATGGCGTTTCTCATTGTTCTTGCCGCGAAAAGCGGGGAATCCTCATCCGAGAAGATCACGTCCACGGTGTTATCCGCCGCGGCATAGATCAGATTGAAGCCCGCTATGCTGATCGACTCGCCGAGCTGCTCGAGTCTTTCCTCTGCCTCCTCGATTCTCGAGGGGAAGCTGACCTGCTTGGGCGGCTCGGTCTCCACGTCGGGAGCCTCGGTCTCAAGCGGAGCCTCGGTGGTCGATTCGCCCTCTGTGGCGGCGGCGCTTTGCTCGGGTGAGGCATCGGTTTCGGGCGACACCGTGGTTGCGGGAGCCTCGGTTTCGGGCTTATTGATGATTATCACTCCGCAAGAGGAAAGCGCCGAGATCATCATAGCAAGGATGATCAAAAGCGACGCCCCCCTTGCGAAGCGGGTCAAATTTGTAAATTTCATTGGAATATACTTGTTCTTTGCGATCAGCCGCGGGTGATTGTTACGATATAACCGCTGTAGTTGTTACCCGAAACTGTATAAAGGGTGGGATCGTTCGGCACGGGAAGCGTTGTGGTTGCGCCGTTTTCTGCCGCTACAAAATAGATCTCGTAGTTCTTGCCGTCAACGTCAAAGATGAGGTGGTTGCCTTCATAGGTGCAATTCTCAAGCGCCGCGAGATATTCCTCGAGGCAGAGATTGTTGCTCATCATATAATAAGCGTGAGGCACGCCGACGTATCTGTAATGCCAACGGTCCGAGTTGATGCCCGTAATGGCGTCCTTATCGGGGGCAAAGCGGCGGACAAAGCCGTGCTTGTAGGCATTCGAGTTCATCCAGGAGAGGATGGACATGCAGGTCTGGTTTGCATCGTCGAAGACGTAGGTCACCTTCTTATCCTT
>JAZORB010000215.1:0-11666 GCA_045656385.1 Eubacteriales bacterium | reverse complement strand
TTCGTAACGGAGGCTGCCGGTGCTGTCTTCGGTCAGGCTCTTAAGCTCGCAGCTTGCGACGACGGCGGAACAAAGCGTGCCGAGGTCGAGATCACTCCTCTTGCAGACATGGATGTCTCCACCGCAAAGGGCGTTATGTTCTACGTTGACTTCTCCAACGTAGCTCCCCACACTGACGAGACCAAGAAGATGTGTGCTTCCGTAACCATCAACGTAAACGACTACCGTGCACGCGGCGCTGAGAACGGCACCGGAACCGGTATCGGTTACTACTACATGGCAGGCACCTGGTTCCAGACCACCAACATCAACGCTTGCCGTATGGAGATCCCCGCTAACTTCGCAGGTTGGATCTACATCCCCTCTTCTACCTTCTACGGTAAGAACGAGGGCGCAGCTCTCGGCGAGACCTTCGGCGATATCTTCGTTATGAACATGCGTTGCTACACCGACGGTTACACCTACTCCGCAGATAACTACATTATCTTCGACGAGATCGTATTCATTAAGTAATAGCTAAAAATCCCTCGGCTGATTCAGCCGAGGGATTTTTGGTGAATATGTGCTGTTCGCGCTCCGCGCGATTATCATTGAATTATTTTCCCCTTTAGCATTGACTTTTCCTTTTATATATGGTATAATTTCTTATTATAATAACAAAAAAGCAAACGGAGATGAAAAATTATGCTTGATTTAAAGTTTGTCAGAGAAAATCCCGAAATAGTAAAGCAGAATATGCGCAATAAATTCCAGGACCACAAGCTTGGTCTTGTTGACGAGGTCATCGCCCTTGACGCGGAAAACCGCCGCATCATCAGCGAGGCTAACGACCTCCGCGCCGAGAAGAACCGTCTCTCTAAGCAGATCGGTATGCTCATGGCACAGAAGAAGATCGACGAGGCTAACGAGACAAAGCAGAAGGTCGCAGAAAGCGCAAAGCGTCTTGCAGAGCTCGAGGCACTTGAGCCCGAATTTGAAGAAAAGATCAAGAAGATCATGATGACCATCCCCAACATCATCGATCCCAGTGTTCCGATCGGTAAGGACGACAGTGAAAACGTCGAGGTAGAACGTTTCGGAGAGCCCGTGACCCCCGATTTCGAGGTTCCCTACCACGCCGATATTTTCGAGAGCTTCGACGGCATCGACCTTGACGCCGCACGCCGCGTTGCGGGCAACGGCTTCTACTACCTCATGGGCGACATCGCACGCCTCCACTCGGCAGTAATTTCCTACGCGCGCGACTTCATGATCGACCGCGGTTTCACATATTGCATCCCCCCCTTCATGATCCGCTCCGACGTTGTTACCGGCGTTATGTCCTTCGCAGAGATGGATGCAATGATGTATAAGATCGAGGGCGAGGATCTCTACCTCATCGGTACCTCCGAGCACTCCATGATCGGTAAGTTCATCGACACCATCAACCCCGAGGAATCTCTTCCCTACACTCTCACCAGCTACTCCCCCTGCTTCCGCAAGGAGAAGGGCGCGCACGGCATCGAGGAGAGAGGCGTTTACCGTATCCACCAGTTTGAAAAGCAGGAAATGATCGTTGTCTGCCGCCCCGAGGAGTCCCCCATGTGGTTCGACAAGCTCTGGCAGAACACCGTTGACCTCTTCCGCTCTCTCGATATTCCCGTTCGTACCCTCGAGTGCTGCTCGGGCGACCTCGCTGACCTCAAGGTCAAGTCTATCGACGTCGAGGCATGGTCCCCCAGACAGCAGAAGTATTTCGAGGTCGGCTCTTGCTCGAACCTCGGCGACGCTCAGGCACGCCGACTCAAGATCCGCGTAAACTCGAAGGAAAAGGGCAAGTATTTCGCTCACACCCTCAACAACACCGTTGTAGCACCTCCCAGAATGCTCATCGCCTTCTGCGAGAACAACCTCTGCGCCGACGGCTCGATCAACATCCCCGTCGCACTCCGTCCCTACATGGGCGGCAAGGAAAAGATTTTCCCCAAGCACTAATAATAAAGAAGAAGCTTTTCGCCGAGGCGAAAAGCTTCTTTTTTTAATTAAGGTGTAGTTTTATTTGCCTTTGCTCTGTTGTAAGCATCAAATATTTCGGGAAGGGTCTTATCTCTATTCCATATCACCTCTAAATACTTGTCGTACTTTACATTGAAAACAATTTCTTTGGAATTCATTATGGTAAGCCCATCCTTACGAACCGCTTCAACGAACCTGTATTTGCCTCCTTCATATTCTATAACGACCTTCGTTCCGTTATCAAGCGTCAAAACAAGCAAATTACCCGTTACCTCGTAAGTTCCCGAATAATTAGTCTCAATATACGCCTGAGAAGTTTCCTTGATCGTTATCTCAACCGTCTCATTCCATCTGTCAAGATCAATGCTCACGGTCTTTCTCGGTATTCCGAGCGTTTTGTTTTCACTCTGCCAGGACAGATGCACCGCCGCCTTGGGGCAAAGCGCTTCAAGCTCGGGAGTCGGGAAGATCTTGTGATCCACATCATTTTCAACATAGAAAATATACGGTGTACGCAAATATGAGTGTGCATAATATTCTCTGCTTCCGATCAGAAAAGAATAAGACGAGCCTGTGCGGCCGAGCCTGTTTTCAAATGCCACCTCGTACATAAGATAATCCTCATATTGTCCGTTGTCAAACAGTATTCCGTACAGATGGTTGTTGTACGATGAACGACCGTCCGCGACGCAATAGCACAGAGTGCCGGTATCGAGTATGCGCAGCCGCTCGGCGATCATCATTTCGATCTGCTTGAGCATATTTCCGTATGCTTCGAAAGCAGATTCATAAGTCTCGTATTCGGAAAGATCACCGTGATATGGGGTAAGGGTTGTAAACTTGTAATCGTGGTTGCCGACACAGCGGTCATATTCCCCGTGAATACCTCTATAAAACAGGTCGGAAGCTCTGAACCATACCTCTTCGGTATAATACGCTGTACCGTTGTCATGATAAAGCTTTCTGGTAACATCTTGCGTGTGCTCACCAAAATCGGTCATCACTATTTTGTCATACTCAAAATAGATCCTGACGGTATCGTTGATTATAAATGAGATCTCGTCGAACGTCAGCGAGCGACGTTTGCCTTCCTTGCGCATCTGCAGTGATTCCTCGATCTGTTCCTCGGTGAAAAGATGGAAGATGCGCTCCCCATTCGCTCCCTTCTCTTCACGTCCGTAAGCCGCAAATTTCTTCTGCATTTCCGACTGCGACGCGGGGGTATCCTCAATGACGCTCGGTACGCTCATTTCATCATTGTCATACCGTTGAGTTTCCTCCGGCGGTTCGCCGATAAGATACATACATCCGCAAAGGGCAAGCGCCGCCGCGAGTACGAGCGAAGCGGCAATAATTATGATTTTCGTGTTTTTCATTTGCTGCACTCTCCTTTCTGTGCCCTTATTATACAGCGGCTTTTTCATCAACTTATCTTCAACTTGTCATCAAGTTGTAAAATCGAAAAAAACTTTGGTTCCTTTTCCTATTTCCGACTCAAAGCGAAGCGTCGCGCCGTGTGCCTCGGCGATATTCTTGCAAAGCGCAAGCCCCAGCCCCGCGCCGCCCTCGGCACGCGAACGTGATTTATCTGTGCGGTAGAAGGGTTCGGTTATGTGAAGAAGCTCGTCCGCACTCATTCCCTTGCCGTTGTCCTCGACCGATGCCGTATTTCCCGCGCATCGAAGGATGACCTTACCGCCCTCCGCGCAAGCCTTGATGGCATTGTCGGCGAGGTTGTCAAACAGCATCGAAAGCAAAAGCGCGTTGCCCGTCACGTTAACCTTTTCGGTTTCACATGCGATCTCGATTCCCTTCTCTTTCGCCTTTGGAGCGATCCTTTCGGCAGTGCCGCGCAGGACAGCATCGAGCGAGATTTCCACCATTTCGGGCGGATTTTCGCGGATATAGGCGGTGTCGAGAAGTATCTCGGACATTTTTGTCAGGCGTTCCGCCTCGGAAACGATATATCTTGAAGCAACAAGTCTTTCCTCCTCGCTCACCGCCACACGTTCGAGATACTCGGCATAACCGCGGATGACGGTCAGCGGCGTGCGCAGCTCGTGCGCCATATTGTCAACGAGCATCTGCTTTCTCTCGGCGTTTTCCTCGAGTGCCGACATCTGATGCTTGATCGTTCCGATCATCGAATTGAAGCTGTGCGCCAGAAGTGCGAATTCATCTTTGCCGCTCTCGTCGGCGGAGATCGAAAGGTCGCCCGCCTCGATGCACTCGGTCGTTTTCTGCAAATCTTCAAGCGGACGCGAGAGCTTTCGCAAAACGAAATAAAGCATCACGGCGAGAAAAGCCGACATTCCGAGCGCGGTGAGAATATACGTCAGCGTCAGCGCGCGGAATTCGCGGTCGAGGCTTTCGACGTTTTTGGCAAAGATCAGCTTATATCCGCCCGCCTCCGAACAGATAACGATATGCCGCACACCGTCAATCTTTTTATGAAACAAAGTTCCCGTTTCCACCGTCAAATCTTCGGGCAGACTCGAAAACACCGTCTTTCCCTCGTTTTCAAACGCGAGAAAGACCCCTCTGTCATCGTAATAATTGCCATAGGAAGTCATCAGAAGCGACGGGCTCTGACCTGCGCCCGAGGCAAGCATATCTTCAAGATCGCGCTCGAACGAGCGGGCAATATAATACTCCTCCGCGCCCGCGCTTTCCTCCGCCGCCAGCACGCTTTTCGAGTGAGTAAAAAGCGTCAGCGAAATGATGCTCGCATTGAGGCAAACAAGGAACAAAACGAGCGTCAGCATATAGGTTTTCTGCCAGAATCTCATTTTCATATCTCAAGCCTGTATCCCATTTTGTAGACCGTTTTGAGGCGGTCGGTGATGCCAAGCTTCTGGCGCAGTTTTTGCACGTGGACGTCAACCGTACGAGTGTCGCCGTCGTAATCGAAATTCCACACAAGCTCGATCAGCTTTTCTCGCGAAAGCGCAAGGTTTCGGTTTGTGATGAATGCCGAAAGAAGCTCAAATTCCTTCGGTTTGAGATTCACTTCAACCCCGTCCTTATAAACGCGGCGGGTGTCAAATTCAACGCGGATGCCGTCAAATTCAACCACCTCGTTTTCGCCCTTCGTCCTGCGAAGCACCGCCTTGACGCGCTCGACAAGCTCGAGTATCTCGAAGGGCTTGACGATATAATCATCCGCGCCGAGCTTGAGCCCACGGAGTCTGTCCTCGACCGAAACGCGCGCAGTAACGAATATGACGGGCGTTTTGATCTGCCCGATTATTTCAAATCCCGAAAGCTCGGGGAGCATTACGTCGAGGATCACAAGATCGTATTGCCCCGAAAGCGCGCTCTCGAGTGCCGCCGCGCCGTCAAAGACCTGCTCGCATTTATGACCGACAAGCGAAAGGTTAAGCTTTATGAGATCGTTTATCGCCCGCTCGTCCTCGGCTATCAGAATATTTGCCATTTCCGCTCACTCCTCAATTATTTTCACTTTATTATATCAAATAAATGTTATCAACTTGTAATCAAAAAGCCGCCCGTAGGCGGCTGTTAGAATTATGTCAGTTATTGATAGAATCCTTAAGAGCCTTTCCTGCCTTGAAAGCGGGAGCCTTGGAAGCTTCTACTTTTACGGTTTCGCCGGTGCGAGGGTTCTTTGCAACTCTCTCGGGACGCTCGCGAACTTCAAAAGTACCGAATCCGGTAACCTGAACCTTTTCGCCTGCCTTGAGATTCTCAACGATGGATGCCCAAAGCGCATCGTAAACTGCCTCTGTATCCTTCTTGCTTACGCCTGCTTTTTCCGCGATAGCGCCGATAAATTCTTTCTTTGTCATAATATATGATTCCTCCAAAAATAGTGTCGACTCGGTTATTTTTTTAATCTGTCGATAGTATATGCATTATAGCACAGAATTACTCATTTGTCAATAAAATATGTGCAAAAAATGTCAAAATTTACGCAGATTTATTGACGAATTCGTCATTTTCAACGAACTCTTACTTCAGTAATTGTGCAAAACGCACAGCTTTTTCGTAAACGAGCTTAAAATATGTGTCAAGCGTGAGGTCCTTGTAGATATCGTGCGTATTTTTGCCGGGCTTTGATGCGATCGTCAGCTCGAAGGTCAGCTCGCCGGAATAGTTAATGCGGTTAAGTCTGTCGGCAATTCCCTGCCAATCGGCAATGCCGTCGAAGGGGAAAAGATGAGAATCGTCAAGCCAGGTGATCTCATTCGGGTTGGTCTGACCGAGATTGTCGTTGAGGTGGGTGCAAATGAGCTTGTCGCCGAAGAGCGCGGGAACGTCCATCGAGCCGTTATAGCACATTTCGTGGCCGGTATCCCAGCAATATCCGACAGCGGGCGAGGAGCCAAGCTCCGCAATGATCTTCTCGAGGTATTCGATGCCCTCAACATTTTCAAAAGCAAGCATAATGCCCGACTTCTCCGCCTCGCGGACAAGTCTGCCGTAACGCTCGATTCCGCGATCGGTGGGATTGTGGCGATCCATGCCGATTATAGGGTGAACAACAACGATCGGAACACCCGCCTCGGCGCACTCATGCACGCAATCGATCAGATTATCGATAACCTTGTCGCCCGCCGGTCCCCATTCCCAGGGCTTGTGCGCATCGGTGAAGGGCGCGTGAACAGACTGGAAGTAAAGTCCGCGGTCGCTGATCTTTTTTGCCACTTCCTTCATCTTTCCAACGTACCAACCCGTGAAAACGCCGTCAAATCCCGCCGCCTTCATCGAGTCAAGGCAGTCCTCAAAGGAAACGTCCTTAAATCCGGGGTTCAGGTTTATACAAATTTTTCTTTCCATAAGTATACTTCCTCGCTTTCGGGAGATAATAGTCATGTACTAATTATAGCACTAAATGCACAAAAAATAAAGTCTTTTCCCAAAGTTTATCATACAAAAAGAGAATTTTTCAAAATTTCCGATTTTTTCGCAGTTTTTTTCAAAAAAGGCTTGACAAACGCTCCATTTTCTGCTATAATATACACCGCACGATACAGTGCGAACTAAATATGCAGCGTAGCGGCGTCGCCAAGCGGTAAGGCAACGGACTCTGACTCCGTCATTTCCTAGGTTCGAATCCTTGCGCCGCTGCCAAAAAAATAACGGATGACTAAAGTCATCCGTTATTTTTTTCGCATCGTCTCTCGGATGACGAACCTCTTGGTGTCGCTTGCGACACCAATCATTTGCGCGCTACCACAGCATATCATTTTAACACCCAATTATGCGCGCAAATATAGGTTCAGAATCCTTGCTCTACTAATACTCCACCCATCGGGTGGTTGTTCTTTTTTTGCATCGTCTCTCGGATGACGAACCTCTTGATGTCGCTTGCGACACCAATCATTTGCGCGCTAACACAGCATATTATTTTAACACCCAATTATGCGCGCAAATATAGGTTCAGAATCCTTGCTCTACTAATACTCCACCCATCGGGTGGTTGTTCTTTTTTGGCATCGTCTCTCGGATGACGAACCTCTTGGTGTCGCTTGCGACACCAATCGTTTGCGCGCTACCACAGTATATTATTTTCTCACCCAATTATGCGCGCAAATATAGGTTCAGAATCCTTGCTCTACTAATACTCCACCCTTTGGGTGACCGTTCTTTTTTGGCAGCGGTGCAAGTTGATTCAAACTTTGTCGCGAAATGCTCCGCCTTTCGCGACTAGGTTCGCATTCCCCGCCCGGAGATCGACAAGCTCGCTTGTCAGGCGCAGGGCGCGGGAATCTTCGCCGCAGGCGAATACCCTTGCGCATTCTCCCTCTTGCAATATTTCCTTATTTATGCTATAATAATCTCAGAAAGGCGGTGGAAGTATGCGCAGAAAAAGCGAAAAAGAAATAAGAAAAGAATTCATCATTTTTCTCATTTTCGGAATCATAACATTTTTGTGCGGACTATTTATCCTCCTGTTTCCCCTCATACCGCCCACGCCTTATGAAGCACACATCGAAAAAGAGGTTATCATTTCTAAATTCGATCATTTTCACGGTGTAAGATTCGCAGCATCTTATGACTATATCATCACGGAAGATAGCAAAGAATATCACATCACCGGCGACTATATCCGATCGGAGCTCTCCGAAACTCTGACCAAAGGAACTGTTGCTATTATAAAGTATGATACAAACGACATTTTGCCTTTTATAAAATACGCCGAAGAAATATACGTTGATGGAAATAAAATCGTGACGTACAATAACGATGCTCCGATAAAATGGATTCCGCACATCATCCTCGGTTTACTTACTTGCCTTGTAGGAGCTGCATCTTTATTTTTCTATCGGTGGAATATCATCCGATACCGAACCTTACAATCCAAGAGAGATGCGAGAATCGTAAAAAAATACGGTCAGCTAAAAAAATAAAGTATTATCCATTTCATTACCCAAACCCGGAGGATACCCCTACCATGAAAATCCACTCCAACTACCCCGGCGGAAATATCACCGTCCTTCACATCGAGGACTCCGTCGTTTATCTCAGGAACGAGCTTCGCGATTCCACGACCGACTGGTTTTTCTGGTCGTTTTGCGTCGAGGGCGCAGAGGGGCGGACGCTTACCTTCATCTTTGATAAAAAATGGATCGGATACTACGGCGCGGCGGTCAGCACCGACTACGAAAATTGGCGCTGGAGCGAAACGCGAACCTCGCCGTTTTCATTCACTTATACCTTCTCCGACGACGAATCTCTCGTGTATTTCGCGCACGATATGGTTTATTATACGAAAAATTTCAACACCTTTTTGTCGCAGACCGGCATTAAACCCGAGGTTCTTTGCATCTCTCGCGGAGCGCGCGAGGTCCCGATGATCCGCCTCGGCGACGGTGAGAGAAAAATATTCCTCACCTCCCGCCACCACGCCTGCGAGTCGACGGGCACTTACGTTCTTATGGGATTCATCAAGGAATATCTGAGATCTCCGATAGAAACCACCTCCTTGATCGTCGTTCCGATGGTTGACTACGACGGCGTTGTTTGCGGGGATCAGGGCAAGAACCGCGCGCCGTACGATCATAACAGAGATTATACCGATTACCCGATATACCCCGAAACCGCCGCTATAATGTCGCTCGGCAAGCAGGAAAACGCGTTTTTTGCGATTGATTTCCATTCTCCCTGGCACCTCGGAAAGCAGAACGACTATGTTTTTGTCGTTCGCAAATACGACGAGAAAAAGTCCCTCTTCGACCGTTTCGGCGCTTTGCTTGAAAAATACTGCGCTGAGGGCGGTATGAAATACTTCGTCCGCGACGATATGCTGCCGAACACCTCGTGGAATCACGACGAAACACCGACGGCAGCAACCTTCTTCTCCTCCCTCCCCTCCTGCCACCTCGCATTCTCGCTTGAGACCACCTATTTCGGCACGGAGGACAACAAGGTCAGCGCAGAAAAGCTCGACGCGGAGGGCAGAGCTGTCTGTCGCGCTTTGAATGAATATCTCTCCACTATTTAATAATAACCCCGCCAAACCGATCGGTTTGGCGGGGTTATTTAAGTATTCGAATCAGTTAAGGAACAATGCAGCATCCTTCGCCGCAACGAACTTATAGGGATCTGCGCATCCCGTAACTACGTTGCCGGTGATCTCTGTCGCGAAGAAATACTCGCCCTCGACAGAGCCTTCATCGGTGATGATGACCGATCCGGTGTTGTTACTTGCGAAGATATTATCCTTGATACGAACGATAGCCGCGTTGCTGTCGCGGTTGATGACTATCCAGGGTGCGTGGGCGGAGGGAAGATCCTCGCCGTAGAATACGCATCCGCTGATCTCGATGTCTATCTGCTTCTTATCAATGCCGAAGTGATCAAGACGCCAGTTGGGAGCGGCAAGATCGTTTCTGAGGTTGATGGAGAATATCGTGGTATTGGTGTTTCTGAACATACTATCCTTGATAACGTACTTATCGGTGCCAACACCTGCAGCAGTAGCAAACTTTTCAACAACGCCCTTGGTGCACTTGGAATCCATATAGAGACCCGAGATCTCAAGAGTTTCAAAGCCCATTCTGAAAAGATACTGTGCGGTCACGCCTTCAACGCGGATGTTTTCCATCTTCAGGTGTCTCTTATAGAGGTCGGGGTTGGACGCATCGTTTGGATAGTAGGGGAAGAAGAAGAGGATGTTGTTGGTGATGGTGCTGCCACTGATCAAAATGTTATACATTTCGATCTCGACCTCGCCCTCGTTACCGGTGTTCTGACGGAGGAGGAAGTTCTGGGAGAACTTGAAACCGTCCATAACGATCTTATGACAGTCGGAATATACGGTAGCATTCCATACACCAAGACCGAGGTTGGACATCAGGATAGCCTCGTCATCTTCCTTGCTTCTCTCGGGGTTAAGAGTCCAGTCATCGGTCGGATTTGCGCCCTTTACGTTGGGGCTGATGCCTGCCTTGGGACCGAGAAGGGTAAGGTCCTTCTGAACCTGGAAGTTCTCCATATAGAAGCCGGGAAGGAAGAAGATAGTTCCGCCCGCGGTAACTGCATTCTGTGCATCCATGGGCGAGTAGAATGCATCCTTACCGACGGTAGCCTTATATTTAACGCCGCCAAAGGTGAAGACTGCGATCTCGCCGTCCTTTTCGAAGTCATCGTCAACAACAACGGTGTTTGCGGGAAGGTCGATCGCACCGCTTACGTCAACGGTGGGAGTGGAGGGCTCGGTGGGAGCGGCGGTGATGGGGGCAGCGATGATCTTCTTGCAAAGATCAAGAAGCTCGGGAACGTACGCCGCGTGCTCCTCTACGCTCGGGTGATAGGAAGCGGTTGCATTGCGGGAACGAGCTGCCTTGTAAACATAGTATCCTGCAGCTTCGCCGCCAAGCTCTTCAAATACCTGAGTGATGAGAGTGCGGTACGAGCCGTTCTTCATATTGGTAACGGCGAGGAACTTACAGTCTGCACCGTTCTTTTCCTTGGCGTACTCAACCCAAGCCTTGAAATCCTTCTTGAACTGAGTCTGATCGATCGCCTTGGTCTCGTCATTAGTACCGATATTGACAACGATAAGGTTTGCCTTGCGTGCAAAATCATATTCGGTCTTGGCATCCTTGCCATAGCAAGCATAGCGGTATCCGAGGGGAACGCCGGGTGTGCCGCAACAGATGCCCTGTCCGGAAAGCGCGGTGAGTGAGTAATCTGCGTCAAGAGCCTCCGCGAGGAGGTAGGAATAACCGAGGGTAGCGTCCTGAGAGGTGTACTTGCCGTCAAAAGTGCCGATAGTACCCCAAGCGCAGGTGATGCTGTCGCCTACGAACTCAACGTAAAGCTCCTTGTCCTTCGGTGCTTCTTCTGCGATAACACCCGTGAGCTTGACGGAGGTGAACGCCGCGAATGCAAGAGTGTAGCCGGTAACCTTGATCACGCGGATGGTGTGAGTTCCCTTGGGGATATCCTTGAGGGTGATCTCGCCCTTGCCGGTGATCTCAAAGTAAGGAGAGTCGCCATTCATGCAGGGCTCGCCGTCGACGTAAGCGCGGAAGAATGCGCCCTTGTCGTTAGTCTCGACAGCAAAGGTCATATCGCCCTCGCAGGTTGCGATAAATTCGATACCCGATGCGCTCCAGTCGGCGTTGATCGCGGTGTCGGATGCGAGGTTACGAACGCCGAGGATCTTGATGCCCTTGGTGTTTTTGTTGAGAGCTACCGTC
>JAZORB010000214.1:0-4677 GCA_045656385.1 Eubacteriales bacterium | reverse complement strand
TAGTATTTTGTGAAAAAAATAGAAAAACTATGTTAGCACTAACAAAACGGGGTGCAGGGGCGAAGCCCCTGAAAGAAAAAACGATGCCATCCTGAGGGCGCGTCCGCAGACGATTTTGCGCCCGAAGGATCTCGTGCCGACCGAGTAGTTCCTCGGTCGGCGCGGTGCCATAACGATGAGGTATGCTGTAAATTACCGTAAAACTAAATTCGAGTAGCTTTGTTTGCACGTTCTAAAGTCAACAAAAATGAAATCACTGTATAATTTTGAACGTACACAGTGATTTTCATTTTCATATATATTTAGTTTTTTGGTGCACTGCAGACCACTTCGCCAGCACCGCGACGCGCGAAGAACAATTCGCGCGTCACGAGATCCTTCGGGCACCACACGTCTGCGGACGTGCCCTCAGGATGACATCGTAAAGAAATGAAGGGGGCTCCGCCCCCTTCACCCCCGCTTTCCGCGCCGACCTTTCGGTCGGCTCGGTGGTAATGCTATTATCATCCTTGAAATACAGTGGGGTCGCCGTACATTTCTCCGAAGGATCTTGTGTAAGATGAATGCACCTCTATGAGCTGCTCGGTGGTGAGGAGTCCCCTCTGATAGGCTTCCGAGAGAGTTAAAAATTCGCCGTGGAAATAAACGTGGATGTCGTACTGCTGTTCCCATGTGAAGGTGATGCCGTTTACCGTTTCGCTGCGGGATTTCGTATTGTCAAAGCATTGGGAAGCAATGACCGCAACGTATACGTCGCCGGAGATCTTCTCGAATTTTACGATAACTTCCTTATCCTCGGCAACCATATCGGGGAACTCATGACCGAATTTTGCGAGAAATTCCTTTTCGATCTGCGACTCCATAGTGTAGACCTTATGAACCTCTGCAAGCTCGGCGGCAGAGAGGATATTTTTTTCAAATGCCTCGGAAAGTGAGTAGAATGTGCCGCCCGCGCAAACCTTAAGCTTGTTTTCATTGGGGTAAACAAAGGTGATGCCGTTTACGATATCGGTGGTTAACTTGGGTTCCCAAACTTTGAATTTCTTATCTGCAAAGATAACGTAGACGCCGTCAAAGTTGCCGTAGCATCTGTAACTCCATCCTCCGGTGGTGTCGGGATTGGAGTATACGATCTCGACAAGCTCACTGTGCGAGAGCCAGATCGGATACACAAAGGAGCTGAATCCGCCGCCCTTTCTGTCCCCCCAACGGATAAGCATAAGCTGTATATGGGTCAGTATACTTTGCTGCATTGCCTCGTTCAGCGTGTAGAACTTGCCTTCGGTGTATATGAGAAGGGGCTGATCGCTCGGGAAGATGAAATCGATATGCAGATTCGGGTCACTTGGTTTGTAGAAAACCTTTTCGACTCGATCATTCGGTTCGTAGTTCCATCTGTCCGAGTTGATCATTACGGCATAAACGGGCTTTTTACCGGCGCTGCCGTATTTTGCATAGCATGTAACGGAATAGGTATAAGCGAACTTATTTGGGTCGGAATCCTTTTTGAGATAAGCCGCGATGATTTCGTCGGCTTCATCATTTGTAATCGCCTTGGAGCTCCAGCCGTATTCCACCATAAGCTTGTCAGGGTTGGGCGCGGGCTCGGTTTCAAACGATTCGGTTGCGGGGGGCTCGGTTTCGGCAAGTGCTGAAGTCCCGTCAGCGACGCTGCCCGCGGGATTTCCGCTCTGCGTGCCCGTGCCGAGGGATATTCTTCCGAGGATCGCGCTCGCCAGCGGGATCGCCGCGCCCATCAGTACCGCGCAGGCGGCGAGCAGGGCGGCGTATTTTATCGAGCGGATGATGTTTTTCTTTTGCATTGTGCCTCCTTCTGCCGTCTCGGGCGGTTTGATTGATGTGACAAGCTCGGCTACAAAACGGTCGTCGATGTGATCGAGCGCGTCGAGCAGCTGCTTGTTGTTCATTTTTCTTTCTAAGCTCATACGATAATACCTTCCTTTGTGAGTGCCTGCGCGAGGCGGTCGCGCAGTCTTTTGAGCATGGATTTGATCTTTGAATGTGAAAATCCCGTTTGCGATGCGATCTGCTCGATGCCGGCGTCGAGCCAATAGCGCATCATGAATACCTTTCGCTCGCTCTTTGAAAGACGGTCGAGGAATGAATTTATCACCTCGCCCGCGATTCGCGATTCAAAGGCGGTGCTGACGTCGAATTCGTCCTCGAGCATTGAAAGGAATTCTTCGCCCACGAGGGTGACGTTCGCTCCGCGCTTCCAGGCGCCCAAGCCGCGCGAGCGCGTTCTTGCCGCGTTGCGGACGAGAACCGTGATGTAGGCGGGCAGACATTCGGGCTTTTCGGGCGGAATGTGATTCCAGACGGCAAGGAGCATGTCGTTTATGCATTCCTCGATGTCCTCGCGGGAATTGAGGAAATTCCCCGCGGTGTACTTGCAAAGATTTGAATACTTTTTCTCTATCTCCGAGAGTGCGCGCTCGTCCCGTGCGATGAGAAGTTCGATGATTTTTTCGTCTGTCATTGTCATGCCCCCTTTCACTTATATTGAAGCGTTTTGCCGCCCGCGGTTGCGCGGAAAAGGAAAATATTTTTCATTTTGTAGACTTGCACAAAAAGAGGAAGGTCTTTTTGTGCATCTTGACCGCCCCGACACTATTTTATCACACTTTCCCCTCCGCGTCAATCGATTTTTCTTGACAAACAAGGGTTTTAGATATATAATTAAAGCAAACAAATAAACTTCGGAGGTCACAACCATGGCACAGTTATTCATGCGTTATCCCGGTGGCGTCGCTAAGGCGCTCACGTTCAGCTACGACGACGGCGTTGAGCAGGACATAAAGTTCATTGAGATCCTCGACAAAAACGGCCTCAAGGGCACATTTAACCTCAATTCGGGCAGATTCGCGCCCGAGGGCAAGGTCTACGCGCCCGGTACGATCCACCGCCCGATGACCGAAAAGATGGTAAAAGAGCTTTATTCGAAGGGCGAGCACGAGGTCGCCGTTCACGCGCTGACTCACCCGCGCCTCGAGCAGATGCCCGCAGAGCGCATCTCTTATGAGATCGTCAAGGACCGCGAAAATCTTGAGGCCCTCTTCGGCAAGATCATCCGCGGCATGGCTTATCCCTACGGCACCCACAACGACACCGTCGTTGACGTGCTCAAGGCTTGCGGCATCCTTTATGCGAGAACCACAGCCGTTACGGGTAACTTCAATATTCCGAAGGATTGGCTCCGTCTGCCTGCAACCTGCAAGCATACCGACCCGAAGCTGATGGAATACGCGCGCAAATTCGCCGACATGAAGGTCACCAAGGACGGCGCGAAGCTCTTCTACGTCTGGGGTCATACATACGAATTCGAGGGCGACGACAACTGGAACGTCATCGAGGAATTTGCTGAGTTCATGGGCGGTCGCGAGGACATCTGGTACGCCACCAATATTGAGATCTTCGAGTACGTCAAGGATTTCGAGAGCCTTATTTACTCGGTTGACGGCTCGCTCGTCACCAACCCCACCGCGCGCACGCTTTACTATTTCTATAACAACGAGATTGGCTCCATCGCTCCCGGCGAGACCAAGAGGGTATAAAAATGAAGCTTTTATTCAAGCAAAGAGCCTTTTCGTGGTTTGACAGCTACGACGTTTACGACGAGGCGGGCGACACCGTCTTCACCGTCAAGGGTCAGATGGCTTGGGGCAAGTGCCTCAAGATCTTTGACCGCGACGAAAACGAAGTTGCCACGGTTCAGCAAAAGATCTTTTCCTGGTTCCCGACCTACGAGGTCTACCTCGGCGACAACTACGCCGGCTGTGTAAAGAAGGAATTTTCCTTCTTTGCTCCGCGCTTCACCATCGACTACAAGGGCTGGGAGATCGAGGGCGACTATTTCGAGTGGGATTACTCGATTTTCGATTCGGTCGGCGACTGCAAAGCCACGATCTCGAAGGAGCTCTTCAGGTGGACCGACACCTACTCGATCGACGTCCGCGACGAAGACGACGCCCTCGCCGCACTCGCCCTCGTCATCGCGATAGATGCGGAGAAGGAGCAGAGGGATTGATGTGGTTGAAATGCAAAATGCAAAGTGCAAAATGCAAAATGAAGGAAGATTTTCTCGCTTTGCTCGAAAATCAGATATTATGATAATTTAATTTTGTGTTGATAATCCATCGTTTAGTGTGATAATTCAGCATCTAAATGAAAATCTCGGATAGTAAGAAGTTCAGCTTCAAACTATCCGAGATTTTTGATTTATTTATCTTACTCTTGCATCGCACAAAATCTTATCAGCACCACACAAAATTATTGATGTAAAATTTTCGTTTCAACGAAAATTTACCTTCATTTTGCATTTTGCACTTTGCATTTTGCATTATTTTTGCCCTATTACGCTCAGAAAACTTAAATACTATTCGATGCTATATATCGTGCAACGCACACACCGGATGCCGATGCCTGGGAGAGCGAGTGGGTGGTTCCGCCGCAGTCGCCGATTACGAAGAGGTTTTCGTGGCAGGTCTGCAGATGGCTGTCGGTGTCGACCTCCATGTTGTAGAACTTGACCTCGACGCCGTAAAGCAGGGTGTCGTCGTTTGCCGTGCCGGGGGCGATCTTGTCGAGGGCGTAGATCATCTCGATGATGCCGTCGAGGATTCGCTTGGGGATGACGAGCGAGAGGTCACCGGGGGT
>JAZORB010000213.1:0-7522 GCA_045656385.1 Eubacteriales bacterium | reverse complement strand
CGCCGAGAGAGATATTGGTGTTGAGGCTTGCGCTGACGATGCCGGGGATGCTTGCGGTGATCTTGACGTCGCCGCCCGCCTTGGGAGTAACGGTGCCGGAGGAATTGACTGTTGCGAGATTTGTATCGGACGAGGACCACTTAATGCCTGTGATTCCGGAGGGACTTACGGTACACTTGAACTGTGCCTTGCTGCCGGTCTTGATGAACGCGGAGCCGCTGACGGAGAGAGTGATCTTTGATGCGGTCTTTACGTTTTCGCTGTAAATATACGCCACCTTTCCGTCATTGGTGAGGATAATATACCAAACGTTGTCGTGATTGTTGGTAAGCTTGCCGATCACGTTAAGCACGGTTCCCTTTGATACAGTTGCAAGTTTGGTTCCGTTGTCGCAAGGGGACTGGCGAAGCGGGGCGGATTTTACGGTGTAACAGAAGGTAGCATTCGAAGTCTTGGGAGCCGCTTTAAGCTCGGATTTCTTTACGTAGTAGGTTGCGGACTTGCTGTCCATATTGAGCTTGACCTTATAATAATCGCCCGAGGTGCCCGAGGTTTTGATAAGCGCGCCCTTTTCGAGAGTGGCGAGCTTGAAATAAATAAGCGAGGTGGAGCTTCTGAGAGATGCAGTGTTCTTTACGGTATAAAAGCTATTCGAGGTATCCACCGAAACCTTTGAGATGCTATTCGATGCGGTGGCATCCGCGCTTGCGGCAGATGCGCCGATAGTGGTGAAGGGAAGCGCGAGGGTGGTGAGAGTTGCGAGTACGAGGATAAAGCTTACGAGTTTCTTGATTGTGTTTTTCATTTTTTGATCTCCTTGTTTTTGTTTTTTCAAGGGGCTTGTCCCTTGCTGTGACTATATTTTAACACAATAAACAGCAGTTAACAATTCCCATGCTTGGGACTTTTGGGACATCTTGGCTTCAAAAACATGTCCCATTTTGATTTTTCTTTACAAAATCAAAAAAATATGATATAATAAAGCGAAAATATTGGGGCACAAGGAGATCAAAATGACGTCATTTCAAATTCTTTGGGATTATTTAAAAACCAACGGGCAAACGCAAGAATCCTTCTCTGCACAGCTTGGGATAGACAGAAGAACCTTGGGAAGATGGATAAAAAACGGATTTTCCCATTCAACAATGAGTCCCGAGTACTTGTGCAAATCAACCTTCGTCAACTATAATCAAAAGTTGACAAAAGGCTTCATTAATTATCTAAAGAGTCACGGATATACTCCCGAAACCAATATAATAAACAAGGATGGCAGCATTGATGCCGACGGCTTTGAGGCGTTTTTTGTCTCGTTCCTTTCGGGAGACAAAAAAGAGGTTCAGAAGAGCCGTGATTTTCTTCTTCCCCTCTACTATTTTGAACGCTCGGGCGATATAGACGCTATCGACAAAACATTTGCAAATGACACCTCCGCCGTTCACGCCATAATCGGAGAACGCGGTATCGGAAAATCCTCGCTTGCAAGATCTTATGCAAATTATGCCGTCAAATCGAAGAAATTCAAGCACATAATTTTTGTCAGCTTTTCAAATTCCATAGAAGATACGGTCATCAAGATCAATTCCGAGGATGGCGGCGACAGCACGTTTTCGGGAAAGATACGAATGTTAAAAAAACTGCAAAGGGCCGGGAACACGCTTGTCATCATTGATAACTTTGACGATCCGAACCTTAACGAAACTCTTTCCGAGGATAACGCAGCCTACATAAATCTGCTTGATACCGAATGCAGCCTGCTCTTCACCTCCACCTCCGACCTCAGCCATTGTTATTGCATTGACGATCACGTAACTCATCTTCATCCTCTGCCAACGGATGAACTTTTGCGGATATTTTTCAAGATTCGCGGCGAATCGGATGACAAGGAGCGCGACGTGCGCGATCTTATTGAAAATTATCTGCTCGGCAACACCTATCTTACCGTTCTGTGCGCCGAGCTTTCAAAGCAGGGAATGGATGCGGGAGAGATCGTTGATGCCATAAGAGGCTTGAGGGCAGACGATACGGATTATTTTTCCGCCCAAAAGGACGGCAAACGACAGGACGAGAAAACGCTGCTCGAGCATTATTGCTGTGTACTTAATAATAATAAGGTAATCAATCCCGAAGAAGCGGATGAGCGCCGGGAGATGCACAGCATATTGAGCATCCTTGCCCTTCTACCGATCGGCGGAATTTCATCCGAGGACTTTGATAGCGTTGCATATCCCTATTCAAAAAGAAAAATTTTCAAAAAAGCACTCTCGCGGCTGAAAAAGCACAACCTCGTTTTTGAAAACGAAGGCAGGATCTATCTGCAGCCAATAGTGAAGGAATATCTGACGCGCGAGCTGCTGATATTGGGAGAGGATACTTATTATTATCTTGATGCTCTGGCAAGTAAGCTCCGTGTTGACAGCTATGACGACGAAATGATGCGTTGGGTGGGCATCGCGGAATCGGCATACTCGGCGATCCGCGACGAGCACACCAAATCCGCCGCCCGCGCGCGGACTCTTGAGCTATCCGAGAAATATCCGAGCGAGGATAAGGTTGATGAGTCGATAAACACCGCCATCCTTTTGGGTGTAAGGATCACCGCCTGCTACAGCTCGGTCAACATGTTCACCAAGGCATACGAATTCGGAAGCCTTGTGCTTCCGGGGCTTAAAGACCTCACGCAAAGTCAAAATCAGCCCTTCGATATGCTGACGATAGCAACCTGCTATAATATTGTCGGCTTCGCCCTGCTTCACGGCAAGGAGCACACCTTTGATAAAAGCATGAGGACCGCTTTCGATTGCATAAAAAAAGGAATCGATCATGCCGAAAAGGCGCAATCGGCAGGGTGCGATGCGATCAGGAGCCGCATTGTCCTTTCAAAGCTCCAAGGTACCTTTGCAGCTTACTATCTTATGCGAAAGGAATACGGCACGGCTCTGGAATATCATACTCGTGCATTGCGCGAAAGGGAGGGGCTTATCGCAGAGGATCGGGAAAACGATCAATACCGAATAATGCTCGCATTCACATACAGAGGTATAGGAACAGATCACTTTTATCTCTCGCGCGAATCGAACAAGGTAGAGAATCTTCAGCTTTCCTATATCAATAATCTGAAATCGGTAGAACAGTTCGAGAAGCTTTACGGAAGCCATCGCCTTGAAACGGCAGAGGGCTATAACAGACTCATCGGCACCGCGCTCTGCCTTATGGACGCGGTATCCGAGGATGAGCTGAAGGAGCTGATCGGCTGCTCCGAAGACGAATTGATTGACAATATTTATTCCCGTTTGAAGGCAGTCTTCGAATTTTATGCCTCCTGCGGTGTGGCATTGAACGGGGAAATGGCAGATTCACTTAAAAAGCTCATCGCATTGACCAATAAAAAAATCGCCAGCGGGCAATTCAGCGAGGAAGACGCGGCGTTTAATGCTCGGGTCATCGATACCGTAAGAGGCATTTCCACGGCAAACAGCGCTTGCCTCGATATGCTGGCGCAGCTCGAAAGGATCAAGTAATGCCCCACGGAATCGTCATAGTCGGCCTCAATGGCAGCGGGAAAACTACGCTTGGTCGTGCACTTGCCGAAAGGCTCGGATATTTTCGCATCGATGTTGAGGACTATTATTTCCCCACCGAGGGTGCGTTTGACTCTCCGCGCGGGCGAGATGAGGTTGAGCGGATGATGCTTGCGGACATCAAAGAGCACGGGGATTTCGTCATCTCGGCGGTCTGCGCCGATTTCGAATCGATCGAGAAATATTATAGCCTCGTCGTTTATCTCGAAGCACCAAAAGAGGAACGGCTGGCGCGCATAAAGCAGAGAAGCGTCGACCGCTTCGGCGATCGGGTCCTTCCCGGCGGCGATCTTTACGAAAGCGAGGAAAATTTCTTCGCCTTCGCCGCGAAAAGAACACCCGAAAAGATTGAAAAGTGGATCGAAAAGGTTGAATGTCGGGTATTAAGGCTTGATTCAACCGCAAGTACCGATGGGCTCGTCATCGATATTTTGAAATACTATAAATAAAAGGCTTTCGCGGATGCGAAAGCCTTTTTGGTATTTAATTCGTGCAGAACTTCTTCGCAATATCGCGCAGAGTTTTTGCGGTAGCGGCGGAATTTCCGTTGGTTTCCTTGGTTTCGGGGAGTTCCTTGTCGAAAACGGTGTTATAGATCATTGCCGCCTGCAAATATCCGAGTCCGATCTTTTCGGGGTTGGGATATTCGTGGTAAGCCTCGCCGTAGTTGATAACGCCGACTCCGAATTCAGCCGCCCATTTGTCGGCAAGTGCCTTGAAATATGCACTGCCCTCGGTGGCGGAGTAGGTCTCCTTCTTGCCCGAATCGGTATATCCGGGGTCGCCGCCCGCGGTCGTGAAGATGCCGGGCTTCGATTTGCTGTTGAGCGTGAAGATGAAGATCTTGTCGGTTTCCGCCTTGAAGAGGGGCATCACGGTGCGAAGCGCGTTCAGCTCGCTTGCCTCAACGTCGGTCGCCGACTTGGTGCAACGGCGCGTGATCTGGATGATGATGGCATCCCAATCGTTCTCGGCAAGAGCTTGACGCAGTCCGAGGTCGTTTTTCTCATTTACAAGATCATTCATAACGAAGGTCGAGCTGCGAACGTACTGCGAAACGACGGTTCTGCCATCGGCTTCCTTGACGAGCTTGCCGAAAACGCTTGCACAGGAGTAGTCGTCCATAAGATTCGAGCCGACGATCAAGAGATTGAAGGGCTTGTCGGCGGCGTCCTCGGTAAGATCGGGCACAAGTCCGCCAAGGACGGTATCGTTTGCGATGCCCTCGATCAGACCCGACGCAGGTGCGTTGCCGATCGCATAGGGAATCTTTTCAACATTTTCGCCGAAAACGGTCGCGTAAATGACTGCCGCGGCGAGATGGGAGCCGATCGGCGAGGGATGGCGCTCGTCGGAGTGATAGAGGTTATATTCGTACTTTGCAATGCAGTTTTCAAATGCGTAGCCCGCAGGCGCGACCTTTACGCCGCCGAGAGCCGCGGCGAACTCAAGGTTGACCTCGTGCATAAACTTCGTGTGCGGTTTTCTTGTCATCAGGTGAGATGCGACCTCTGTCATCGAGGTCGGGTTATTCGCCTTGAATTCAACGACGGTGCCGTCATTGTTGCCCCAGACCGAGTAGAGCAGCACGTCGCCGCCCGCGGCTTTTGCAAGCTCCTGGATCTTCTTCGCCGATGCGAGTTCCGCCTCTTTTACCGTGTTTTCATAGGGCGAGATGCGGCGTGAGGGCTCGATGATAACGAGATCCCAGCTGTTATTTTTGAGAAGCGGGATCGCTTGCTTGCCGACCTCGGTGCGCTCGTCGGTGAAATCCGAGATGGTCGCCGAGCCCTTAGTCACCGATTTGACGTTGACCTTTTTGCCGTTTGCGGTTGCGATCTGCGCAAAAAGCTGGGGCATATCGTTATAGTACATCAGGCTGTTGCCGAGGAAAAGAATATTGAGCATTTTGTCCTCCTTGAGCTCTTCTGTGGTTTCGGGTGCGGGCGGGTCTGTTACGGCGTCGGTAGCCGGAGCTTCTGTGGGGTCGTCTGCGACAGTAGTAACTTCCGCCCCACCGCCCGAACAAGCAACCGCCGTAAATGTAAGCAATATTGCAAGAATTAAGGAAATGAACTTTTTCATCAGAAATACCGTCCTTTCATTCATTAGTTTTATTATAACATAAATTGCGTTAATTTGCAATAAAAAGCAACAAAAATATGATAATATATTAATTTTTTCAAAATTTCAAACTTTTTTTCAAGAAAGACTTGACAAATGCAAAATTTTGTGGTATTATATTTAGGCGTTATACGAGATATAACGAAATGCGCCGTTAGCTCAGCCGGATAGAGTGTTTGGCTACGAACCAAAAGGCCGGGGGTTCGAGTCCCTCACGGCGCGCCATAGAAAAAGCACCGAAGCAAAGCTCCGGTGCTTTTTCTATGTCACCCCGTTCGGATCACTCGGAACCCCCGTGTAGTTTTGCTTGCAAAACTACACATGACCTCGCGCCACCGCTTGTTAAATTATCACACCGCATAATGCGCGAGGTTCGGGTTCAGAGTCCCGGGCGAAATTCTACGCACTCACTTCGTTCGGGCGAAGCACCGAAGCAAAGCTTCGGTGCTTTTTCTATGCCACCCCGTTCGGCAACTCGGACCCCCCGTGTAGTTTTGCTTGCAAAACTACACATGACCTCGCCCCCCGCGCGACAGAACAAATAAAAGCTCAGCCGCATCCGGAACGGATGCGGCTGAAACTCTATTTAATACTGTCTTCCTCTTCTCATACCGACCGATTCGAAGAATACGGCGGCGAGGACAAATATGATCGAAAGGATTCCGAGAACCGAATTCTCGCCATGTGTCGCGCTCGATCCGTGAACCACGCAAAGCACGGTGGCACCAACGCAAAAGAGCATCAGCACGCGCCTTGTGTTGAGCACGCCCGTCACGGTAAGAATGTAGACGAGGGTGAATACCGCGTAAACCGCCACGACCGTGATAGTCTGCCACAGCTCAAGCCCGACGGCGCGGAAAATTATATACAAAGAACCGCCCACGATGGGGAAAACCGTGGGAATTAGGCTCTTTTTTCTTGAAAGAAGCATCGCGCCGAAAATGACGCAGCAAACAGCGGGTACCAGAAGCTCGATTATGAGGTCAAAAAGCAAGAATTCGCCGCTGTAAGAGAGAATGAACCCAACCGTCCTTATAGCCGCCGCGGCAAAAAAGAGGAGCGCCGCAAGAATGGCAAAGGGCGAATCGGGAGAGAGTGTACGTCTGTTATATGACATTTTTATCTCCCGTAAGACGAAATTTATAAGAAAGACGAAAAACCCCACATTTGGGGATCTCGCGTCGAATTATCTACTATATATTGTACTATGTAGTTTGCCGTTTGTCAAGTGTTTTATGCAAATTTGTTTGATGAATTTCTAATATTTTTTCCAAATTTCGCTGTGGAAAACCCCGCCGGGGAAGCCTCGGCGGGGTTGAGTTTTCAATTAGTCTTTTTTCTTTCTGTTATTGTTCGACTTGACGCTTATGACAATGGCAACGACGAGGATGCCGAGGGCGACGATCATAAAGATCATGCTGCCCGAAGGACCCTGCGGGGAGGGGAAGACGTTTTCGATATAGTCAACGCAAATGACGGTGCGGATGCCCGTTGCCTCGGTGAAGGACTCGAGCGCGGCGTTGACGGTCGCGGCTGTCAGCTGCGGCTCACCAGAACCCGTCAGGTCAACAAGCTTCGATTCGCTCGGCTGTGCTGTTTTGGTAGGCTCTGCGTTGAAGGACGAGGAAAGTCCCTCGGAAACGACCACCTTCTCCATCTCGCCCATCAGCGACGCGAGATTGGAATCGAGCGAGTAGGCATAGTAATTCGCCACGTGCGAGTTCACGAGCTGACCGAGCGTGGTGTAATTGTTGCCGAAATGCTCGGAAACCTCGTAGGCAATGTTGTCGCCGACCCACGCGATGAAGTAAATGTCCTCG
>JAZORB010000212.1:0-2322 GCA_045656385.1 Eubacteriales bacterium | reverse complement strand
ATGTCGGCACTCGCCGGTTATTTCGATAGCGATTTAGCGTAAATTGAAAACTTTAATTAATAGGTAAGGCGCTTTCTGCCTTTTGCGCGACGTCTCTTGAGTACTTCTCTGCCGTCACGAGTTCTCATTCTCTTTCTGAAGCCGTGCTCCTTCTTGCGCTGACGCTTTTTGGGCTGATAGGTTCTGAACATTTTGTGGCACCTCCTTGAGTGATTATTCGGAAGCGTTTGGTTTAATGCCAACGGCAGCTACGATTCTGAATGCTGCCAAATACGCTCACACACAATGACATCGTATATTATAATATTAATACCGCTTTTTGTCAAGGGGTATTGCATAAATTTTTTGCTATTTCGGGAAAAATGATGATCTTTTATCGGAAAGTTCACGAAAAGTTTGCAAACTTGCGACCGCTGCGAAGGTCGCGTGATATGTCTTCGGCGTGATATGTTAACACACGATATAACTGTCGGTACGATATGTTTTGCAAGCGAAAAGTAAAGGTTGATTTTTGTATATGCGAAAATCATAATTTTCAATTAAATCGTAACGAAATCCAGAAAGCTGTGTTCGCACTTTCAAAATCAGCCTTCCCGGTGGGGAAAGGTGCCACGAAGTGACGAAAGAGGCGCCCCAATAAGATACTGTTTTTCGAGCGCAGCGAGAAAATCTTCCAAAACTTATTTAACTTTATTTAGTATATTCAATTACTTGTTTCATATTTTCGCATGCTTAATGAGATGAGTCAATGTTTGCTTGATAAATCTGTCCCTTTGCTTTCTCGCGGGTACTTTTTTCTATTGACAAATCCGCGGTTTTGTGCTACTATGATAGCAAAGTTGCACAAAATGCGCCGCGGTGTTTTGTGCAAGTCTACGAAACTCAAAAGAATACCAAAATTTATGAAACCAAAATGCCCCGGGGTGGTACTTGATAGGTAAAGGGACCCTTTGAAATACAGACAGGAGGTGAGCGTATGAATGACGAAAAAATTATAGAGATGCTTTTTGAGCGCGACGAGGGCGCATTGCGCGGGGTCGTGGAGCGGTACGGCGCCTTTTGCCACACGGTCGCGGCGAACATCCTATCTCTGCGCGAGGACCGCGAGGAATGCCTCAACGATCTGCTTTTGGCGCTCTGGAACGCCATTCCGCCCGAAAAGCCGCAGAGTTTGAAGGCATACATTGCGAAAATCGTCCGCAACCTCGCCATGAAAAAAACGCGATCCGAAAACGTATGGAGGCGGTGCAAGAGCTTTGCCGAGATCGGCGAGGATTTCCTCGAGTCGATCCCCGATTCCTATGACCTGTGCGAGCAATTCGAATCGGCGCGTGCGGGCGAGATCCTCAATGAGCTCCTTGAAAGCCTGCCCGAGCACGAGCGTGACGTCTTTGTTCTGCACCACTATTTCGGCGAAAAGGTTGCATGCGTCGCCTCCGATATGGGATTTAGCGAGGGAAAGGTGAAAACTATCCTTTTCCGCACACGCCGCAAGCTTGCGGAACAACTCAAAAAGGAGGGTATTTTGGTATGAAAAACAAAAACGACAAACGGCTGATAGGCGCATTCGAGCACATCGACGACAAATTCATCGAATCCGCCGCCAAAAGAATCAAGCCGCGCGCCGAGGGAGTCGGCGAGCGCGGCGCAAATAAAGCAAAGATCATCAAGCAGGTCGCTCTGCTTGCCGCGTGCCTTGCGCTTCTCGGCGCGGCTGTTCCCCTCGCGGGAAGGCTCGTCGGGCTCATTCCCGAGATCTTCAACCCCGCGGGAACGAGTTCGGAATCGAATATTCTTGAAGAAAACGACTCGCCCGAGGTCGACGATCTCCCCGAGGAATATTTTACGGCAGGAGATGGATTTTTGTCCTATCCCTCCTACTTCCTCGGCGTTGAATACGATGGGTGCTGGATTCACAAATCCGCAGCATACAAGAATCTCACGGGAGCAAAGATGGAATTTTTCGAATATCTTTATAAATACGACCCCGTGGCAAATGAATCCAAAAGCCTTTGCATCACCCCGTCCTGCAAACACACGGACGAAAGCTGCCCCGCATTCATACCCGTAGGGTGGCTTATTGACTCCATCACCGTTTTTGACGATTGGTGTCTGTATATGTATTCGAAGGCAATCGATCTCGACAGCAACAATGCCGTAAACGAAACCAAAGTGCGGATCTACAATATGAAAACGGGCGAAGCAAGAGTGATCGCGGAGAAAACCGAAAGAGGTGACTATCCCAAAAATGTATTAGCGCTGGATTCCAAGGTATATGTGCATATTTTCAACGAACGTGAAAAGCTTGCTTATATATCCTGC
>JAZORB010000211.1:0-5990 GCA_045656385.1 Eubacteriales bacterium | reverse complement strand
TATTCCTGCGTTCAGATGCTCCTCGGATTCTACGTACCGCCCGCAAATACCTTCATATCGATCGTCCTTTGTGTCCTGCTTGACTACGTTCTTGCCTTTGCCGCGCTCGGACTCGCATCGGCTTTTGCCGTACCCTTCGAGAAATCGGGCAAGTCTGTCCTGCGCCTTGCGGGCTACGTTGTCGGCGCGGTCGGCGCATCCTTCTTGCGCTTTATTTGCAGTTTTCTCTCGGGCGTTATCCTTTGGGAAAGCTATGCACCCGAGGGGATGAATGTCTGGGTATATTCGCTCGTTTATAACGGAAGTTACATGCTCGGCAATGCCGCGATAGCCGCTGTCGTTCTCTTCCTGCTTTGTGCCGCAGTCGATCCCAAGACACTGAAGCCAATGGCAAATAAATAGGATATTAATCGCCCCGCTTCGGCGGGGCGATTTTTTATCAAAATTCATAAAATCCCCTTGACTTTTCATATAAAAAAAGATATACTAATATAATGAGAAAAAATCTGCGATAGGAGAACTATCATGAAGATACCCGAGTATTTTGGATGTATGGTATTTGACGACAGAGAGATGAAGTCGCGCCTTCCCGTTGAGGCATACGAGCGTATGCGCAAGACGATCGAAGACGGACGTTCTCTCGATATCAGCCTTGCGAACATCGTTGCCGAGGCGATGAAGGATTGGGCGGTTGAGCGCGGTGCAACACATTTCACACATTGGTTCCAGCCGATGACGGGCGTTACTGCTGAAAAGCACGACGCCTTCATTAACCCGACCTCCGACGGCGGCGTTCTGCTCGAATTCTCGGGCAAGGAGCTCGTTTCGGGCGAGTCGGATGCATCGTCATTCCCCTCGGGCGGACTTCGTGCTACCTTCGAGGCGCGCGGATATACCGCGTGGGACCCCACCTCCTATGCATTTATTAAGGAAAAAACGCTTTGCATCCCCACGGCATTCTGTTCCTACGGCGGCGAAGCGCTCGATAAAAAGACGCCCCTTCTGCGCTCGATGGAGGCTCTCAACCGCCAGACCATGCGAGTGCTCAAGCTTTTCGGCCACGAGGACGTCACCTCGACGAAGGCTTGCGTCGGCCCCGAGCAGGAATACTTCCTCATCGACCGCGCTATGTTCGAGAAGAGATGCGACCTGATCTACACGGGACGCACCCTTTTCGGCGCAAAGCCCCCCAAGCGTCAGGAGCTGAGCGACCACTATTACGGAATCATAAAGCCCCGCGTTGCTGCCTATATGGAGGAAGTAGACCGTGAGCTTTGGAAGCTCGGTGTTTCGGCAAAGACCGAGCATAACGAGGCGGCTCCCGCACAGCACGAGCTTGCGCCCATCTTTACAAAGACAAACATCGCCTGCGACCACAACCAGCTGACCATGGAGGTCATGCAGAGAGTTGCAAAGAAGCACGGTATGATCTGCCTGCTTCACGAAAAGCCCTTTGCAAACGTATCGGGCTCGGGTAAGCACAACAACTGGTCGATCCAGACCAACACGGGCGTAAATCTTTTCAAACCCGGCGACACACCCGCCGAGAACGCGCAGTTCCTCCTCTTCCTCTGCGCTGTCATTCAGGCGGTTGATAACTATGCCGACCTGCTCCGTCTGTCGGTAGCTTCCCCCTCGAACGACCACCGTCTCGGCTCGCACGAGGCACCTCCCGCAGTCGTTTCGATCTTCCTCGGCACCGAGCTTGAGGAGATCCTTGACGCGATCGAAAAGGATATACCTTATAACGCGCAGGCGCAGGAGCCGCTTCGACTTGGCGTACATACTCTCCCCAAACTCCCCCGCGACAACACCGACCGCAACCGTACCTCGCCCTTTGCTTTTACGGGTAACAAGTTCGAGTTCCGTATGCTCGGTTCGTCGGATAGTATCGCGTGCACAAATATTATGCTCAACACCGCCGTTGCCGAGTCGCTTAGACTTTATGCCGACGAGCTTGAAGCGGCAGAGGACTTTGAGACCGCCCTTCACGCGCTCATCCGCCGCACGGTTTCCGAGCATAAGCGCATCATCTTCAGCGGAAACGGCTATGACGAGGCTTGGGTAAAGGAGGCGACCGAGGTCCGCGGACTTCCCAATTACCCCTCGACTCCCGATTGCGTTCCCCAGCTTACGGCAGAGAAGAACCTCGCGCTCTTCGCACAGCACAAGATCTACACACCTGTCGAGGCGGCTTCGAGACGCGACGTTATCCTTGATAACTACTGCAAGGTAATTCGTATAGAAGCCCTTACAATGATCGATATGGTTCGCCGCGATATTCTTCCCGCAATTTCAAAATTTACTGGAAAACTTGCCGAGTCGGGCAAGATCAAGCGTGAATTCTGCCCCTCTGCCGATATCGAATATGAATCGAAAACCGTCGAAAGACTCTCCGCTCTCGCAACAGAAATAATGAAGCAGACCGATCGGCTTGATCAGGATGTTGAGAAGCTGTTCATTAATGCTTCCGATATAGTAGTTCTTGCCAAAGAGTACCGCACCCGAGTATTTGCGGGCATGGAAAAGCTCCGCGCCTTTGTTGACGAAGCCGAAACTCTTACCGATACCGCCGCGTGGCCCTATCCCACCTATGGCGACCTTATGTTCAGCGTAAAATAATTTTTTGAGGAAATAATAATGAAAAACACCCGAATCATCTGCCTTATCCTGGCTCTTGCCACTTTTATCGCACTTGTCGGATGCAATTCCGAAATCCCCGAAGAAACCACTGAATCTGTAATCACAACTGAAGCTCCCGTCCTCGATGCCACGGAGCCCGAAGCTACCGAGCCCGAGGTGACCGAGCCGAAATTCCCCGAATATGCAGGTCCCGCTTCCGACTTCAAGTTTACTCTCGCAAGCGTGCTTCAAAGCAGCGCTTTTGATTCCTACACTGCTTTTCTCGATTCGTCTGAAAAGAGCTTCCTTATTCCCGCACTTGCCGAAAAGATGGTGCCGCAGGGCATGGACATCTGGGAGGAGCGCGGATGGCTTATGATCTCGGGCTATTTTGATGACGCATCGACCTCGGATTGTTCGGTTCTCGTTGCCATTGATATGAAGACGGGCGCATACGTGGGTGAATATTACCTGACCAACGCCGACGGCACTCCTCACACAACTCATGCAGGCGGTGTTGCCATTACCGATAGGGATATTTATATCGCAAGCAATTACACACTTTTCCGCATCCCGCTCACGGCGGTGCTCGAGGCGGGTCAGTGCGGTAAACTGCAGATAGTTGATTCCTTCACCGTTCCCGTTCGCGCATCCTTCTGCAATTATTCGGAGGGTTATCTCTGGGTCGGCGACTTCCAGTACGGCACTTCCTATCCCACGCAGAGATTTCAGTATATGAAGAACCGCGACGGTCTTATGTATTGCGCGTGGACTGTTGGCTATGAGCTTGATCCCACCACCGAAAACGGCATCAAGGCGTCGGCGATGGTTGAGGGCAGCTATGCAACTCCCGATATTATTCTTTCGATGACCGAGCGTATCCAGGGATTTGCCGTTGTCGGAAACAAGATCGCTCTCAGCCAGTCTTACGGCAGAACCAACAAATCCACCATTATGATTTACGACAGCCCCATCGGCACCGAGGCTCATTCTACCTATAAGCTCAACGGCGTTGAACTTCCCGTTTACTTCCTTGACAGCAAGCAGAACCAGAAGCTTGTCACCGCCCTTCCCATGAGCGAGGGCCTTGCCGCCAAGGATGGCAAGCTTTATATCCTCTTTGAGTCGGGCGCGGATAAATACGCGAATGGCGGAGGAGTTGATCCCACCGAAAACGTGTGGATTATGAATATCGATTAATGGAGGTCGTTCTATGGAATGGCTCGATAGTCTGCGGGGCGCAAGCCTCGCAGCACTTGTTATAAAACTTGTGCTCGCCGTTATATTCGGCGGAGCGATCGGACTGGAGAGAGGGCGCAAGCGCCGTCCCGCAGGCTTCCGAACTCATATTCTCGTTTGCATGGGCGCAACGATGGCAATGTGCATCAGCCGCTATTGCATCGAGGTGCTCGGCATCACGGTCGATGTTTCGCGTCTGGGTGCGCAGGTCATCAACGGCATCGGCTTTCTCGGTGCGGGAACGATCATAGTCACCCGCCGCCAGGAGGTCAAGGGACTGACAACGGCGGCTGGCCTTTGGGCGTGTGCTTGTATGGGTCTTGCACTCGGAGCGGGTTTTTATGAGTGCGCGCTGATCGCTTTTGCCGCGATCATTATGTCGACAACTCTTCTCGATAAGGTCGAAAAACTTATCACTTCCCGATCGCTCAATATGAATATTAACGTTATAGTTACCGAGACCGCAGTAATCCATTCGGTGCATGAAGTTCTCCGCGGTATGAATGTCAGAATATTTGATTCCGAGATCACAAACGTGCGCGAGCTTGCAAATGAATCGCCGAACGTTGTTATCGAAACCAAGCTTCTGCGCCGCCGTCCGCACGTTGAGATAATCGCGGCACTTGCCGCACTCGACGGTGTTATTTCCGTAGAAGAATTGTAAGGAGGAAGAGAAGATGAATTTTAATGAAATGATTGAAATGCTTCGCGGCGTCAATGCCGTGGGTGTGGCAGTAAGATTCATTCTTGCCCTTCTTTGCGGCGGAATCATCGGTCTTGAACGCGAAAGCAAGCGCAGAAGTGCGGGTTTCCGCACCCATACTTTGGTTTGCATCGGCGCAACCCTGACAACTCTTGTCGGTCTTTATCTCTACAAATCGGGTCTTTCGACCGATCCCACCCGTCTCGGCGCGCAGGTCATCTCGGGAATGGGCTTCCTCGGCGCGGGAACCATCATTGTAACAAGCCGCCGTCAGGTCAAGGGACTGACAACTGCTGCAGGTCTTTGGACATCGGCTATCATCGGCCTTGCGATCGGCGCGGGATATTTTGAGGCGGCGCTGATCGGCGTTGTAATTGTAATGATTGCCGCTCTGCTGCTCTCGAAATTCGAGTATTTTATTATGTCGAGCGCGAAGAGAATGAATATCTACATCGAATTCGACTCGCCCGGCATGCTTGACAGGCTTGTCGAGCGCCTTGAAGGTAAGGGAATCAGAGTGATTGATATTGAATTCACAAAGCAGCGCACGGTATCCGGCGAGCGTTGCAGCGCGGTGCTGACGTTGATCTTCCGCAAGAGACAAAAGCATGAGAATATCCTTAGCGAGATGATTCAGTTTGACGGTGTTTTCAGCGTTGAAGAGCTGTGACGGCAAAGCCGTAGTGAAAAGTGTAAAGTATAAAGTTAAGGTTAATTTCCGGGCCGGGAGGCTCGGAAATTTTCCGTTTTTATAAAAAATAGGTCCTGAAAAGGGCTTTTGAGGCGTGTTTATAAAAAATTTACAAAATAATTCCCTATATTATTATAGATATTATTGGGAAAATGTGTTATAATATAGTGTCTTTGCGGGTTCGCCGCAAACAATAAATTCGATAAAAATTTTATTTTCCATATAGGAGGAATTACAAATGGCAAAGAAGTATTGCTATCTCTTCTCCGAGGGTAACGCTACAATGCGTGAGATCCTTGGCGGTAAGGGCGCTAACCTCGCGGAAATGACCAACATCGGTCTTCCCGTTCCCCAGGGCTTCACTATTTCTACTGAAGCTTGCACACAGTATTATGAAGACGGCCGTCAGATCAATGACGATATCATGGCAGAGATCATGGTATACATTGAGAAGATGGAAGGCATCACCGGCAAGAAGTTCGGTGATCTTGAGAATCCTCTTCTCGTATCCGTTCGTTCCGGCGCACGTGCATCCATGCCCGGTATGATGGACACCATCCTCAACCTCGGTCTTAACGAGGAAGTTGTAGAAGTTATGGCTAAGAAGTCGGGCAACGCTCGCTGGGCTTATGACTGCTACAGAAGATTTATCCAGATGTACTCCGACGTCGTTATGGAAGTTGGTAAGAAGTACTTCGAAGAGCTCATCGACAAGATGAAGGAAGAAAAGGGCGT
>JAZORB010000210.1:0-2709 GCA_045656385.1 Eubacteriales bacterium | reverse complement strand
AGATCGTCACCGCTTTTGCAGAAAGCGTTGAGAATTGGCTCTCGCACGGCTATGCCGTCGTTTATCAGCATTGCCGCGGCAGAGGCAAGAGCTCGGGCGACTGTATTCCCTACATAAACGAGCGCGAGGATGGACTTTTTCTGCAGGATTGGGTGCGCCATCAGTCCTTCTATAACGGCGAACTCTACCTCGTCGGCAACAGCTACAAATCAACCGTCCATCAGGTCACAGCTCCCTTTGCCGATGATATCAAGGGTGCGGTGCTTGCCGTTCAGGACACCGAACGCTACAACTGCAATTACCGAAACGGATTTTATAAAATGGGACTCCACGGCGGGTGGTACGTGGGTATGTACAAGCACAAGAGCATCCGCGAGAAGGCATACAAGCCCGAAAGCTACAACATGCTCCCGCTGATCGACTTTTCAAAAACCGTTTTCGGCGAGAGCGTGCCGAGCTTTGACGACATTCTTCTCCACCCCAATCGTAACGATGATTTCTGGAACACGCGCGCGGGCGGCTCGGATTCGCGCGGCGCGCTGACGAATGCGAATATTCCGATCCTCGTCGTCACGGGATTTTACGACATCTACACGGGCGGTATGTTTGATATGTGGAACGCCATCGCCCCCGAAACGAAGGCGAAATGCGCTATGCTCGTCCATCCCTATGACCACGGCAACAACAAAAAGGGCGATCAGCCGATAGTTTTCGAGGATGCACCCTCGGGCGAAGACGTCTTGAACGATGTTTATATCCGCTGGATCAACTCGGTCAGAGGCAAGGAGGAGGCTCCGCTCGAGCCCGGAAAAGTCACGTATTACAAGCTTTTCGGCAACGAATGGTGCACCGACGATTTCGCCGCGCCCGAAAAGTCGATCACCTTTGCGCTCGGCGAGGGCGAAAAGACTTACACCTACAATCCCTACGCCCCCGCGAAATTCAAGGGCGGACTTTCGGCAAATTTCGGCGGCAACGCGTGGCAGTATAAGCCAAAGATCCAGCACGACGTTCTTTCCTTCTTCACTCCCGAATTCGAGGAGGATACATTCGTCAAGGGCAAGATGACGGCAAAGCTCCGTGTCAAATCCGACTGCGAGGACACCTGCTTCTATATCCGTCTCAGCCTCGTCAAAGAGGAAGGATCTTACGGCTTGCGCGACGACATCAATCAGATCTCGAATTTTGCACCCGATTATATCCCCGGCGAGGAGATCGAAATGGATTTCTCCTTCGACGAGCACGCTTTCGTCATCAAAAAGGGCGAAAAGCTCCGCATCGACGTCTCATCTTCAGCTTTCCCGCTATACGTCCGCCACACCAACAACCGCGGACCTTTCGCGCTCCAGACGACCGCCAAGATCGCGCACAATACCGTCATGTGCGATAAATCAAGCATAACGATACTCGTGGAATAACCGAGGTAAAGCACTATGATCAACAAAAATCCTCAGATCATACATCACGCGGCGCTGAAAGCTCTTGCGCCCGCAATGCGCTATGACGGCGCATCCGACTTTGCCGAGTGGCAGAAGAGCGCACGCGCGCATCTTGCATCCCTTATGGGACTCGACAAAATCACTCCCGCCGCCGATGACCTCTTTACCGTCGAGCACGAAAAGGATTTTGACACCTTCACCGAATACCGCTTCACCTTCCAGAGCGAGGAGGGATACTTTGTTCCCTGCACTCTTTGGGTGCCGAAGGGCAAGGAGGGCAAGATTCCCGTGGTCATCTGCCTGCAGGGGCATTCGAAGGGCTTCCACATCTCACTCGGCAGACCGATCTACCCCGGCGACGAGAAAAGCATTGGCGGCGGCGACCGTGACTTTGCCGTTCAGATCGTGCGCGAGGGATATTGCGCTCTCGCCATTGAGCAGCGCGGCTTCGGCGAATGCGGCGGCGACGAGAAGGGACCCGGCTGTCACGTGCCCGCAATGTCGGCGCTCCTCTACGGAAGAACCCTCATCGGCGAGCGTGTCTTTGATATCAGCCGCGCCATTGACGTTGTTACCGAGAATTTTGCCTTTGTAGACGCCGACAGGGTTGCCTGCATGGGCAATTCGGGCGGTGGAACGGCAACCATCTACGCATCCGCCATCGACGAGCGCATCAAGGTTTCGATGCCCTCCTGCGCCCTTTGCACATACAAGGACTCGATCGGCGCGATGAAGCATTGCGTTTGCAATTATATTCCGAACATCGCCCTCGATTTCGATATGGGCGACCTTTGCGGTCTGATTGCACCTCGAAAGCTGATCGCCGTCAGCGGCGCGGAGGACAATATCTTCCCACACGACGGCGTTGCTGAGAGCATCGAGGTTGCCGATCTCTATTACCGCGCGTCGGGCGCGCCCGACGGTTACAGATGGATCGAAGGCCCCGAGGGACACCGCTTCTACGCCGCCCTCGCCTGGCCCGTTTTTCACGAATTTTTTGATCAAATCAGTGAATAATGATGAATTACAATCCTTCGAAAAAAGAAGCCGAACTGATAAGAGAAGCTTTGTTGGAATTCAACCGCGAAAAAGTCGGCGATGACGGACACGCGCCATTAAATATCGTCGAGTACGACGCGGACGGAAATATAATAGGCGGCATTCTCGGCGGCACGTATTGGGGTTGGATGTACATTGATATCCTCTGGGTACACGAAAAACACAGAGGGAAAGGCATCGGCTCAAAGCTGCTTTCCGAAGCCGAAAAAGA
>JAZORB010000209.1:0-9229 GCA_045656385.1 Eubacteriales bacterium | reverse complement strand
GGCTGATATAATCGCTGAGGCAGGCCGCCCCGGTGCGATCACGCTTGCGACCAATATGGCAGGCCGAGGAACCGACATTATGCTCGGCGGCAACCCCGAGCACATGGCGAAGTCCGAGATGGCTCGTCTTGGCATCCGCCCCGAGCTTATTGCCGAGGCAACCGGCTCCGCGCCCACCGAAAATCAGGATATAAAGAACGCGAGAAACACATTTAAGATCTATTTTGATAAATATAAGTCGCAGATCGAGCCCGACAGACAGGCTGTTATCGAGGCGGGCGGTCTTTGCATCATCGGTTCGGAAAGACACGAGTCGAGACGAATCGATAACCAGCTCCGCGGACGTGCGGGACGTCAGGGCGACCCCGGCGCATCGACCTTCTATATCTCGCTGACCGACGACATCATGCGTCTCTTCGGCGACGACAGAATGAAGCGCTTCTCGGCGTTCTCGGCAAACCTTATGAAGGACACCGACGGCGACCTTTCGCAGAATACCAAGATACTCTCCGACGTTATGGAGAAGGCGCAGAAGAACGTCGAGGCAAACCACTTCAAGGCAAGAAAGAACGTTCTTCAGTATGACGATATCCTCAACGAGCAGCGCAAGCAGATCTATTCGCTCCGAAACGAGATCATCGAGGAGGGCAATATCTCCGAGCGTATCGTTCACATGATCGGCTCGACAGTCGAGGATTCGGTCGAGGATTGCCTTATCACTCTTGAGGGCGCAAAGCATCCCGTAATTGATGTTGAAGCACTCGAGGCGAGATACCTTGGTTGGGGTTGCGCGGAGGGTGAGCTTGATTTTGCCGCCGATCAGCCCGCACAGCAGGTTGCAGCGCAGCTTCGCGATATGATAACCGAAAAGGCAGTTGCTCTCTATCACGAAAGAGCTGCAACAGATGAGGACAGAATGCGCCGCTTTGAGCGTGCCGTGCTTCTCAACAATATGGACGAGCGTTGGCTTGACCACATCGACGCCATGGATGCGCTCAAGGAGTCTGTAATGCTTCAGGCTTACGCGCAGAAGGATCCGCTCAAGGAATACAAGATCATCGGCTCGAGCATGTTTGCCGAGCTTATCAACGAGATCAGACAGGGCACCGTCCGCGAGGTGCTGACACGCAAGCTCCCCGAGGTGATCACAATCACCCCCGCTATGCTGAAGAATCTTCAGATGGGCCGCGCAGGTGCTTCCGCGAGAAACGCAAAGCCTCTGACACCCGCGCAGAGAAGAGCGGAGAAGGTCGGCCCCAACGATCCCTGCCCCTGCGGAAGCGGAAAGAAGTATAAGAAGTGCTGCGGTGCGGGCGGCGGTGAAGACTGATGGGATACGGTCTTGTCCTTATCGGCTACGCGCTGACGTTTTTCACGTCGCTGACGCTTTACGGCTGGCTTTTCCGACTGCTCGGATATACCGTTATGGCGTACGGCTTTTTCAAGCTCAAGGATTATTTCCCGAGCTATAAGCTTTCGGTATTCGCGCTTTTGGCGCTTATGCTGACCGGATTTTGCGAGACGGGCGCGGAGCTCGCGTCCCTTCTCGGCATCGGCGGTGATATGACGGTGTTCAAAACCGTTGTTTACTACACGCGCGACGTGCTTGTATTGATATTCCATATTTTCATGCTCATTTCAACCTACATCGCGTTCGGTGTTGTCGGTATGAATGAGAAAAAGCTTTCCGCGGTCACCGACCTTTGTGCGGTGGTGATCGGATACGTACTTTATCTCCTTGCGGCGCTCAAAGTGATCGAGGCGAATATCTCCTTCTTCGTCCAGCTTATCTGGTCGGTGATGGTATTTGTTCTCATCTTCGGCTGCTATATGCGTATATGCCCCGAGGGCGACGAAAATATGCCGCGCCGTGAATCGAAGATACCCTTTATCAACAAATTTGCCGAGGCTCTCGAAAAGCGCGAAAACGAGGCCATCGAGCGCACACGCCGCGAGATCGAGGAAAAGAAAAAGAACATCGCTAACGGCACACACAAGAAACGCAAAAGGAGGAGAAAATGAGCTTTTCATTGAAGCCTAAAAAAACGGGCAAGTATCTGGGGCTCGGAATTGCGGCGCTTTCCGCAATATTCCTTTTTAACCCGGACGTTGCAATAATCGACATCCTGCCCGATTTTATCGGATATACGCTTCTTGCGGTGTCGCTCCGCTTTGTGCGCGATCTTTCGCCTCATTTTGAAAACGCTTGGCGCAAATTCCGCATTCTTGCGGTCATGACTTTCTTTAAAACGCTCTCGCTCCTTTGGGTCTTTGGCGGACTTACGAGCGCGCAGGAAAGACCGACGATGATGCTCCTTCTTTCCTTCTGCTTCTGCCTGTGCGAGCTTATCTGGGGCATTCCCGCATGGCGCTCGCTCATTGAGGGATTCATAATTCATTCGCAGACTTCGGGCGGGGAATATCCCCTTATCGAAAAGGGCGCAAAAAGCTACCGTCCCGGAAAGAATATCAGCATTGCTTTCCGCGATTTCACGGTCTTCTTTATGATCGCAAAGGCGTTTTTCTCGAACATAGCGGAGTTTGCCGTGCTTTCTAATCATTCCTATGACGATACCGCATTCGATTGGTACAGGTTCATCGGACTTTACCGCGTTGTCACACTTTTCGCGGGCTCGCTGATCGGAATTATCTGGCTCGTTCGTGCGATCATTTTTTTCCGCGGCATACTGCGCGACAGCGTGCTCATTTCGAGCATGAAGCAGAAGTACGAAACCACCGTGCTTCCGAACACGGGACTTTTCGTAAGGCGCGATATTGCCTTCGTGCTCGGGCTTTTGGCGGCTTCGGTGCTTACAACAGCCGATCTTTATCTCGATGACGTAAATATCATCTCGGATACCTTCACGGCTATCCTTCTTGCCTGGACCTTTATCAAGCTGAAGCCTTATTATAAAAAATACAAGCTCGGCGTGATCCTTTCTGCGGTCTACGGCGTGCTTACAGTTGTCGGTTCAAGGCTCTCTTACCTTTACGTTACCGACTCCTTCCCCTCGAAGACCTGGGTAAACCGTGCGGTATTCAAGGAATTTATGACTATGTATCCTGTAAGAATCATAGAGGCGGTGCTTCTTTTTGTGACCGTTTATTTCGTGCTTGAAGGAGTACGTGCCATCATAAACGCACATTGCGGATACATACCCTCGACAATGGACGAGGCATACCGCAACTCGCGTATGCAGGCGATCAGGAAAGAGGTTGGCTCGAAGGTAACCGTATGCCTTGTTTGCGCCGCGCTGGCGGCGGTGAGCGGAGGTCTTTACGAATTCATTCTCTCGCTTGATCTCTTTATCAGTCCCATCTGGTGGATAATCAATTTTGTCGTTTGCGGAGCCTTCTTCGTTTCGTCGCTTTATATGATGAGCGCGGTGAACGAGGAAGTCGAATCAAGATATATGCTTGATTGACGAATAATTTTTCTCTCGGTTGCCAATAATTCTAATGCGGTCAACAAAAATTTCTGCCGCATGAGAGGATTATTATGAACAACAACAAGAATCAGAATCAGAACAACAACCAGAATCAGAACAACAACCAGAACAACCAGAATCAGAACAAGAACAGCAACCAGAATTCCAACAACCAGAACTACAGCAACCAGAATTCTAACAACCAGAATTCCAACAACCAGAATTCTAACAACCAGAACCAGAACAAGAATAACAATCAGAATCAGAACAAGAACAACTGAGGATAAACTAAAAATTTCAGCTTCCGACTGTTGCTTTTGCGACAGTCGGATATTTTTGTAAGGAAAAATAATGCCGACTTTAAGCGAAAGATACATAAAAGCCAAAAGACGCCTTTTCGAGAAGGCGCAGTCAAATCTCAATGACCGCCAGCGCGATGCCGTTTTTGCGACCGAGGGACCTCTGCTCGTCATAGCGGGCGCGGGAAGCGGAAAGACCACCGTACTTGTCCAGCGAATCGCACAGATCATCAAATACGGAAACGCATATTGGAGCGAGGAGGTCCCCGCCGATCTTTCCGAAATCGCGGTTGCCGCGCTCGAGGAAGCGGTCACCTACCCTGCGGAGTTCATCTCGCCCATACTCGACGAGTTCATCGAATCGCCCTGCCCGCCCTGGAACGTGCTTGCCATCACCTTTACCAACAAGGCGGCAAACGAGATGAAGGAGCGACTCGGGCGTATGTTCGACGACCCCGAGGTGCCCAAGAGCATCTGGGCGGGAACATTCCACTCGATCTGCATGCGAATCCTGCGCAAATACGGCGACCGACTCGGATATAATGATAACCTGACGATCTACGACACAGATGACTCGAAAAAGCTTCTCACAGCCATTATGAAGGAGCTCAATATCGATGAAAAGTCCTTCACAATTAAGAGCGTTGTCGGAACGATCAGCAAGGCCAAGGAAAATCTTCTCGATCCCGACGGATATGAGAAGGAGTCGAAGATGGGTTACCGTGAGAAGATCTACGCGCGCATCTACCGCGAATATCAGAAGCGCATGGAGGCCTCGAACGCCCTCGACTTCGACGATATTATTATGCAGACCGTATTTCTTCTTCGCAACGACGAGGAGGTTCGCAAGTATTATGCGGGCAAGTTCAGATACATCTGCGTTGATGAGTATCAGGACACCAACCCCGCGCAGTTCGCGCTCTGCTCACTTTTTGCATCGAGCTGGCGTAATATTATGGTAGTAGGCGACGACGACCAGAGTATTTACCGCTTCCGAGGCGCGACTATCGAAAATATTTTGAGCTTTGATACTACATATCCCGACGCAAGGGTAATAAAGCTCGAGCAGAATTACCGCTCGACAAAGACCATCCTCGATGCGGCAAACGCCGTTATCGGAAAGAACGCGGGCAGACGCCCCAAGACTCTTTGGACAGAGAACGGCTCGGGCAAAAAGATCGTCCTTGAGGAATGCGAGGACGAGGCAAGCGAGGCAAGAAAGATCTCGGATATAATCACAAAGCTCGTTGCCGAAAAGAAGTACAGCTACCGCGATTTCGCCGTGCTTTACCGTGTCAACGCGCAGGCAAACACCATCGAGCGTACCTTTGCCAAGAGCGCGCTTCCTTACCGCATCTACGGCGGCGTCCGCTTCGGTGACCGTAAGGAAATCAAGGACGTTGTTGCATATCTTCAGCTGATAAACAACACCTCCGACCGCGTTCGTCTCAAGAGAATCATCAATGAGCCTCGCCGAAAGATCGGAGAGGTTACGCTCAGCGCGGTTGAAAGCATTGCCGACGAAACGGGCAAGTCGATGTTCGAGGTCATGCGCGAGGCATACCGCCACATCGCGCTCTCGCGTTCGGCTCATATCCTTGTCGGCTTTGCAGAAATGATAGATGGACTTCGCAAGATGCTCGAGGATGGCTGTCCGCTCGATGCGTTTGTTACCAACGTGCTTGAAAGATCGGGCTACCGCCAGATGCTCATCGACGGCGGCGAGGCAGAGCGTGACAGACTTGATAACGTCGACGAATTTGTTTCGGGTGTTATCGAATATATGAAGAACAACGAGGAGCCGACTCTCACGGGCTTCCTTGAGGAAACCGCGCTCGTTGCCGACGTTGACCGCTTTGACGAAACTGCCGATGCCGTTGTCCTTATGACCATCCACAGCGCAAAGGGACTTGAGTTCCCCGTTGCCATCATTCCCGGACTCGAGGAGGGAATTTTCCCCGGCTTGCAGTCGCAGAACGATCCGAGCGAGCTTGAGGAGGAGCGCAGACTTGCATACGTTGCGATCACCCGCGCGAAGAAGGAGCTTTTCCTGCTTCATTCGGAGCGCAGACTGCTTTACGGCCGCACTATGTATAACCCCATCTCGCGCTTCGTGGAGGACATCCCCGCCGAGCTCGTTGACGAAAAGGTCAAGGAAAAGCAAAGGCCTGCAAGCGAATATTCTTGGGGCAATTATTCCTCAGCCCCGAAATCGTATATGGGCAACCAGTCGGGCGCAAATATGCGTCCGGTACAGCGTCCCGGCACAGTTCCGATAAAGACGGTGCAGAAGCCCGCAGTAACGCCCAAGACCGTGCCGATGAAGAAGCCCTCGGTTATCTTCGAACCCGGTGACCGCGTCAAGCATCCCGCATTCGGCGTTGGTGAGGTCATCTCCGCAAAACAGATGGGCTCGGATACGCTTTACGAGGTCGTTTTCGATAACGTCGGAACAAAGAAACTTATGGCGACATACGCCAAGCTTACTAAAGCATAAAGGAGAGAATAGCAATGAAAAAATCAAAGGCTGTCATTTGGGGAATCATTCTTATTGCCGCAGGACTCTGCTGGGCACTTTCTTCGCTCGGACTCATTGAGGTCAACATCTTCTTTGAGGGCTGGTGGACGCTCTTCATCATCGTTCCCTGCACTATCTCGCTTTTTACCTCGCCCGATAAGATCAGCGCGGCTGTCGGTCTGGCAGTCGGAGTGCTTCTGTTACTCTCGGTGCGCGATATTATCAGTTTTGAGATGATAATGAAGCTCGTTGTTCCCGCGATTATCGTACTTATAGGTATCAAGCTTATTGCAAACGCATTTTCGGAAAAGAAGACCGAAAAGATCGAGGAAAGCCTTCGCAACAATGCGGGGGATCTCGACAACGTATTCTGCATTTTCAACGGCGAAGAGATCAAATTTGACGGCAAGGTCTTCCGCGGCGCGGAGATTAACGCTATTTTCGGCGGAGTCGACTATGACCTCCGCGGTGCAATTATCGAGCCCGATTGCGCCATCAAGGCGACTGCCATTTTTGGCGGCATCGAAATCCTTGTTCCCGAAAACGTCAAGGTCCGCGTCAAATCCACGGGTATCTTCGGCGGAACATCAAACAAGGCTCGCCGTCCCGATGACGGTGCGGAAAACGTGGTTACCCTCTACGTAAGCTCGCTTGCACTCTTCGGAGGAGTTGATATAAAATGAAGCCTTGGCAGACAGCCGTCAGATACGGCGCGATAGCTCTTGCCTCTGTGATGATTTTCAGTATCGTATTTTGGGGATTGCGCATCGTTGGCGTTGTATTTGCTGTGGCTTCGGTTGGAACCTATGAAGAGGCAAGAGTATATTCGTTTAATGCCAACGGCATTGATAATCTCGAAATAGATATTTCCGCCGCGCACTTTACTTTGGATTCTTCAAACGGAGATAAGATCACCGTAAAGTCAAATATCAAAAGTCTTTCCGCAAAAGAGAACGGAAATACTCTCAAGATAAAGGAAAAGCAAGGTCTTTTCACAGTTACGCATACTGATGCTTTCGTTGAGATATTTTACCCTATCGGCTTTGAATTTGATGAGGTCGATATCGACGGTGGCGCTGGAAGGCTTACGATCATCGACCTGACCGCAGAAAGGTTCGATGCCGATCTCGGTGCTGGTGATACCGGGTTCGTGGATTTGACCGTAACGAAAGAAGCGGATATTGACGGCGGTGTGGGACATCTGAATTTTTCTAGAGCCGAGATAACCGATCTCGATCTCGATCTGGGCGTCGGCCATTTTAGCTTTCACGGAATACTGAACGGAACCAATAAGATTTCTTTCGGAGTCGGAGAAGCATTCCTTGAGTTGAGCGGCGAAAAGAAAGACTATTTCTTCGATGTTGAAAAAGGAATAGGAGAGATCGAGTTTTACGGTACCGATGACGGCAATTTCAGACGTGAGAACCAAGAAACCGCTGTTAAGGTAGAGGGCGGAATCGGAAAAATTGTTATTAAGTTCGGCTAAAGAGCAATTCAAAGAAAGGTGTTTTTTGACAATGAAGAAATTTATCGCGATCGTTTGCTTGTTACTCGCGTCTCTGATGCTTTTGGCATCATGCGCTCCTTCGACTGACTCACCGCAGACTACTGATTCATCGCAATCCATAGAAACTACCGCACAACCTATCGAAACCACGGAGCAGATCTGTGTCGAGCATGAATATCTTGAGATATCAAGGACCGATGCCCTGGCGCTCAAGGACGGAGCCATCCGATATTCCTGCTCTGTCTGCGGTGACGAGTATTCCGAAACCGTTCCCGCCACCAAGTCGATAAAAATACTTGCCCTCGGCAACAGCTTTACCGTTGACGGCACGCATCACCTTTGGGATATCTGCAAGGACGGAGGCGCTGAAAACGTCATAGTCGGCAATCTTTATATCGGAAACTGTACGCTTGATACGCATTGGAATAATATTTCGGGATCAAAGGCGGCTTACAAATTCTACAAGAATACAAACGGAACCTGGAAAACCACCGAGAATTACCGCATCATCGATGCGCTCAAAGAGGAGGATTGGGATTACATAGTTCTTCATCAAACGAGCGGCAGCGCGGGCTTCGCTAATACCTTCGGTAAATTAGACGACATCATTGGTTTTATGAACGATAATAAGACCAATCCCGCCGCAAAGATCGTCTGGCATATGCCGTGGGCTTATCAGAGCGACAGCACACACGCCGAATTCCCCAAATATAACCGAGATCAGATGAAAATGTATAGCGAGATAACGGCGCGAGTTCAGGAATTGATCCTTACCCGCGATACGATCTCTGCGGTCATCCCTTCGGGTACGGCAATCCAGAATCTGAGAACTTCGTATATCGGTGATAACCTGACGCGCGACGGTTATCATCTGAGCTACAGCTACGGAAGATATACCGCCTCACTTGCTTGGTATTCTATTCTGACGGGCGGAGAGATTGACGTAATCGATTGGCTTCCTGCCAAATATCCGGAGGTTCAGTGCTATCTTCCCGTGATCAAGGAAGCTGCAAAAGCGGCAATAGCAACTCCTTTTGAGATAACGCAATCCTCGCTCCCGAAGGGAAGCGTTCCGATCGGAACCTATACCCCCTCGGATCCAATGGATCCTACAACGTATCTTGAAGGAGACAAGGCTCTGGCGCAGGCATTTGGCGTAGATCTGAGCGGTTATGAGCTGCTTACTTGGGATTACTATGAGAATTCTTATTGGTATTGTACGTCCAAGACGGGAATTACAACGCCCAAATCGACTGCAAGTACCTATCATCAGAATATCTGCACAAAGAAAAAGTATTCGGTTGAAAATGAATTACCCGTCGGAACGATCTTTATTTGCGATCCCGGCTGGAGATTCCGCCTTGAGATCTTTCCTTCTGCGTCGGCAATCTATAAGGGAATCCGTCCGGAGGGTAGTACCACGCCGTTTTATATCCTGGATGAGGACTTCCTCAACGGATGCAAATATATAGCGTGG
>JAZORB010000208.1:0-11910 GCA_045656385.1 Eubacteriales bacterium | reverse complement strand
GACCGCGGTTGAGATCGACGAGGACAAGCCCGTTCTTGTTGACAAGTACATCAGCGGTAAGGAGGTCGAGGTCGACGCTATCTGCGACGGCAGAAACGTGTTCGTTCCCGGCATCATGGAGCTCGTTGAGCGCACCGGCGTTCACTCGGGCGACTCGATCAGCGTTTACCCGCCCTTCTCGATCTCGGATAAGGTCAAGGGCATCATCCTGCAGTATGCAAAGAAGCTCGGTCTCGGCATCGGCATCGTCGGACTTTACAACATCCAGTTTATCGTTGACGAGCACGACGACGTATACATCATCGAGGTTAACCCCCGTTCCTCCCGTACCGTTCCTTTCCTTTCGAAGGCAACCGGCTACAGCCTTGCAGACATTGCAACCGAGGTAATTCTCGGCAAGTCGCTCAAGGAGCAGGGCATCTTCGACATCTATCCCGAGGAGAAGAAGCGCTGGTACGTCAAGGTTCCCGTATTCTCCTTCAACAAGCTCCGCGGACTTGATGCATATCTCTCCCCCGAGATGAAGTCCACCGGTGAAGCTATCGGTTACGACGACAAGTTCTACCGCGCACTCTATAAGGCACTTCAGGCTTCGGGCATGAAGCTCCAGAATTACGGCACCGTATTCGCAACCATCGCGGATAAGGATAAGGAAGAGGCGCTTCCTCTCATCCGCCGCTTCTACAACCTCGGCTTCAACATCGAGGCAACCTCGGGCACCGCTAAATTCCTCAAGGAAAACGGCATCAAGACCCACGCTATGAAGAAGCTCGAGGAGGATACCGACGGGATCGCACGCGCTCTCGCTCAGGGTCATATCGCATACGTCATCAACACCCGCGACATCGACTCGGTAGGCTCCGCAAGCGACGGCGCACTCATCCGCCGCTACGCAACCGAGAACAACGTCACCATCATGACCTCCCTCGACACCGTAAGCGTCCTTCTCGACGTCCTCGAGGAGACCACACTTACCATTTCGACTATCGATTCGTAAAATAACGCAATCAATGCTGTCAACCCGCGCGGTTGACAGCATTGCAGTAAAGTAAAGGTAGCAAATTATGAAACAATCAATCTTCACCATAAAAGAAAACCGCGCGCTGACCGATTGCGTCTGGCTGATGCGTCTGGAGGGTGACACCTCGGATATCACCGCGGCGGGTCAGTTCGTGAATATTCAGCTTGAGGGGCTCTATCTGCGCCGTCCGATCTCGGTCTTTGACTGCGAGGACGGTCTGCTCTCGATCATTTACAAGGTGGTCGGCAAGGGCACCGAGCAGATGACAACCCTCCCTGTGGGAACCGAGCTTGATATACTCACAGGCCTTGGCAACGGCTATAACCTCGAAAAGGTCGGCGAAAAGCCCCTGCTTGTCGGCGGAGGCGTCGGCGTTCCTCCTCTTTACTACCTCGCAAAGAAGCTGATCGCCATGGGCAAAAAGCCCGAGATCGTTGTCGGATTCAACACCGCATCCGAGATCTTCGGCGTTGAGTTCTTCGAGGAGCTTGGCTGCAAGGTCACCGTCACCACCGTTGACGGAAGCGTCGGCGTTAAGGGCTTCGTAACAAACGCGCTCGAGGCGATCGACTATGATTACATCTGCACCTGCGGTCCCGAGCCGATGCTCAAGGCTCTTTACAGAGCGACCGAGTGCACGGGTCAGTACAGCTTCGAGGAGCGCATGGGATGCGGATTTGGCGCATGCATGGGATGCTCCTGCAAGACAGTCACGGGCTACAAGAGAATCTGCAAGGACGGCCCGATCCTTGAGAAGGAGGAAATACTGTGGGAAAAATGAACGTGAATCTTTGCGGCATCGAGCTTGACAACCCCGTCATCCCCGCAAGCGGAACTTTCGGCTTCGGCTATGAGTTCGCCGAGCTTTATGACATCAACTGTCTCGGCACCTTCTCTTTTAAGGGAACAACAAAGGATCCTCGCTTCGGCAACCCCACCCCGCGAATCGCGGAGTGCCCGAACGGAATGATCAACGCCGTCGGACTGCAGAATCCGGGCGTTGAGAAAGTAATTTCCGAGGAGCTTCCGAAGCTTTATAAGGTATTTAATAAAAAGGTAATGGCAAACGTCAGCGGCTTTTCGGTCGAGGACTATGCTTATACAGTAGAAAAACTCGATTCTGTCGACGAGATCGGCTGGTTCGAGGTAAACGTAAGCTGCCCGAACGTTCACGGCGGCGGAATGTCCTTCGGAACGAACCCCGAGGCGGCGGCAGAGGTCACCCGCGCAGTGCGTAAAGTGACAAATAAGCCGATCATCATCAAGCTCTCGCCCAACGTGACCGACATCGTTTCGATCGCAAAGGCTTGCGAGGAGGCGGGCGCGGACGGCATCAGCCTTATCAACACCCTTCTCGGCATGAGAATCGACCTTCGCACCAAGCGACCCGTCATTGCCAACAAGATGGGCGGTTTCTCGGGCCCCGCGATCTTCCCGGTTGCTGTGAGAATGGTATATCAGGTGGCAAATGCCGTTAATATCCCCGTTGTCGGAATGGGCGGCGTTTCCTCCGCCGAGGACGTCATCGAGATGATGCTCGCGGGCGCGACTGCAGTCGAGGTCGGCGCGGCTAACCTTGTCAACCCCTATGCGTGCCGCGATATAATCAACGACCTCCCCCGCGTGATGGCAAAATACGGCATCGAGAATCTTTCCGACATTATCGGCGCGGTTAAGTAAGAAAAATAATTAGTACGCTTGTCGTTCGTGCAGTACAGACTCCGCCACCCCTCATCCGTCAGCCCCAAGGGCTGCCACCTTCTCCCAAGGTCCGGGAGAAGGCTGATCGGTTGGTTCGCGGTTCTTCGCGTTTCAGCGGGCATCGTTTTTGGTGAGAAACCTTTGTTGATCAAATAGGAATATTTTATTTGAATTAATTAGCTGTTATTTGAAATGAAAGCGATTGATTTATAGAAAAAGAAACGATAGAAATGCTTTTCAATGTTCTATTATCGCGAAGCGATTTCAATAAAATATTCCTCTTTGACCAACGAAATTATTGCACTAAATAATATTCGCTGTACAAATAAGCGGATAGCACTAACCCATAGCCTTCTCCCGGACCTTGGGAGAAGGTGGCAGCCCTTGGGGCTGACGGATGAGGGGTGGCGGAGTCTGTACTGCATAATGGACAAGGCGCGAAAAATCGTTATTATATGAGAAATTAAATTTTAAGGAGATATAAAATGGGAAAAGACGTAATCATTGCTTGTGATTTTGACTCGAAGGAGAAGGTGTTTTCCTTCCTTGACAAGTTTGAAGCGGAGGAGCGCAAGCCCTTCGTGAAGATCGGTATGGAGCTTTACTATGCCGAGGGACCCGAGATCGTTCGCGAGATCAAGCGCCGCGGTCACAAGATCTTCCTCGACCTCAAGCTTCACGATATCCCCAACACCGTAAAGAAGTCGATGGCAGTCCTCTCTCGCCTCGACGTTGATATGACCAACCTCCACGCGGCAGGCACAGGACGCATGATGGAGGCCGCAATCGAGGGTCTGACCCGCGAGGACGGCACCCGCCCGATGCTCATCGCCGTAACCCAGCTCACCTCCACCGACGAGGAGACCATGAAGGAAGACCTTCTCATCAACGAGCCCATTGATAAGGTAGTTATGCACTATGCATCTGTTGCAAAGAGATCGGGACTTGACGGCGTAGTTTGCTCTCCCCTCGAGGCAGGCAAGGTTCACGAGACCTGCGGTAAGGGCTTCGTCACCGTAACTCCCGGCGTTCGTTTCGCAGACGGCGACATCGGCGACCAGAAGAGAGTCATGACCCCCGCAGCGGCAAAGGAGATCGGCTCCGACTACATCGTAGTAGGACGTCCCATCACAGCTGCAGAGGATCCCGTTGCAGCTTATAGACGTTGCGTTGAGGAGTTTTGTGACTGATAAAAACAGGGTGATTATTCTCACCGTATGATCCGGCATAGTTTAATTCGGTTCTTGGTATAATTTACATCAAACTCTGTAATTGGCCCGGCTTCGCCGAGGTCCTTCGACTCCGCTGCGCTCCGCTCAGGATGACAGCGTAATATAATTATTATAGTAAATTTAATTTGCACCTCGTAATTATGTTTCAAGCAGAAAAACAGTAAAAATTCATTACGAGATACAAAATATTATTTTATCACAACACTACACTACGCTGTCATCCTGAGCGGAGCGCAGCGGAGTCGAAGGACCTCGGCGAAGCCGGGTCAACTGAAGATTTGCTGTAAACATAATCAATGTGTAACAAAACCGTATTTCGTTAACTTTTATTCAACAAAATTCAGAAGGAGAAACAAAATCAACATGGAAGCTTACAAGATAGAATTCATCAAATTCCTCGAGTCCGCCGGCGTTCTCAAGTTCGGCGATTTCACCGCTAAGAGCGGACGCAAGATCCCCTATTTCATCAACGCGGGTATGATCAAGACCGGCGACGACATCGCTAAGCTCGGCGAGTTCTATGCAAAGGCATATTTCGAGAAGCTCGGCGCAAAGAAGGCTGTTCTTTACGGCCCCGCATACAAGGGCATCTCGCTTTCGGTCTCCGCGGCAGTTGCACTCTCGAAGAACGACCTCAACGTCCCCTTCTTCTTCAACCGTAAGGAAGTCAAGGACCACGGCGAGGGCGGCGTTTTCGTAGGTTACGTTCCCCAGCCCGGTGAGGAGATCGTCATGATCGAGGACGTTATCACCGCGGGCACCGCTATCCGCGAGAGTATGGAGATCCTCTCCCACCTCGAGGGCACCAAGGTTGCCGCAACCTTCATCATGGTCGACCGCAAGGAAAAGGGCCAGGGCGAGAAGGGCGCAATGCAGGAGATCGAGGAGCAGTTCGGCTTCCCCGTTTACTCGATCGTTGACGTTTACGACATCATCGAGTACCTCGAGGCTGACGAAAAGAACGCAGAAAACGTTGAGAGAATTAAGAATTATCTTAAGGTAAACGGTGCAAAATGAGAAGCCTGATCGATATTTTTGATTTGAGTGTTGAAGAGGTAAACGGACTTCTCGACACCGCTGATGATATTATCGCAAATCCCGCAAAATATTCGGAAAAATGCCACGGCAAAAAGATCGCAACCCTTTTCTTCGAGCCCTCGACCAGAACCCGACTCTCTTTCGAGGCGGCAATGCTCGAGCTCGGCGGAAGCGTGCTCGGCTTTGAGGCGGGCGGAAACTCGTCCTCGTCGAAGGGCGAAAGCGTTGCCGACACCGCTCGCGTCGTTTCCTGCTATGCCGACATTATCGCAATGCGCCATCCCCTTGCGGGCTCGGCTTACGTTGCGTCGAAGAATGCTTCGATCCCCGTTATCAATGCGGGCGACGGCTCTCACAGCCACCCCACCCAGACTCTTGCAGACCTCTGCACCATCCGCAGACATAAGCATAAGTTCGACGGCCTCACCGTCGGCTTCTGCGGCGACCTCAAGTACGGCAGAACCGTCCATTCGCTGATTCAGGCGCTTTCGAGATACACCGGCATCAAGATCGTATTGATCTCCCCGAAGGAGCTCAAGCTTCCCGAGTACGTTAAGTACGAAACCATCAAGGCAAACGGTATGGAGTATTACGAAACCGAGTCGATGACCGAGGTTATCGGCGAGCTCGACGTGCTTTATATGACAAGAATCCAGCATGAGCGCTTTGCAAGCGAGGAGGAATATCTCCGCCTCAAGGATAGCTACATCCTCGATATGGCGAAGCTCGAGAACGCAAAGAGCGACCTCATCATCCTCCACCCGCTGCCCCGAGTCAACGAGATCTCGACCGCAGTCGATAAGGATAGCCGCGCGTGCTATTTTGAGCAGGTACTTAACGCAAAATATATGAGAATGGCGCTCATTCTCAAGCTTCTTGCAGAGAAGGATGCTCCCGCACCCGAGACAGACGGCGAATACCGCACCGACCTCGTTTGCGACAACAAGGGCTGCATCATCACCACCGAGCAGGAGCTCCCCAACCTCTTCCGCAAGGGATCGGACGGCAAATACCGTTGCCTCTACTGCGAGCACAGAGAATAATCCACCCAAAAGGTGAAAAAGTTGAAAATCCGCCCGAACGGGCGGATTTTTTATAAATTTTGGAAAAAATCGCACAATCTATTGACATAGGTATGAAAAAATGCTATAATGACAAAAAATTCGACGGAATTAACAGGAGAAAGACAATGAAAAGGCTTTTGGGCGCGCTGGTCACGGTTGCGCTTTGGTTGGCATTGTTTGCATCGCTCGGCGGTGTTCGGGCGGCGGCAGGTCCGGCTTTGACCGTCTCTGATGCAAGCGGAACGGTTGGTTCCGAAATTAATTTAGACGTCATCATCATCAACAATCCGGGCTTTGACGTGCTTCAGTGCGAGATAGAATACGACACCTCGCTTTTGAAGCTCAAATCGGTCGTCAAATGCGTGGAAGGAGAAGGACATTTTTATAATTCTGACGGTAGTTCTACCGGCTTTATTTATTTTGGTTTGTTTTTATCCGAAAACGGCTCTGTTTTGGGCAAGGCGCCCATGGTGACCGCGCCCGAGGCGGCGATCGCCCGGCTCACCTTCGAGCTTCTCTGTGAGGGTGAGGCGGAGGTGAAGGTCAAGGCGGTCGAGGCGATGAGCTTCGATTCCGACTACAACGTTCGCGCCTTTTCTCCCGCGTCCGGCAGCGGAAGGGTCAGAGTTTTGCATTCTCACACTCCCTCGCAGAGCAGAATCGCGGATGAGAGATTGCGCGTTCCCGGCTCGGGGCTTGACTGCCAGAGCTTCAAAATGTATTATTACGAATGCACCTCCTGCCACGGGGCGACCGAGGAATTCTGGACCGATACCGCCACGGGCGAGCACAGCTACGGCGATTACGTTTTTGACGAATCGGGGCACAGAAGGGTCTGCATCTGCGGCAGCAAGATCTCCGAGGGTGAGCATATCTACGACGGCGCGGGCGATATGATCTGCAACCAATGCGCCTACGACAGAAGCTGCAAGCACACCTCCCTTGTGCACGTCCCCTTCCTTGCCGCGTCGTGTGCCGCGGACGGAAATATTGAATATTGGTATTGCAAGGCGTGCGGCGAGCTCTTTGACGGAGGCGATCCTTCCCTGGCCTCAAGCCCCGATTCCGTGCGCATACCCGCGCTCGGCCACTCGTTTTCGGCAAGGGTAGCCGCCGCCGAATATCTGAGAAGCTCGGCGCAGAACTGCACCGAGAGGGATAGCTTCTGGTATTCCTGCGCTGTCTGCGGTGCGGCATCCGAGAGGGATTATTTCGAGACCGACCGTGCGGGCATCCACATTGCCGTCGTTATCCCCGAAACTCCGCCCACTTGTACTAAAAGCGGAAGGACGGAGAATATTTTTTGCAGCTTTTGCGGCATTGAGATCAGAAAGCCGACCGTGATCCCCGCCCGCGGGCACCTTTTCGGCGATTGGGTGACGGTTCAGGAGCCCACCGAATTTGAAAACGGCAAAAGTACGAGAACCTGCAAGAATTGCGGCACCGAGGAGTACCGCACCATCCCCGCGCTTCCCGTAACGACTGCGGCTGTGGAAACTTCCGCTCCGCCCGCGGAAACTACCGTTTTCATCGAGGAAACAACCGAGATCCCCGAGGAAACAACGATTTTTGTCGAGGAAACAACGATTTTTGTCGAGGAAACGACCGAGGCACCCATAGAAACGACTGCATTTGCCGAAGAAACGATAGAAACACCTGCCGAAACCACGGTCGTTATCGAAGAGACCACCGTTTTTGAAGAGGAAAGCACCTCACTCACACCTCTTCCGCCGACGGGCGACGACTCGCTCTTTTTCATTATCTCGATTTCCGCCGTTCTTGCCCTTGTTCCACTGATCGTTGTTATCAGAAAAAAAGAAGATAAATAACGTCGCGGCTGAGTTGCTTTTACCTGCAACTCAGCCTGTTTTTTCATTTTTTCGCAAAATCTTCTTTACAAAAATGTCTCTTTGTGATATACTTATTATGTATTTCGTTTTGGGAGGTTCGGTTTTGAAAAACAACAACCTTAAGGCGTGGCTCTATCTGCTTCCCGCCATTCTGTTCCTTGGCGTATTCATGGTCTACCCGCTCGTGGACGTGTTTATCTACTCCTTCGAGGAGGGCTACAACTCGGCGTCGCAGACCTTTTTCGGCACGGGATTTTATAATTACCAATACATACTGCGCGATCCCTATTTTCTGCAGGCGGTGAAGAACACCTTCATTCTCGTTATCATCACCGTGCCTGTGTCAACGGGGCTTTCGCTTCTCATCTCCGTCGCGCTTGCCTCGATCGAAAAGCTCCGCAAGCTCTTCCAGACGGTATATTTTCTCCCCTACGTCACCAACACCCTCGCCGTCGGACTTGTTTTCATGATCCTTTTCAAGAAAACGGCTTACACCGACGGTATGGTCAATCTCTTGATCAACTTCTTCGGCGGCCCCTCGGTCGACTTCATCGACGGACCCTACTGGGCAAAGATGCTCGTTCTCTGCATCTACACGGTATGGATCGTTATGCCGTTCAAGATCCTGATACTGACGAGCGCACTTGCCTCGGTCAATCAGAATTATTACGATGCCGCTCGCGTTGACGGCACCACCCGCTGGCGAATGTTCTCGAAGATCACGCTCCCGATGATCTCGCCCACGCTTTTTTACCTTATTATCACGGGCTTTATCGGCGCATTCAAGGCTTATAGCGACGCCGTTGCGCTTTTCGGCACCGACCTCAACGCCGCAAAGATGAACACCATCGTCGGCTACGTTTACGATATGCTCTACGGCAACAGCGGCGGCTTCCCGTCCTATGCCTCTGCCGCGGCGATCATTCTCTTTATCATCGTGCTCACCATAACGTGCATCAACCTGCTCATCAGCAAGAAGCACGTTCATTATTAAGAGGGGAGGAAGAAAAATGCAGGAAAAAATGCTCCGCAAAAGGATCTTGAAGATCGCGGTCTATGCAATGCTCGTCATCTGGGCGCTCGTTGTGCTTTTCCCCTTTTATTGGATGCTGCTGACCTCGGTCAAGAGCTACGGCTCCTATAACGCCGAGTTCATCCCGAAATTCTTCACGCTCTCACCCACTTTTGAAAACTACATCTCGGCGTTTTCCGCCGTTCCGCTCGCGAAATACTTCCTCAACACCGTGATCTTCACGGTCGTGACCACCGCATTGATGCTCGTCATCGCCATTCCCTCGGCTTATGCCTTCGCGCGTCTTGAATTCAAGGGCAAAAATCAGCTCTTCCTTTCCTTCCTCCCACTGATGATGATCCCCACCGAGCTTGTTGTCATCACGAATTTCACCACCATCACCAATCTCGAGATGCGAAACACTTTTGCGGGACTCATCCTCCCCTCGGCGGCTTCGGTATTTTATATCTACCTCTTGAAGGAAAACTTCGAGCAGGTGCCGAACGAGCTCTATCTTGCCGCAAAGGTCGACGGCACCACCGATTTCAAGTATCTGATGAAGGTTCTTGTCCCCATCTGCCGCCCCACGGTCGTGACGGTGACGATACTGAAAGTCATCGAGTGCTGGAACTCCTACGTCTGGCCCCGACTTATCACCGATAACCCCGCGTTTTACCTCGTTTCAAACGGCATTCAGGAGATCCGCGAGAACGGCTTCGGCCGCGAAAACATCCCCGCAATGATGGCGGCTGTCGTTGTTATCTCGCTCCCCCTGATCGTGCTCTTCCTCGTTTTCCGCAATAAGATCATGGCGGGCGTTGCGAGAGGAGGTACAAAGGGATGAAAAGATTCATTTGTGCTTTTATCGCCCTTGTGCTTTGCCTTGCTTGCCTTTCGGGCTGTCACGGCTCGAAACGGCAGAAGCTCTTCGAGATCCCCGAGGAATTCGACACCTCGAAGCAGTATGAGATCACTTTCTGGGCAAAGAATGATACCAACCTGACGCAGGTTGCGATCTATAAAAAGGCGGTTGCCGATTTCGAGGCACTTTACCCGAATATCAAGGTCACTCTCCGCCTTTACACCGATTACGGCAGGATATATAGCGACGTAATTACAAATATCGCGACGGGCACCACTCCGAACGTCTGCATCACCTACCCCGACCACATCGCCACCTATCTGACGGGCGACAACACCGTTGTGCCGCTCGATGAGCTTATGGCGGACGAGAGATTCGGCCTTGGCGGAAGCGAAGTGCGCTTTGAGTCGCCGAAAAAGGACGAAATTATCGAAAAATACCTCGCCGAGGGTATAATCGGCGACGAGCACTACGCGATTCCTTTCCTGCGCTCGACCGAGGCTTGCTACGTCAACAAGACCTTCGTTGAAAAGCTCGGCTTCACCCTGCCCGAAACGCTGACCTGGGATTTCATCTGGCAGGTCTGCGAGGCGGCTGTCGAAAAGGATGCCGAGGGCAATTATATTGTCAACGGTCAAAAAACGCTGATCCCCTGCATCTATAAGTCGACCGATAATATGATGATTCAGGTCCTCCGCCAGCAGGGCGCGGACTATTCGACCGCAGATGGCGAGATCGGTCTGTTCAACGACACGGCAAAGGAATTTCTGCTTGATGTCGCCGCGCACACGGCAAACGGCGAGTTTTCCACATTTAAAATTTCTTCCTATCCCGCAAACTTCCTCAATGCCGGTCAGTGCATCTTCGCGATCGACTCCACCGCGGGCGCGACCTGGATGGGCTCGGATGCTCCGCTCATCGACATCGCGGAGGACAGACTCGTCAAGTTCGAGACCGCTGTAATGACCGTCCCGCAGTTTGACACCGAGAATCCCACAATGATCTCGCAGGGCCCGTCGGTTTGCGTCTTCAATAAGCCCGATGACGGCGAGGTCCTTGCTTCATGGCTCTTCGCGCAGTATCTCCTCACCAACGACGTGCAGATCGCGTATGCTCAAACCGAGGGCTACGTCCCCGTCACGAGCAAGGCACAGCAGTCGCCCGAATACCTCGATTATCTCTCACGCGAGGGCGAGGACGGTGATATGTACTACGATATCAAGCTCAAAGCGACCAAGCTTACGCTCGATTATACCGAAAAGACCTTCGTCACCCCCGTTTTCAACGGCTCGGCGTCGCTTCGTAACGCGGCGGGTCAGCTGATCGAGGAGGTCACCAAGGCAACGAGAAGAGGCAGAACGGTCGATGATGCGTATATTGAATCGCTTTATGAAGAGATTACCTCGCTCCACCGCCTTGACGGTATCGGCGCGGGAAGCGGCGAGAAGGCAGAGCTCGGTCCCCTTCCGCCCACAGCGATCGCGCTCCTTTCGCTCATTGCTGCAGCCTGGGTGTTCATTGGTGTCTATATTTTGGCACAAGTGCTGAAAAAGAGAAAAAATCAAGGAAATACTTGACTTTTGGCAAAATTAGGTGTATAATGATAGCCGTAAAAACTTTATTAAAAATCTTTTACAAAAAGGAGAATGAAAATGAAAAAGTTTTTAGCAGTACTTATGATTCTTTGCATGGCAGTTTCGCTTTTCGCTTGCGCTGAAAAGTTCGATCCTGCTAAGAAGTCCGAGGGCGTTATGACCTATGCTGATTACGATGCAGCAGCTATGGATGCTGAGGTCGTTATCGAGGCTTACGTTCAGGCAACCCAGTCCTGGTGGGACAACAAGATCACCGCTTACCTTCAGGATCCCGACGGCGCATACTTCTGCTACGAGATGGCTTGCTCCGAGGCTGACGCAGCTAAGCTCACCCCCGGCACCAAGATCAAGGTAACCGGCTACAAGGGCGCTTGGGCAGGCGAGATCGAGATCATGAACGCTACCTTCGAGTTCGTTGAGAGCGAAAAGTGGGTTGCTGAGGCTACCGACGTTACCGCGCTTCTCGGCAAGGACGAGCTCATCAAGCACCAGAACAAGTTCGTAACCTTCAAGGGTATGACCGTTGTTGCTGTTG
>JAZORB010000207.1:0-8571 GCA_045656385.1 Eubacteriales bacterium | reverse complement strand
GGGAGTGCCCGACATATCGCGGATTTCGAGAATATATTTGAGATAGACCTCCTCGCCGAGGCGGGATGCTATCAGCTTCTTGTTTTCTTCAATAACCTTGGCAACGCCGCTTCCGATAACGCCGTAGCCCATAAGTGCAATATTAAGCATGGTTTTGTGCTCCTTTATATTTATAACAATAATAATATCACATTTTCGAAAAAAAATCAATAAAAACTATTGAAAAAGTTCTTTTTTTATGATAATATTTATATAAGCAACAATTATTAAGGAGATTTCCAAATGTCATCACCCATCGGAAGCAAGCGCACGGTAAAGATCTTCGTGCTCTACCTTCTTGAAAATATCAATTATCCCCTCGAATACTGCACAATCAACGACATAGTTATGCAGACAGATTACGTTATGTTCCTCGACTTTGCCGAGAGCTTCAACGAAATGGTTGACGGCGAGCTGATCGAATCCTTCGAGCAAGACGGACTGACCTACTATCAGGTCAGCGACAAGGGACGAATCGTCGCGCAGGCGTTCAAATCTGACGTTCTTTCATCTGTCCTCGACTCTGCAATGACGGCGGCACTGCGCTATCTTGACTTTACCAAACGCGGCATCACCACCGAATGCCGCATTGAAAGTGTTGATCCCAAGACGGGCAAATGCTCGGTTTATTGCTCGCTGACCGAAAAGAAAAAGGTCATCTTTGAGGCAACTCTCGTTGTTGACAGCCTTGACAGAGCACGCAGAATGAAGGCAAACTTCGACGACCGCCCCGAGGTCATCTACCGCGGTTTTACAGCACTCATGGCGGGTAACGTAAACTTCCTTTTTGATTAAAGCAAAAAAGTCACGGGAGCTCCGTTCGGAGCTCCCGCTTTTTTACGTTATTATTTTTTGTTCTGCTTGTCAAACGCGGGGTTGAATGCGTAGAAATTCTTGCCGTCGAGCTTATCCTGAACGACTCTCATGGCGTCGCCGAATCTCTGGAAATGCACGATCTCTCGTTCGCGGAGGAAACGCAGAGGATCGGTAACGTCGGGATCATCGGAAAGCCTGATCAGGTTGTCGTAGGTCACGCGCGCCTTCTGCTCCGCCGCCTGTGACTCGGCGAGGTCAGCAAGAGGATCGCCCTTGATTCCTACGTATTTCATATCGAAAGGCACGCCCGATGCCGCGATCGGGTAAAGTCCCGTCGTGTGATCTACGTAGTAGGGTTCAAACGGAGTTCCCTTGATATTCTCGACCGAAATGTTCCGCGTGAGCTGATAAATAATCGCCGCGATCATTTCTAAGTGCGCTAATTCTTCAGTTCCGACGTCCGTTAAGATTCCAACCACTTCGTTATACGGCATACCGTAGCGCTGGTTGAGATAACGCATTGATGCTGCCAGCTCGCCATCCGGACCGCCAAGTTGGGAAATTATAGCAGAAGCGAGCTTCGGATTGGGATTTTTGATCTTTACGGGGTACTGCAGTTTCTTCTCATATATCCACATGATCTTCCCTCCTCAGTTCGCCGCGTATTGCCATGGCCAGGGCGCGCATTTGTCGCTCGAAGCTCCGCAGACGCCATACATAGTCAGCATACCGTGCTTCGACTCGTACTCCGCCGCGATCTTCGCGCGTTTTTCTCTTATTGTCGCAAGATATTCCTTTGCCTCGCTGCACTCGGGATAAACGTCAATATAAAGAGTTACCTCGATGATTGCAAAATCGATCTGTCTCAGTTCGGTGAGCAAGTCATCGCTTTTTTCGCAGGGGCATCCATGCGTGACAGGGAAAGTATATTTATCCATTGCATCTACCTCCGCCGCTGACCTCAAGGGGCAAATCGAGGGTTGAGAACAGAGTTCCTCTTTTCAGCGCCCTTTCGTGGTCATAAAGACAGTCGAAATCCTGAAGCGGTGCGTACACGCTTCCGTGCGGGCGATCGGTCAAGCCATAGCGGCTTTTCATACCGGTGCCGCATCCGTCGGAGCAGGATTCGCAGGCGCGACGATTGAGCGTTTCGCCGTAGCTTCCCTCGATATTTGCTCTGTCGGAGCAACCACAGGAATTCCGCTCTCTGTGCTGATGCCTGCAGGCGCCACGGCTGACCTCAAAGCCTGCGCCTCCAATATTGTATTTATTCATTATCGATCTTCCTTTCTTTGCGTTCTCAATAGCATTTTATGCAAAGAAAGAAAAAATGTCACAAAAAGTCGAAAAAGAAAAAAGCGGCTTGCGCCGCAATATCAGTGATTAGATAAAAACCACAAGCCCCGCTCTTTAACGGGGCTATATGGCGTTTGAAAAGAGGTTTCAGATTACTGGGGTCTTCTTCTCTTTTCGAAGCAAGCGCTGCAATAAACGGGCTTGTCGCTCGAGGGCTCAAAGGTGAGCTTTGCCTCAGCACCGCACTCGCTGCAGGTTGCGTAGAAATACTGTCTTGCAGGACGGTTTGCGTTCTTCTTAGCGTCGCGGCAAGTCTTGCATCTCTTGGGCTTGTTGGTGTAGCCCTTCTCAGCATAGAAAGCCTGCTCGCCTGCGGTAAATACAAACTCATTACCGCACTCTACGCAAACGAGAGTTTCGTCAACGTATTCTACTGCTGCTGTTTCTTCGATTTCGGTACCTTCGACCTTGACTTCTTCGTCGTACATGTTCTACCTCGTGAAAAAATATGTGATAATTGCCCGTCGGCGGACTCACACCGCCACCTTTGTTGTTACAACGCTCTTTTTAAGCTATTCGAGCATATTGGTTTTAAGATAATAAGGTGCGCAATTTGCGCTTGATCCTTGCAATCGCGTTGCTGACCGATTTTTTGGTTGTATTAAGACTTTCTGCGATCTCGTCGATGCTCATTCCCGAATAATGCATCCACCAAACAGAATTTTCATATTTGGAAAGATTCTCTCTGATAAATGCGCGGAGCTCGGCGGCGTTTTCCTTTTCGATAACGGATGTTGCGGGATCACCGGCAACGAATTCCGAGGGCTCGAGCTCGTCAAGCGGAATAACGACCACGCCTTCGTTCTTCTTGAACTGGCGCAGCGCAGAAATAAGAGCCTTACCCACGCAGATCTTCGCATAAAGACCGAAACTTACGTTGCCATAAAGAAGTTCATAGCTCTGAACGGCGCGGTGAAATGCAAGAAGCGCCTCCTGATGAAGCTCCTCGACGTCCTGCTCACAAAGATCGGATTTATAGGAGGCTACGGCGGCATCAAGCATAGGTTTGTATTCCTCCGCAAGGCGCGCAAAAGCATCCCCATCCCCTTCCTTGGCAAGAAGTAACAAGCCTGTGTGAGATGCGGACATGAGGCTCTTCTCTTTTTCGGGAGTGGAATAATGCGTCACGTAAACCTCCGCGGAAAAATGTCACTTATCAATATGCATAAATCCGCTTATACACATTATACCATTTTTTTCGTAAATGTCAATAGATAAATTCAACTTTTTTTGCGATTTATTCAAAAAAACTTAAATATCCGCCAAAATGTTCATAAAATATGACGATTTTCTATTGACACGCGAGGAAAAACGTGATATAATATGTTCAACCAATCAGATGAAAGGAAAATGCAATTATGACTATCGAAGAAAAAGTAAAAAAGCCGTATATAAAGCGCCTTGTTATGTGGGCTGTTCTTGTCCTTATTATCAGCGCAATAGCAATCTGCTACCACTCCTTTACCGATACTCATTTTGCTCCTGCCGCTTCTGCTGCCTGCATTATAATAATTTCAGCCTGGACGTTTTATCTGTTCGGACTTTGGGACTATTATACCGACAAGAGCTTTTCGGGAAAGATCATACATTACAAAGCAGATTGCAGAATTCACAAGATCAGCGCATTTGAGCGAAGAATGGAAACAAGGATATTCGTTGAAATGACCGTTGAATGCGACGACGGTACAACCACGGTGCATGAAGAAATGCTTTCGGGAGCTCTGTCAAAAAAGATTCCCTACCGTGAGGGTGACCGCGTTTACCACATTAAGGGTGCGAAATACACCTGTCGCTTTCCACGAAACGATACGATAAAAGAATATGATCCCATAAGCGTCATCTGCCCTCTCTGCGGTGCACTTCACACCCTTGGCACAAAGACCTGCTCATTCTGTGAAAACGATTTGCCGTATGATCCAACAGTTAAATAATATTTCCGCCTCTTTCGGGGGCGGATTTTTTCTTCATTCCCTTGACTTAAAGCCTATAATGTGGTATTATATTAATAGCACTTAACGGCTTTAAGTGCATAAAATTTGCTAATAAATCAAACAAAGGAAATAAAACGATGTCAAAGATCAAAATTCTCTTTATCGGCAACAGCCACACATATTACAATGATATGCCTTTGATCGCCAAGGATATTTTCGCGGCGGCGGGACTTGACGCTGAGGTCACAATGCTTACCCAGGGCGGCAAATGCCTTGACTGGCACTACGAGCAGAAGCAGACCCGCTTCAATATTCTTTACGGAGGCTATGACTATATCGTTCTGCAGAGCAAGGCATCGAATTTCGATCCCGAATCCTATCTTGAAAACGGCAAAAAAATATATGATGAATGGATCTCGCAGACCGATGCTACGCCTATTCTCTATATGGTCTGGTCTAACAAAGGCAAAAAGAAGGATCAGCCTGCGCTTACCGAGGCAAATGTAGAGCTTGCAAAACACATGAACGGCCGCGTTGCTCCCGCGGGTGAGATCTGGCAGACCGTTCTCCGCCGCCGTCCTGCGCCCGAGCTTTACCGCGAGGACGGAAACCATGCTACTCCCACGGGCTCATATCTTGCTGCGGCTTCGATCTTCTATGCCATCACCGAGCGTCGCCGCGCTCTTCGCGTAAACGAGGGCGACGAGCCTCACACCAAGCTCGGCATCGACGAAAAGACCGCAGCAGCTATTCATACCATAGCCTGCCGACTCTCGCTCGCTTACAACGAAAAGGAATGAAAATAGGAAACACAAACCTGCCTTATGGACTTCTTCTCGCGCCTATGGCAGGCGTGACCGACCGAACAATGCGCCACATATCGGGCGAGTTCGGTTGCGAATATGCCGTCAGCGAAATGGTTTCCGCAAAAGCCATAGTCTATGAGCAGGATGCCCGCGCCAGTGCCCCCGTAAGGACCGCACAGCTTTGCAACATCGAAGAAGGCGCAATACCGACCGCAGTTCAGATCTTCGGCTCGGAGCCCGAATTCATGGCAGAAGCGGCTCGGCTCATCTCAAACAGTGCATACCGAGGATTCGAGGGCTCGCGCCCCGATGCTATCGACATCAACATGGGATGTCCCGTAAAAAAGATAGTTCAAAGCGGCGACGGAAGCGCGCTGATGAAAAATCCCGAACTTATCCATCAAATCACCGAAGCAGTTGTAAAAGCCTCTTCCCTGCCCGTCACGGTCAAGATCCGCGCGGGATGGAATAAGGAGAATAAAAATGCAGTCGAGTGCGCTCTTGCCGCTGAAAGCGCGGGAGCGGTTGCAATATGCGTTCACGGAAGAACGCGCGATCAGTTCTATTCGCCCGGGGTCGATCTTTCGATAATCGGCGAGGTAAAGAGCGCTGTTCGCGTGCCCGTAATTGGCAACGGCGACCTCTTTTCTGCCAAGCAAGCAATGAAAATGAAGGCGGAAACCGGATGCGACGGTTTTGCTCTCGCGCGCGGCGCGATGGGCAACCCCTGGCTTTTCGGTCAGATCGCGAATATGCTTGAGGGCAGAGATTTTTCCTATCCCACGCACGAGGAAGTACAGGAAATAGCCGAGCGCCATCTTGATATGGCTATCGAGCACAAGGGCGAACGTCGCGGACTTGCCGAGGCAAAAGTCGTAGTATCGCACTATTTCCGCGGAATTCGCGGTGCGACCCGCGCGAGATTTGATTTTATGAACTCAATGACATACGCGGAGGCGCACGAAGCGCTCGTCCGCGCGTTTGCGGAAGCGAACGAGGAAGAATAACCCTAAAAGGAGGTGCCGTCGCTTGAAATATGATAATATGAAGCTCGAAGACTTATTTCTGCTTGCAAAAAAGGGCGACGGCAGAGCCTTTGAGCAGATAGTTCTGGCAACAGAAAGCTCGGTCTACAACCTCGCGCTGTCACTCTTGAAGAAAAAGGAGGATGCCGAGGACGTCACGCAGGAAACATACCTGCGGCTTTGGCGAGCGGCAAGTGAGCTGAAGCTTGAAAGCTCGCTCAAATTATACATACTGCGAACGGCGCGTAATCTCTCGCTTGACCTCATCCGCAAAAATTCAAGGCGTGATGAGATCGACACCGTCATCCTTGATGCAGACGGCGAATTCGAGATAGATATTGAAGACGATTCAGCCGATTCGAGGCCCGACGTGTCGTACATTCTTAAGATCGAAAAGGAAGCCATTCGTAAATCTATCGAAGAACTGCCTCCGTCGGTGCGCGAGATCATCGTTCTGCGCGACGTTGAGGGCTTAGCATACGCCGAGATCGCCTCAATGCTCGGGATCGCCGAAGGAACGCTGAAATCAAAGCTGTTCCGCGCACGGGAACGATTGCGAAAAATAATCTTATCCAAAAACATTTTATAATTTTCGAAAATCACGGAACTTTTTGAAAGAATTCACGTCTATATATATGAAAACAAATCTTACGAAAGGAAAAGCTATGGGAAAGACTCCTTCATGCAAAAAATTCCGCCTGATGGCGGATGAATATATCGAAGGCGAGCTGACCGATGCGGAAATGCGCGACCTTGAAGCGCATATTGCCGAGTGCGAGGAATGCCGCAAAGAGCTTGAGGAGCTCCGCGCGCTCAAGGAAGCACTCCGTTCGGCAAAAGAAGAAGTGCCCGAGGGACTTCACTCCCGCATAATGCAAGCTGTCGCATCAGAATCCAAAGCGAAGCCGAGGCGCAAAACAGCCTTCTTCCGCAGTGCGGCAATTTCAGCCGCTTGCGTTATGCTTTGCCTTTCAGCCGCACTTGCGATCACAATGATTCCTATGTGGCGTTCGAATACGGGCGGCGAGGGACTGCCGAATGACCCGCAGTATTCGCTTGAGAACACCATAATTGAGGAATGCAACACGGAGCTGGAGAATCAATCAACGCCAAGTGCGCCGACCGATGAAAATGTAGAAGCCGAGGGAACGTCGGTTTCCGAAGCAATGCCGGCGCCGGGTAACACAGAGATAATACTCGAAACCACATCCGCTCCACAGACCCAAGCTGCTGCAGAGATGGCTCCCGAAACCGCGACACCCGAAACTGAAAAGTATTACTTCAAAGGCGAAACCAATAAAGAATCAGGTACGCCGAGCAAAGACAGCACTAACATACAGTATTCAGTCGCATCGCCCGAAGCATCACGCGCACCGGGCGGCGAAGAGATCACTCTTGCACTTCTGATCGTTTCCGGACTTCTTGCAATCGCATCATTCGTTGCTTTTCTTATTTCACTTTCATCAGTAAGAAACACCTCTCAAAAGAAAGACACAGAGGAATAATTTATGAAAAAATGCCCGCTGACCGTTTACACCGTGTCGCATTTTCTCGTTGACCTCGCCTGCGGATACACGCTTTATTCGATGTACACAAAGGGCGAGATCGAAGCGGCGGCGGTCGCTGTATTATTCATCCTTTACAATATGCTCGCCTTTGCGACACAGCATCTTTTCGGCGCGATTGCCGATAAGGTAAAGTCAAACGGAAGCCTTTTCGCTTTTATCGGAATCCTTTCGACGGCGGTCGGAGTTTTGATCGGCGGCAAGGCATCTGCACTCAGCATCTGCTTCGTCGGACTCGGAAACGCCTGTTTTCATGTTGGAGGCGGTATTGACGCACTTACCGCGGATCACGGATTCACACGCGTGGGAATATTCGTCTCGTCCGGCTCGCTCGGAATCGCACTCGGATGCAAATTTGGCGAAATGCTTCTCATCCCGCACGCGATTTACATTTTCGCCCTCGCGATTGCGGCACTTGCCGTCGTCTTCCTTTGCGGTGGCGAAAGAAAGACTTTATTGGAGGAAGAACCGGAATCACAAACAATTATCCACGCGGCAATGCCCGCGATCTGCATACTTCTATTTGCCGTCGTTATACGCTCATACGCGGGATTCGCAGCAGCCCGACCGACGGAAGTCTTTCCTCTCTTCACAATCGCGGTCGCCGCGGCGGCTTTCGCGGGAAAATTTCTCGGCGGTGTGTGTGCAGATCTTTTCGGTGCAAGACGCGTCGGTACCCTCTCGCTTCTCCTATGCGTTCCGCTTTATTATTTCGGTGCGGAATCGATGATTCTCTTCCTTATTGCAACTTTTTTCTTCAACATAGCAATGCCGATCACGCTTGTCGGTGCGGCGCGAAAGCTTCGCTCTCACGAGGGTTTTGTGTTCGGACTGACCACTGTCGCTCTCTTTATCGGTTATTTCGTCAATACTCTCTTCCCCATCGGTGCGACACTGTCAGTGATACTTATTCCATTCCTCTCGCTCGTTGCAGCGGTTTGCGTATTCCTTACGACCGACAACATCCGTGACCGAAAATGAAAGCAATAATTATACTTTTGTCGGCTCTTGCGCTGACGCTTGCAATCGAAGT
>JAZORB010000206.1:0-10011 GCA_045656385.1 Eubacteriales bacterium | reverse complement strand
TCGGCTTCGATCATCTCGCCGCCAAGGCCTATCGCAAGTGCCTCGACCGTGCCCTCTCCGCCGTCGGCAAGAGGACGGATAACGACTTCTGCGGATTCATCCGCCTTCAGCACGCCCTCGCGCACCGCATCGCCCGCCTCGAGTGAGGAAAGGCTCCCCTTAAAGGAATCTATTGCAATTACAACCTTCATTTTGTCACCATAACCGAAACGCCGTCGGGGATCGCCGCAATCTTTGCGCCCTCGCCAACCATGCCTTTCGCCTTTTCTATTGCCTCCGCCAACGAACGGGCGGGGATCATGTGCATCTTTTCAACCACGTCATCGGGCATTTCCGAGACGTAGATCACGCTGGCGTGACCGAGAATTCGCAGAAGGATCTGCGTTTGCCATTGGTCAGGCACCGTTTCATCGCGACCGCGGGAGAGAAATTCGCGCATCGTTTTGTCAATATCGGGCTCGTCGGCAAGCTGATGGTAAAAATGATCGCCGCCGATACCGTCGCCCGAGCGGGCAAGCATAATGATAACGCCGCCCTTTTTGACGGTAGCCTCCGCTGCTGTCATGCCCTTGACAGCCTGATAGACGTTCTGGTCGAGCGGATAACCGCCGTTGGTCGTGATAACGATGTCCGATTCGACGGCTTTTGCTCCGCAGAGCGAGAAAAGAAAATCTGTTCCCTGCTTATGAGCCGCCTCGGGCTCGCCCGCAACGGCATAGATCACGTTCTTCTCCAAATCAAGAACGACGTTCACAATATAGGCAAGATTTGCAGTCTTTGCCGCCCAGAGCATATCTGTGTGGATCGGGTTGCCCTCAAGAATGCCCGTGCGTGCGCGCGGATGGTCGATGAACTCCGAACAATGGTTGGCAAGCACAGTCTTTCTTCCCGCAACACCGGGGAGCACGCTCTTGCGCCCGCCCGAAAAGCCCGCAAAGAAATGCGGCTCGATGAATCCCTCCGAAACGAGCAGATCTGCTTCATAGGCAAGGCGGTTGATCTCGCACCGACCGCCCGAGGGCAGGGTTCCGATATCAACGAGCATCTCGCGGTCGTCGCAATCATGGATGTGAATTTTTTCGTTTTTAACGATCTCCTCGCCAAACTTGGCAATAAGCTCGTCCTTTGTCGTGCCTCTGTGGCATCCCGTGGCGATCAGGATCGTGATCTCTGCATTCGGACTGCCCTCGCGTATCTCGGCAAGCATCTGCGGGATGATCAGCTTGCTCGGAACGGGCCGAGTGTGGTCGCTGGCAATGATCACTACCTTTTTCTTGCCCTTTGCCATCTCGGCAAGATTCGGCGAATTGATCGGAGCCTCCATCGCGCGGCGAACAAGCTCTGCGCCCTCCGCCTCGGGACGATAAGAGCTTATCGAGGGCTCCAAAACGGCATTCAGCTCCTCGCCGAACGTATAAATTAACTTCTCTTTACCGTAAGGAAATGCTACTGTCTTCATTTTTTATATACCTTTTCAACCACTTTCATTATGATCGGGATGAGAATGAGCTGAATAATGATGCCGGGGATCGCATCGACAAATCCGCCCGCGATAAATGCCGCGAAGGTGAAGGATTTTCCGCCGAGGCCAAGAAGCACCGCTTTAGCAATTCCCCAAACAACACGCCCCGCGATCATTGCCGAAACGAGCGAAACGTAGACGGTGACGGTGTTTTTCTTTTTGAAAAGCAGGTAAACAAGCCCGATAACGCATCCGTAAGCCGCAAGCTCAAGCGCCATCCATACCGCATTCGGATAGATCGGCGGCATGCCGAAGGTCACCGAGCGCATAAAAGGAAGCATCAGCCCGATAGCTCCGCCCCAGAAGGGACCGCAGATCAGCCCGCAAAGCAGAACAGGCAGGTGCATCGGCAGCAGCGTGTCGCCGATCTCCTTGATCTGCATCGTCAGCGTCGGCAAAACCATGCCGATAGCAAGAAACATTGCCGATAAAATCAGTTTGCGTAAGTTTTTATTTTTCATTGTCCATTCCTTTGTTTTGTGATGATTATAGTATAGCAAATCCAAGCCGAAATGTCAAGTTTTTTATTTCTCAAAAAGAAAAAGCTCCCGCGAGGGGAGCTGATTTTTAATTTATCCTCACATACCCGCTTTCCTCGATCAGAGTCTGTCCCTCGTCGGAAAGGATCCAATCGATCAGGATGGGAATGTTGGGATTTGTGTTATCTGCACGATAGATGGCGTAAAATTTCGCAATTATCGGATAGGTGCCGCTCTTGATATTCTCCGCGCTCGGATAGACGCCGTTCAGCGCGATCATCTTGACCGACTCGTTGCCGACGATGCCGTCCATATAATAGCGGAAGGAAAATCCGATCGACGCGCCGAAAATGGCAAGCGGCGACTTCGGCGCAATCTTGCGGTCGCCCATAAACGCGTCCATCGCCGACTGGCTACCGCTTCCCTCAAGCCTTGTCACGGGATTTATAACTCGGTTCGCGCCGCCGACCTCGGACCAATTTTTGTATTCGCCCGCATAGATCGAGCGGACCTGCTCGACGGTCAGCGAATCGACGGGATTCTTTTCATTGACGAAAAACACGAACGCCTCAAGTCCCACGGGGACGTAGATGAGCTCCACTCCCTGCTCTTCGGCATACTGCTTCTGCTCTGCCGACGGCGCGGCGCAGAAAAGGATGTCGGTGTCGCCGTCAACGATCGCTTTATAGCCGCGGACGGTGTTCTTATACTGCATCTTCGAATCGGGGGCAAAATTCTCACCGTAAAAATTGTCATCGGAGAACTCGCCGCCCTCATAGGTCACCGATCCCTCAGGGTAAACCGCATTGACGATAGCGGCATAAACAGGCACGAGCGCGGCTGCACCGTCAAGCACGGGAAGGTCTTCCGTCAGCTTGAGTGAGGAATCGATCCGAGCAAGATCGGAGCTTTCATTGTGCGGAAGATATTTCGCCACGTCGATCATCTTCGACTGCGACGCCGAGCTGAAATTGTTCGCAAGTCTGCACGTCAGTAGCAAATATATGCTTCCGTTAAAGAGCGCGAAGGCTAGAACGATGGAGATCATCACTAAGAAAGCGCGCTTCTTCATCACCAAAGCTCACCTCCGATAAAGTAAATTATCGAGCAATGCTGATAAGCCCATACGGCGTAGATCACGTGCGCCGCCGTCAGCAAAATGCAAAGTGCCAGCACGGCGATGAGTATTTTAATATAAGCATCGGTCTTCATTTTACATATATGCAACTGCCGTGTAAAGCAGGATAACAAGAGCGAGGATCGCCAAAAGCATAGCACCGGCAATTACGGAAAACACCCCAAGGATATAGCCCTTGTATTTCATTTGGCGCTCGGAATAGCTTCCGGGGACACGTTTATTCTTCTTTTTTGCGTGAAGATACATAAAAAGGCTCACAAAAAATCCGACAAGAGCTGCCGTCGGTATCAGCACAAGGATAGTCTCGGTCAAATAGATCATAACTCCGCCCTCCGTTTTTTCTAAATTATATCATAGAATTTATTAAAATACAATAAGGAAAAGGCTTATTTTTTGATTAAGGTAAAAGGAAAAGCCGCCCGTAGGCGGCAATATCGGTTTTATCTTGGACTTAATTTCATTTGGACAATGCCCTCGGGAGAGAAAGGAACGCAATGCGATCTGTCGTCTTGAGGCAAGAAGCGGTAATCGAAATCACTGATACGTGGATGGTTAGTTAGGCAAAAGATTCGCCAATGCACTTCTCGCACCTGTCCGAGTGCGAACACAGCACAAGTCCGAAACTCGCCCCCGGCGAGTTTCTCCGAATCCATTCCCATCCCCCAGCAACAAAAAAGCACTGCGAATGCAGTGCTTTTTTCTGAGTTGTGGTGCTGTTTGCAATGACATAATTGGTGGGGGATGGTTAGTTAGGCAAAAGATTCGCCAATGCACTTCTCGCACCTGTCCAAGTGCGAACATAGCACAAGTCCGAAACTCGCCCCCGGCGGGTTTCTCCGAATCCATTTCCATCACCCAGCAACAAAAAAGCACTGCGAATGCAGTGCTTTTTTGTTGGTGGGGGATGGTGGATTCGGACCACCGAAGTCAGTGACAACAGATTTACAGTCTGCCCCCTTTGGCCGCTCGGGAAATCCCCCATATGAAGTCCGCTTTTCGCTGCGGACTTTTTTGGAGCTGGTGATCGGAGTCGAACCAACAACCTGCTGATTACAAATCAGCTGCTCTGCCATTGAGCCACACCAGCGTTTGGCGTTCCGTATTGGACGGGTTATATTATATCACAAAGTAAATCGTTTGTCAAGCCTTTTTTGAAAGTTTTTTTGTTTTTTTCAAAAATATTTTTTGCTTGACGCTTTCGCTATTGATTTTATCATAACAGTGTGCTATAATAAAGAAAAAACAACTCAAAAAGAGGAAAAACACTATGAGCAAATTAACAGCCGAAGATATCAAGCGTGTCAAGGGGCTTGGTTGCCTCAAGGACAAGAGATTTGACGACATCTTCAACGTCCGCGTTATTACAAGAAACGGAAAGATCACATCCGCCGAGCATCGCGCGATTGCGGAAGCGGCAGACCGTTTTGGAAGTGGCGAAGCGGCAATGACCACCCGACTTTCCATCGAGATTCAGGGCGTAAAATACGATAACATCGACCCTCTTATCGCTTTTCTTGCAGAGCACGGTCTTGAAGCCGGCGGCACGGGTCCTCTCGTCCGTCCCGTTGTTTCTTGCAAGGGCACGACCTGCCGCTTCGGTCTGATCGAAACATACGAGCTCAGCGAAAAGATCCACGAGCGCTTTTATAAGGGCTACCACAACGTCACCCTTCCCCACAAATTCAAGATCGCGGTCGGCGGATGCCCCAATAACTGCGTAAAGCCCGACCTTAACGACCTCGGCATTATCGGTCAGCGTGTTCCCGCACACGACCTTGAAAAGTGCCGCGGCTGCAAGAAATGCCAAGTCGAGGAAGCCTGCCCCGTCGGCGCGGCTCAGCTTGTCGACGGCAAGCTCAAGGTAGACGAAGAGCTCTGCAATCATTGCGGACGCTGCAAGGGCACCTGCCCCTTCGGAGTCACTTCGACCTACATTAGCGGCTACAAGATCTGCATCGGCGGCAGATGGGGCAAGAAAACGGCGCAAGGACGCCCCCTCTCGAAGCTCTTCACCTCCGAAGAAGAGGTCCTCGACGTCATCGAGCGCACCATTCTCTTCTTCCGCGACGAGGGCAAGCCCGGCGAGCGCTTCGCCGACACCATCAACCGCCTCGGATTCGAATACGTTGAAAGTAAGATAGTAAAATGATGAAAAAATATACATTTGATCACGATTTTCACATCCATTCCCGCCTTTCCTCCTGCTCGCACGACCCCGAGCAGAGTCCCGAGCAGATCTTGCGATATGCCGAGAAGGAAGGACTTCACACGATAGTCATCACCGATCACTTCTGGGACGAGAAGGTAGAGGGCGCGTCGAAATGGTATTCGAAGCAGGACTATCCTCATATTTCTCAGTCAAAACCGCTCCCGCAGAGCGAGGGGATTCGTTTCCTTTTCGGCTGCGAGACCGATATGGACAAAAATCTGACTCTCGGATGCTCGCGCGAGCGAATGGAGGAGCTTGACTTCATCGTAGTTCCGACAACGCATTTCCATATGACTAATTTCACGATGAGCGAGGAGATGCTTGCCTCTCCCGAAAGCCGCGCGGAGTGGTGGGTGAAGCGCATCGACGTGCTTCTCGCAATGGATCTTCCCTTCTACAAGATCGGTCTAGCACACATGACCTGCCCGCTAATCTGGAAAGGCGACCGCGAAAAGCTGCTTGCAACCGTCAGCGCGATTCCCGATCACGAAATGCACCGTGTTTTCGCAAAAGCGGCAAAGCTCGGCATGGGCATTGAGCTCAACACCTCGGATATGCACTATAAAGACAGCGAGCGCGACATTCTTCTCCGCCCCTACTTCATAGCGAAGGAAGAAGGCTGCAAATTCTATTGCGGAAGCGACGCGCATACCGGAGCAGAGCTTCAGAACGTCCGCCCCTGGTTCGAGCGCGGAATCGAGGACCTTGGCCTTACCGAGGATGATAAATTTATAATTAAATAAAAACAAAGGCAGTTTGGAAACAAACTGCCTTTTCTTTACTATACGCTGAGATTATGCCGGAACCCACCCGGGCGGGAGAGTTGCTCCTCGGCGACCTTTTTATTGAACGAGAGCAGCTTGATGCCCTTATCCACGGTATTCTTAAAGATAACTTCCATATCGTTATACTGCGGCTGACTCATCTGAACGGCGAAAAGCCCCGGGATACTTGAAAGAAGCTCGATATAGTGATCCCCTCTTCCGCAGAAATGTACCGCACCGCCGTATTTTTCAAGCAATTCGCCGTCGTAGGGCATAGCAAATTCTTTGTAAAGTGCGGGGGATAGATTCATCGCACTGTCGTTTCGGAGCATGATAGCACCCCGATGCCAAAGCATATCCCAATGGAGATTCATTTCGTCACTCGGCGAAAAAAGCTTGAACCATTTTTCAATAAATGCGGTATAAGTATCAGTCACCAGACGAAGCATCGCGTGGACGAGCTCGGGCTCATCATACATCGCATAAAAGATCTCGCCGCCCCAGAGCAATTCGCAGATATCAAGCGGTCCCTGCAGGTCGGGGTGATAGACTTTTACGTACTTTTTGATTTTCGGATACTTCTCAAAGACCTCGGCGCAAAGCTCGCCGAATTCAAAGACGTTCTTGCCAAATCCGCAAGAGAGATCGGGCATGCCCGCCTCAACCTTTGAGCGTATTATCTCGGTATCGTTAAAGGCACGGGTCGTCGGGAGAGTGTTCGTATGCCTCGGCATAACGAAGATCTCCGCGCCGAAAAGAGAACTGAGAATTCCCGTTCCGTAATTGGCGCGGACACAAAGATTGCCTTTTTTCTTCCCCAAAGTATCGGAAACGCCCTGAAGCTGATGGCGGAGCATATTATCATAACTTTCAAGCGCATCGTTAATATTGTCGATCCTCGGAATATCGACCGACGGCGACGAGCATTTTTTGCGTTCGGGCACAAAAATATCGCCGTCAAAGCGATCATACAAAAAATCGCGCCATTGATTTATATAGTTCTCTTCGGTTTCGGGATCGATGCGCGCTTCAATGTCTTCGAGCAGCGCAAGCGTTTCGTCGCTTAACTTATAAGTCATATTATCTTACCCCAAGCATCCACTTTATAGCCTTTTTCACCCATTCATCCCAGAACGCCCAGTTATGAACGCCGGGACCCTCGTCGTAGGTGTAATCAAAATCGCTATTCTGCATAAAGTCGCGGAAGCCCACGTTGTCGCCGTAAAGGGTATCTTCGGTGCCGCAGCAGGAGTATATTCTCGGCTTTTCCTTATCCTTCGGGAAGTTTTCAGCAAGCCACATAATGTCGGCGTCACAGTTTTTGACGTTTTCACGGAAATCATCGCCCCAAACCATTCTCGCCTCGTGAGTCCACTTGCAGGTCTGCAGGCGGCTGACGATATCAACAACACCCGAAAGACTTGCCGCGGCGGAATATTGCTCGGGGCACATAAGCGCAGTATGAAGTGCGCCGTAACCGCCCATCGAAAGTCCGCAGATGAAATTATCCTCGCGACGCTCGCTGAAGCGGAAGGTCTTGCGGACGAATCTCACAAGCTCATCCGAAACGTAGTCGAAATATCTCTTGCCATACGCCATATTGGTGTAATAGCTGTTCTCGCCGTCGGGACATACCACGGCTATTCCAAAATCATTCGCATAGCGTTCGATGCTCGTCTTGCGACACCATCCCGTATGGTCGCCGTGCATACCGTGAAGAAGCCACAGCACGGGGATCTTTTCCTGATCGTACCCTTCCGGGATTACGACGTTTATCGAAGTATCGTGATTAAGCGCGTGCGCGCGAAACGTTATGTGAAAAAGTGCCATGGCGCACCTCCGTTTTTCTTTAATTATAGCACAATCGCAATATAAATGTCAATAGAGAGCAATATCGCGCATTGACTTTTCTCACAAAAATATGGTATAATATATTCATTCCCCGAAAGGAGTGTCACAATGTCTGACTACAAGAAATACGAAAAATCCTTTATAAATTACGCTCACCGCGGCGCATCCGAATATCTGCCCGAAAACACGCTTCTCTCCTTCTATACCGGAGTTTTTATGAGAGCAAACGGCGTTGAGACCGACGTCAGACGCACCGCCGACGGCGTTCTCGTTCTCTTCCACGACAACACTCTCGAGCGCGTGACCGGCGACCCGAGAAGCGTTGAGGAATGCACGCTCGCAGAGCTTATGGAGCTTGACGTAAAGAAGAACGGCTACACCGACAAGATCGTTGTCTTTGAGGATTTCCTCGCGAAATTCGCATTCCGCGACCTCATTTTTGCGATCGAGCTCAAGGGAGAGGGCGTTGAAAAAGGCACAGCAGACCTTCTCCGTAAATACAATCTCGTTAACAAAACCGTCGTCACCTCTTTCCAGCTTAATTATCTCAAGAATTTCCACGCCTACGCGCCCGAATTTGAATTCGGACTGCTGACCAAGGAAGTGACCCCCGAGCTTGAAGCCGAGCTTCTCGCACTCGGAGCAACCGAGATCTGCCCCCGCGCCACGCTTATGACCGCAGAGGACGTCGAAAGATGGCATAAAATGGGCTTCCGCGTCCGCGCCTGGGGCGTAAAGGACGAGGAGATCATGAAATTCGCCTACGATGCCGGCGTTGACGGCATGACCGTAAACTTTCCCGACAAGCTCGAGGAATACAGAAACGCAAAATAACAGAACAAAGGACTGCTTCATCAATGACGAAGCAGTCCTTTTCATATTAAGCTTTACGCAAGCAGAGAAAGTATCTTCTCCTTCTTGCAATATCCCACGTTCTTCGCGGTCTCCTGTCCGTTTTTGAAGACAATGACGGCGGGGATGGCGTTTATCGAGAAAGCATTTGCAAGCTCGCCTTGCTCGTCGACGTTGACCTTGCCGATCTTGACTTTTCCCTCAAGCTCCTCGGCAACGGCCTCAAGCTCGGGTGCCAGCATCTTGCAGGGGCCGCACCAATCGGCATAGAAATCGACGATTACGGGAACTTCCGACTGCAGAACTTCCTCGTCGAAGTTTTCAAGTGTGATCTTAACTTCCATTATCTTATCCTCTCGGCTTATAATAGAGCATACAATGACAGAATCCCTCAAATTCGGGATCCTCCATCTGCTCGCGGAACTCGCGGCAGATACACTTGGTATCCTCGCTCTGCTCGCGGCGGCAAGGGCAGTAGCCTCCGCGCTGTTTCAAGCCCTCACGGACGATCTTTACCATCTCCGCATCGGGGTTAAGCTGAATCTTTGCGGGCATTACTTCTTGAATCTCTTTCCGGTCTCGTTGAGGTAGGTGCACATTGCAAGAGTCCAGTCGGTCTGGATGATATCGTAACCGCGGTCTGCAAGCCAGCCCCAGCCGTAATCGGGAGATACGGTGAAGGAGGAATCATCGGAATGTCCTGCCGCGAGCTGTGCCTTGTAGTTATAAATGATAGCGTTTGCCCAAACGAGCTTGTTATCTGCATGGAGCTTGTCGATGAACTGAGTAGAGCCAACGCCCTCGTTTTCATCGGTGAATACGACCTCGCAACCAACGTAGTTGATATTGCGGCGCATCATTTCCTCGTGAATACCCTCGTCCTTCTTTACGATCGGGAGGTAGTAAACCTCGGGAGCGTATTCCTCGACGATGTCAAGGATCTCGGTCTTGGGAGAGGACTTAACAACGATCTGGTCAAGCATTCCGTGCGCGCGGATGGCATCCGAGATCTCGCGGGGATGATCCCAGAACTTGTCGATGTTTATGTAGCATCTTCCCTTGAAGGTGTTGAGAACTTCCTCAAAGGTGCAAAGACCGAACTGAGTGTAGTCGCGGTCGTAGTTGACGTAGCGAAGCTTGCGGATCTCCTCGTCGGTAAGCTGGGGAAGGGATACCTTACCCTCTGTGCCGAGGTA
>JAZORB010000205.1:0-4373 GCA_045656385.1 Eubacteriales bacterium | reverse complement strand
ACCAAAAAACTAAATATATGTGAAAATGTAAAATCACTGTGTAGTTTCAAAATTACACAGTGATTTCGTTTATGTTGACTTTAGTATGTTCTAACAAAGCAGTTTGACTTTTATTTTACGGTTATTCACATCAAACTCCATCGTACAGGCACCGCGACGCGCTTGTAAATGGGCGCGTCACGAGATCCTTCGGGCGTATATGCCTGCGGGCACTCCCTCAGGATGACATCGTAAGCGATGAAGGGGGCTGCGCCCCCTTCACCCCCGTTTTTCTAGTGCGAACATAGCTTTCTGAATACTGTCAACTTTTAGTTGAAATAAGGTACTACAGATTATAGCCTCTGTATGTGATTGATAAAAAGTAACGACGTCAACGAGTGGCGGAATCTGCTGTTTTTCTGCAAATTTATTGCAAATCCCGTCATTTTGTGCTATAATAAGGTAAATTACTACCCATGGAGGCTTAACAATGGCGTTTTTTGCAAACTGTCATCTTCATTCCGACATTTCGGACAGCTTTCTCTCACCCGAGGCGATCGTTGATATTGCCAAAGAGATCGGGCACAAGGCGCTGATACTGACCGACCACGATACCGTCAAGGGCGCGCACCGCTTTGACGTTGCCTGCCGCAAGGCGGGGATATATTCCATGCTCGGAATCGAGTTCATCACCAAGGGACTCGGCACGGGCTTCCACCTTCTCGGCTACGATTTCGACGCCGAGCATCCCGCAATGCGCGAGCTGATCGAGCGTTGCTCCTCGCGACACAGAGAGAGATGCCATCTTCTCTTTGAAGAATCACTCGCAAACGGCTCACTCCGTCCCGGAGCAACATGGCAGGAAGTTCTCGACGCCTTCCCCGGCAATGATTTTTACTATTACACGCAGGTCTTCACCGTTCTTGAAAAGAAGGGTATCTACGAGCACGCGGAGCATCCGCAATTCATCAAGGACGCATTCACTCCCCCCAAGGAGCGTGAGCCCGAGCTTGAAGCCGCGATCGGCTATTTCACCCCCGACATTGAGGAATGCATCAAGATCATCCTCGCCGCGGGCGGTGTTCCCGTCATCGCTCATCCGCATAATAAGCAAGAATACATAGAAGATCTTATCAAGATGGGCATCAAGGGCATTGAGGTATACCATCCCTCCATTCTTCCCGAAGAAAGAGTCGCCTACGACGCTCTTTGCCGCGAGCGCGGACTTTACGTAACCGGCGGCACAGACCACGCAGGCAAGATCGGCGGATTTGCCGATCTCTTCGAAAAGAAGAACAAGCCTGATGACTGCGGCGGCATGACGGAAGAGGATTTCTTTAAACTTTACAGACGCGAACTTGGATAAACACAAAGGACTCGGATTTGATCCGAGTCCTTATTTTTTTCGGTTTTATTTCTTGGGCACGTAAATTCTGAGATGCACCACGTCTGCGTCCGCCATTGCTCTTGTAGTTACGGCGGAGAGATTGAATGCACGGATGGTGTAATTACCCCACCAAGCCTCGGTTACCTTAACTGCCGCGGTTGTGACGTTACCGGGGCGGGAGGAGTTCTTCGTGGTCTCGGTAACCCAACCCTCGGGGCGGTACTGATATCCGCTGTCAACAATGATGACCGAGCCGACGGGGAGGTCCTCCTTGGTCAGGAGCTTCGATGCAATGAAGTTAGGAACATTCGTCGCGGTGCTGGTCTGGGCGTTATAAATACCGATCTGGTTCTTGGAGTTGTAATACGCCTGAACCTGGAGGAACCAATCAAGCACCTCATAATCTGCGATATTGAGTCCGAGGGAAGTAAATGCGGCGCTGTCGTCAATAACCACGGGCTCGGTGGGCTCGGCAGGCTTGGTTTCCTCGGGAACGATAACGTTGATATCGGGCATACCGGGTTCCTTTACGGGAGGCACGGGATTTGCCGCCTTGGGCAGATAGATGCGGAGATGGGGAATATCAGCCTCGGTCACAGCTCTTGTAACACTCGTGGAAAGGTTAAAGGCGCGGAGGGTGATGCCGTCCCACCACGCTTCGGTGACCTCGGCAACGTGGGTGGTGGTGTTGGGGTTACGGGTCGAGCTTGTATTCTTTGTGTTTTCGTCTATCCAGAATTCGGGGCGGTACTTATATCCGCTGTCACAGATAACGATCGAGCCTACGGGAAGATTTTCCTTGGTCAGCATAACAGAGGAAATAAAGTTCGGGATGTTCGATGCCGTGCTGTTTGTGGAGTCGATGAGGTGGCTGCCCTTGGTCGAGTCATAATAAGACTGAACCTTACGCGGCCAGTTGAGGAGGGTGTAATCCTCGATATTCTTGCCGAGGGACTTGAGGATCTCGGCGTCGGTCTTCGCCTCGGTCGTTGCCGATGCAGGCTTTGCCGCGGTGACCTTGGTGACCTCGAAGGGCTTCTCGAGTGCCTTCTTTACAGCCTCGCGCATTGCGGGAAGGTGATCCTTGAGAACAGCCGCATAGCTTGTGGGGAGCCAATCGACCGTGTCAACGTCGCCGCCCGTGAGGTATGCAAACCAGGTCAGCGCAACGGTATATCTGCCGTAATCATAGCTCATATGATAGCCGTCGCGGGTGATGGTGTCGCCGATATAGGAGGAACGGAGATTCTGGACTGCAGTACCCGAGGGGATGGTACCCACGATGCTTTCCTGAGTCTTGACCTTGGAATCGTATGCCTTGAGGATAGCGTTATACATCTTCATCTGGTCGCTTCCGTAGGTCGGGAAGGAAGAATGAGTGCTGTTCTGCTGATATGCCCAAGTCAGATGCCAGTAAACGTCTGCATTCGGCTCGTTTGTGGCAATGTATTCAAGAATTTTTGCAAGAGGAGTATACGTGGTCTCAACGCCGCTCGATCCGCTTGCCTGCTGAACGGTGACGATGTCCCATTCCTCGTCTGCAAGTCCCTTCTGGACGCTGACGTTAGCAGTCTCGGTCCATCTGCCGTTTGTATTCTTGTAATACTTATATGCGCCAGCATTGGCTCTGATATTGCTGTAATGCTTATCGAGCGCGCATCCTCCGATGTAGAGGTTGCCGATGATGATCTTTTCAACGCCGCCGTCCTTTGCGATATTCCAAAGATACTCGGTGGCATCGGAGGAGAAGCTGTTGCCGATGGCGAGGACCTTGAGAGTCTTCGTTGCGGGAATTGCTTCAGTGCGGGAATCACCGCAAGCGGAGCAAGTGAGAGTCTTTACACCGTCTTTGAGTGCTTTGGGCTTCTCGGTGATCACTTCGGTATAGCTGTGAGCGCAGTCGGTGGGGGCTTCGGTCACGGGCTCTGTCTGTTCGATTGTGGTTTCAATAGGAGTGGGTTCGGTTGTAACTTCGGGCTCCTCGGTCTTGTTGCAAGACGCGAGAGGAACGATCATAAGTAGCGCAAGAATGAGCGCCAGCATCTTTTTCATCGTTGTTTCCTCCAAACTTTATTTACTGCTGATAAGCGATTTTTCCGTCAACGATGGTCATATATGCCTCTGCGCCAACAGAGGTGATCGGGTCGGCGGTCCAAACGACGACGTCGGCGTCCTTGCCTACCTCGAGGCTTCCGACGCGGTCGGCAATGTCAAGCGCACGGGCGGGATTGATTGTGATTGCGTGCCAAGCAGCCTCATAGCCGAGTCCCGCATTTGCGGCAAGACCCGCGCACATGGGAAGATGCTGGAGAGGAATTACCGGTGCATCGGTGATGATACTGATATCAACGCCTGCCGCCGCAAGGTCACCGGGAGTGGAGAAAGCCTTGTTTATAAGCTCAACCTTGCTCTTGCCGCCAAGGGAGGGACCGACGAATGCGGGATAGCCCTCTTTTGCAAGCTCTTCTGCGATGACGGAGCCGTCGGTGCAATGGTCGAGAGTGAGCTTTACGCCAAATTCCTTCGCAATACGGATCGAGGTGAGAATATCATCCGCGCGGTGAGCGTGAGCCTTGAGCGGAATCTCGCCCTTCATAACGGGAATCATCGCCTCAAGCTTCATATCAAAGACATCCTTGCCCGCTTCCTTGTCGGCAAGGTATCTGCGCGACTTGAAGAGAAGCTCGCGAAGGATCGCGGCAGTTGCCATGCGGGTCACAGGGCTCTTCTTCGACTGACCGTAAACGCGCTTGGGGTTTTCGCCGAAAGCGCACTTCATTGCCGCGGGATGCTTAACGATCATATTGTCGACGCGGTTGCCGACAAGCTTGATAACAGCAAAGCTTCCGCCGACTACGTTAGCCGAGCCGGGGCCGGTGCAAGCGGTGGTAACGCCGCCCTGAATTGCGGTTTCGAACGCCTCGTCCTGGGGATAGATCGAGTCAATGGCGCGCATATGGGGAGTGATGGGGTCAGCACTTTCGTTGTAATCTCTGCCCTCCCATCC
>JAZORB010000204.1:0-4594 GCA_045656385.1 Eubacteriales bacterium | reverse complement strand
ATCTGCGGATGAGTGGATGCAATAGAGCATTCCCTGCATCATATTGAGCTGTGCGCGTCCGGGTTTTCCGCGCGAGAGGTCAAGATGATTGCCCTCTGCGCAGATCTTTTTATATTTTTCAAGATAACTTGAGCCAAGTGCCTCAAGCTCTGCAGTAGACATTTCTGAGTAAAGCATAACGGCTTCCTTTCTGAGTAATAAATTGCTGTCGGTAAGCCGTTCGCGGCTTACTTTTATTAGAAATCAGCGTTTCCTGTGGTTCTGGGGAACGCCTCAACGTCACGGATGTTGGAAACACCGGTAACGTACATGATCATGCGCTCAAAGCCAAGGCCGTAGCCCGCGTGCTTTGTTCCGCCGTAGCGACGAAGGTCGCAGTACCAAGAATAATCCTCGGGAGCGAGTCCGAAGCGGGTGATAGCCTCCTCGAGCTTGTCGAGTCTTTCCTCACGCTGAGAACCGCCAATGAGCTCTCCAACGCCGGGAACGAGCATATCTGCAGCCGCAACGGTCTTGCCGTCGTCGTTCTGACGCATATAGAATGCCTTGATGTCCTTCGGATAGTCGGTGACGAATACGGGCTTCTTGAATACCTGCTCGGTGAGGTATCTTTCGTGCTCGGTCTGAAGGTCGATGCCCCACTTAACGGGATAATCGAACTTCACGCCGCTCTCCTCAAGGAGCTTAACGGCATCGGTGTAGGTGATGCGTCCGAAATCGTTGTCAACGAGGTTCTGGAGTCTCTCGATGAGGCCCTTGTCGATGAACTTGTTGAAGAATTCGAGCTCTGCGGGGCACTCCTTCATAACGAACTTGACGATATACTTGACCATAGCCTCTGCGGTGTCCATATAGTCGTTAAGATCGGCGAATGCCATCTCGGGCTCAACCATCCAGAACTCTGCCGCGTGACGCTGTGTGAAGGATCTCTCCGCACGGAAGGTCGGACCGAAGGTGTAAACGTTGGCAAATGCCATCGCGAAGGTCTCAACATTGAGCTGACCCGAAACGGTAAGTCCGGTCTTCTTGCCGAAGAAGTCCTGCGAGTAGTCGATCTCTCCGTCGGGGGTCTTGGGGGGATTTGCAAGGTCGAGTGTGGTGACCTGGAACATCTCGCCCGCGCCCTCGCAGTCGGAGCCTGTGATCAGGGGAGTGTGAACGTAAACGAAGCCTCTCTCGAAGAAGAAGCTATGAATAGCATAAGCAACTACCGAACGAACGCGGAACACGGCATTGAAGGTGTTCGCACGGGGACGGAGGTGCGCGATGGTACGAAGGTACTCAAGCGAGTGACGCTTCTTCTGAAGCGGAAAATCGGGAGCCGATGCGCCCTCAAGCACGATCTCGGTCGCCTTGAGCTCGAAGGGCTGGGGAGCCTCGGGAGTCAGCACGAGGATACCCTTGCAGACGAAGGATGCACCAACGTTCTGCTTTACGATCTCTTTGTAGTTCGAGAGCTTTTCGCTCTCAACAACGATCTGAAGATTTGAGAAATAAGAGCCGTCGTTCAGCTCGATGAAGCCGAATACATTGCTGGAACGGATAGTTCTTGCCCAACCTGCAACTGTGATTTCACAGTCCGCAAATTTTTCGGGTGCCGCAAAAATTTCTTTGATTGTGGTTCTTTCCATGGTAGGTTTCCTTCCTTGTATAGGCAAAATGCGGCTTGCCTTTTCAAAAGTGCAATTTTTTCGAAAAAAATTGCAGAATTTAACTTTCGTATAGCAAATATTATACCACAAAAGCTCGCATTTTGCAAGTATTATTTTAAAAATCGCAAAATTTATTTGTTATTTTAATCATTCAGGCACATCTTTTGCCCAAAATCCCGCAAGCTCGGCTTGCAGCGCGGGCAAATCCTGCGCAAACCGCATCCCCTCCCAATGCAGGGGATAAAGCGCGCGGTATTTTTCGCCCGCATAGCGGTCGTCGATGAGGATGACCACGCCCCTGTCCTCGGGGCGGCGAATGACTCTTCCCGCCGCCTGCAGGACAGAATTCATTCCGGGATAGGTGTATGAGTAGTCGTATCCGCATTCGGCGCGGTTTTCGAAATAGTCGCGGATGATGTTTCGCTCCGCCGAAAGCCCCGGGAGTCCGACGCCGACGATCAGTGTGCCGATCAGTCTGCTTCCCGGCAGGTCAACGCCCTCCGAAAAGCTTCCGCCAAGAACGCAAAAGCCGACGCGGAGACGCCCGACGTCATCCTCGAAGAAGGAGAGAAATTCTTCCCTTTCCTGCCTCGTCATGCCGCTTCGCTGAATGGCTACGGGAACGTTCGGGTAGCGCGCCGTGAAGATGTCGGCAACGCTCTGCATATATTTGTACGACGGGAAATAAACGATGTAATTGCCCCGCTTTGCCGCAACCGTCGCCGCGATCGCGCCCGCGATCTTTTTGTAGGACTTATCTCTGTCCTCAAAGCGGGTGCTGACCGACGTCAGCGCGATAAGTCCCAGATTCTCGCGCGGGAAGGGCGAGGGAAGCGAGATCGATCGGCTGTCCTTGCCGCCGCCGAGAATATCCGAAAAGTAATCAGCCGGAGTCAGCGTTGCCGAGAAGAAGACGGATGCGTAAGCCTCCGAAAGAGCCTCGTCAAGCCGAGCCGACGGGTCGAGACAATAGAGCTTGAGCGAAACCTCGTCGCCGATCTTTTCAATATAGGTTCTGTATCTCTCATCGAAATTCTCCGCCGCGTTCTGCCACTTTTTGCAGATACCGCGGAATCGAGATGCCGCACCGGCGAGAGGCAGATCGGTTCTGTGCGTAAAATAGAAGAGCTCTGCTCTCTCAAGCGCGCGCGCAACGGCGTCGTCGAGCTCGGGGAGCGGATTGAGATTGAAATAATAACCGCACCGCACGCCGTCTTGCTCGGTCATATTCTCCTCGCAAAGCTCGCCCGCGCGGCAGACCGCCGCATCGAGCGCATCGAGCGCTGACGTGAGTGAATTATCCAAAGGAACCGCCTCGCGTAAGCGGGCAATATCCTGACGTGTCAGCGTTGCCGAGAAAATATCCCTCGCGCGCTCGGGCAGATTGTGCGCCTCGTCGATGAGAAAAACGTTCTTGCCGCCGCAATACGCACCCTCCGCAAAGTATCTGCGTAGTTTAACGGCGGGATCAAAAGCGTAATTGTAATCGCAGATAATTATATCACAGTATTCCGAAAGGTCAAGTGAGAGCTCGTAGGGGCAAACACTATGCTTTGCCGCCGCTTGCAAGATCGCGCCCGCGGGATAGCCCTTGTAGTTCATCGTCAGCGACTCAAGCGCCGCCGCGCGCCGATCGTAATAGCCCTTTGCAAGCGGACAATGCTCGGGGTCACAGATAAAATCGGGACCCACTTTGCGCGGGCAGATCTGCTCCTTTGCCGTCAGCACCATCGTCCGAAGCCCCGCACCCGCACCTGCAAGTCTCCCCGCGGCGGCATAAGCCTCGCGGCGTGTGCTAGCCTTGGCGGTAAGATAAAAGATCCTTCGGATATCCGCCTGACCCATCGCTCGTGCCGCGCCGTAAAGCACCGAAACCGTCTTTCCGATGCCCGTCGGAGCTTGGGCAAAAAGCCTTTTTCCGCCCTTGACTGCCGACGCAACGGATGAGATCAGCTCGCGCTGCCCGTCGCGCAGGCTCGGATGCGGAAATTTCAACTTTGAAAGCTCGGGGTGGACCTTGCGAAGCGAATCAGCCTCGTTATACGCAAGCGGCGAGACGCTCGAGAGAAGCCCATGGAGCGCGATGCGCAGCTCATCGACAGTATACGTCCTATCCGAATTTTTGACCTTTTCGCCGTCGGGAGTTGCGATAACCAGCCGAGCAGTCACCTTTTTGGAGTCGTGCGACAAAGCATAAAGCGCGGCATATACCGTCACCTGCGCGCGTCCAAGCCTCGAGGATGCTCTATCGAAGGCGGAATGTGTCACAGTCTTAAACTCCAACACAACCGGCGTTGCCGCCTCTATAACGCCGTCGGCGCGTCCCGAGATTCGATATGCAAGGCTTCCGCTTTGGATATCCGCAGAAAGCGGATACTCCGGGCGAAAGCTCTCCCCCTGCGATTCGGCAAGGAGCTTGTGAAGAGCCCTTCCCTCCTCCGCAGTCGGGGAATCGGATGCTCCGCCAAGACTTCCACCCTGTGCCGCACGTTCGGCAAGCTCGCGCGCCGAGATCAGAATCATATTCAATTCGCGATCAAACCGCACTCGCCCGCCCCCTTTTTTACATGAGCACATAATATCTCATTATATTATATGTATATATTATCATATTTCTTACAGAAAGTCAAGAAAAATCGAAAATAATAAAAACCTCTCGCCGAAGCGAGAGGTTTTTATATATCAGGAATTAGTCTTCCTTCTTGATGATGAGAGCGGTGCCGAGGATAGCGATGATAGCAACGCCGCCTGCGATCATACCGCCGCAACCCTTCTTAGCGGGAGCGGGCTCGGTGGTGGGAGCCTGAGTCTCGGGAGCTGCAGCTGCAGTAGTCTCTTCTACTGCGGGAGCCTGAGTCTCGGGAGCCTGAGTCTCGGGAGCCTGGGTCTCAGGAGCCTGAGTCTCGGGAGCTGCAGTGGTCTCAACTGCGCCCTTCTCACCG
>JAZORB010000203.1:0-3989 GCA_045656385.1 Eubacteriales bacterium | reverse complement strand
AAGGCTCTTGTTTGCGAGAATCGGACAAATCCCGATGCCCCCGCCCTTCCCTGCGGTGAGTGCCGAAACTGCCGCAATATCTCGCGCGGGGCTTGCCCCGACGTCACCCTGATCGGTACGGACGGCAAAGCATCTGTCGGCGTTGAATCTATACGTGATCTTCGCCGCGACGTTCACATATATCCGAACGATCTTGAACGCAAGATCTACATCATAAACGACGCGCACACAATGACGGTGCAGGCGCAAAACGCGCTTCTTCTCACTCTCGAAGAGCCGCCACCATACGCCTTCATTCTGCTTCTCTGTGAAAACTCGGCGCTGATGCTCGAAACGATCAAGTCGCGCGCGCCGATCATCCGAATGAAGCCCCTCTCGCCCGAAGACACCGAGCGTGCGATGCTCATTGCAGAGCCCTCGCTCGAATTGAAAAAGCGCACCGAGCCGGTGCTTTTCAACGACGTCATAATGAGCGCAGACGGTTCCGCGGGGCTTGCCATTGATCTTCTTTCGGGAAAGGAAGCCGCAAAGATCGCCGAGGCGCGCCGCGCATCCGAAAAATTCTGCATCCTGGCAGCCAATGCGGCAAAAAAAGCGGATTTGCTCATCCACGTCACCGAGGTCTGCACGTCAACTCGCGAGGTGGCAAAGGATCAGCTTGAATCCTTCGCGCTTGCGATCCGTGATCTTGCACTTCTCAAACGCGACGGCGAAGCGGCTTTAAGATTCTTCTCCGATCGCGAGCGCGCAACCGCGCTTTCCGACAGTTTTTCGCTTCGAAAGCTGCTTCTGATCTCGGACGCACTTCTTGAAGCAATATCCGCCCTTGAGCGCAATTCCAACACAAGACTTACACTGATTTCGATGCTCTCGAAATTTTAAAAGATAGATACAGGAGATATAAATTTTGGAAAACAACGAAAACAAAAAGCCTTCCGCCGAAAATGCCGGCGCGAAGAAGCCAAATCATAAAAGACACCATCACAACAGAAACAGACATCGGGGTCAGAACCGCCCCGAGGAAGCGACTGCTCAGGTTAAGGCGCCCTCTGAGGCACCTGCCGCTGAAGCTAGCCCCAAGGCAACCGCGCAAAGCAATCAGCCTCACAGAAACACCAACAAAAACAAGAATAAAAAGAACCCTCAGCAGCCAAAGGCGCGCCCCGAAGCAGCGGCAAACCCGATATCCGAAGAGCACGCCGTCGGCGAGCAGAACGACAAAAACAAGAGCAGAAAGAGCAACAAGGACAGACAGAAGAGAAACGAAAACGCTCAACTTCTCACCGCCCTGCCGGAAAATGATCTCGATTTTCTACCCTCGCGTTCAAAAACCGAATCGGATTTCCTTTCGCTGGGTAAGACGGACGATGCATATCTTGACGGAATGCCTCTCGATCCCACGCTTGATGCAGTCTTTGCCGATGTGCCGGTAGAAGCGCCCAAGGAGATTGAAGGCCCCGAGATCGTAGGCATACGCTTCGAGCACGGAAGCAAGGTGTATTATTTCGATCCCAAGGACAAGCATTACCGCATGGGCAGTCACGCGATCGTAGAAACCGCGCAAGGTCTCGAATTCGGCGAGGTAGTCATTTCGAACCGAAAGGTAGCTGAAGATCAGGTCGTCGCTCCCCTTCGCCCCGTTATTCGCGCGGCAACAAAGGAGGACGAAGCTCACCACGAGGACAACCGCCGCCGACAGCGCGAGGCTTTCAAGATCTGCCTCGGCAAGATCGCTGACCACGGGCTTGACATGAAGCTTGTTGACTCACAGTACACCTTCGACAACACCAAACTCATCTTCTTCTTCACCTCTGCGGGACGAGTTGACTTCCGCGCACTCGTCAAGGATCTCGCATCCGTCTTCCGCACACGCATCGAGCTTCGTCAGATCGGTATCCGCGACGAGGCGAGAATGATCGGTGGATTCGGCGTTTGCGGACGCAAGCTTTGCTGTGCAGGCTTCCTTCCCAACTTCGTTCAGGTTTCGATCAAGATGGCAAAGGAGCAGGGACTTTCGATCAATGCGGCAAAGATCTCGGGCACCTGCGGCAGACTTATGTGCTGTCTGCGTTATGAGCAGGAGGCTTACGAGCGCGAGATCGCGCTGATGCCGCCCGTTGACTCTCTTGTTGACACTCCCGACGGCAAGGGTGTCGTAATCGACATCTTCCCCATTGCAGGCAACGTGAAGGTCAAGTTGAACGATAAGCAGGATATTGTTCCCAAAAACTACCATATGAGTAATATCCGCGTAATTACAAAGGCAGAAAAGAGAAAAACCGACGCCCCCGACACTTCCGAAAACGAAGAATAATCGCCTTCCAAAAATTTTTTTGAAATTTTTCAAACTTTTTTTGCAAAACCTATTTTCTTTTTGAGAAATTTGTGATACAATATAGCCACTACAACATACGGAGGTGTCACAATGGCATACAAGATCACTGATGATTGCATCGCTTGCGGCGCTTGCGCTGAGGAATGCCCCGTTGAGGCTATCAGCGAGCAGGACGGCAAGTACGTAATTGATCCCGACAAGTGCATTGACTGCGGTTCTTGCGCAGATACTTGCCCTGTTGAGGCTCCCAAGGCTGAGTAATTTATTCAGTCACACATAAAAAGCGGAGTACACGCTCCGCTTTTTTTGACCCTAAGGAATAATTTTTATGGAAAATATAAATCTTTCGGAAAACGAAAATATAATCGCCGTGGGTGATCGGGTGAAGATGATCTCGAACGGCAAGGGGCTTGCCTGGGGATCGGATTCATATCTCCTCGCCGCGCGTTTGCGCCGGGGTAAGCGAGCCTGCGAGCTCGGCTGCGGCACGGGTGTTGTCAGTCTTCTCGCTGCTGCATTTAAAAAGTTCGATCACGTTTGTGCGCTTGAAATCGAAAAGGAAAGCGCCGACCTCGCCGCACGCAACGTCGAACTCAACAGCCTCGGAGATAGAATGACTGTTCACAATATCGACATCCGCGAGGCACGCGCCGATCTTCTCGGCGGCGAGTTTGACTGTGTTTTCTCGAACCCGCCTTATTTTGCACATCCCGGACCCGAGAGCCCCGATTCAATACGCCAATCGGCACGTCACGAGATCCACGGCGGCATCTCGGATTTCTGCGCCGCGGCGGCAAGACTGCTCAAATACGGCGGGACATTCGTTTGCGTTTATCGCCCGGATAGACTCGTCGACCTTTTTTGCGCCATGAGAGAGGCAAGGCTTGAGCCCAAGAAGATGTGCACGGTATATGCCGATACTAACTCCAAGCCCGCCTTCGTGCTCGTAGAAGCGAAATTTGGCGGTGCTCCGCTCCTCGAGTTCGAGCCTCCGCTTTTCCTTTACACCGACGAGATCACCAATCCTCGAATCCGCACCGAACGGATAGAAAAAATATACGAAAAAACTTCTTTTGATGTTTAAAGGTAATTTATGCCCAAGCTGAAATATAAATGTATAATTCTTGACCATGATGACACGACGGTCAATTCGACCGCCGAGGTCAACTATCCCGCGCTTCTCGATACCCTTTCCCATCTGCGCCCCGATATTCATCCGAATTACGAGGAATTTATGGATGCTTGCTTCGAGCCGGGATTTTTTGAATATTGCACAGAAATTCTCGCTCTGAATCCCGATGAGATGAGATATGAATATAACAACTGGAAGCGATTTGTTGCTAATATCGTTCCGCGCGCCTGCGACGGTATGCGTGAAATTATCGAACGCCACCGCGCCGCGGGAGGCATAATCTGCACCGTTTCACATTCGGAAAGCGACAACATCCTGCGCGATTGGAAAGCAAATTTCAACTCGGCACCCGACAGCGTTTACGGTTGGGACGCGGGCGAGGGCAAACGCAAACCACATCCCTTCCCTGTTTTTGACATAGCGAAAAAATACTCACTTGAGCTTTCCGACATCCTCGTTATCGACGATCTCAAGCACGGATTTGATATGGCAAAGAACGCGGGCGTAACCTTTGCCGCCGCG
>JAZORB010000202.1:0-3883 GCA_045656385.1 Eubacteriales bacterium | reverse complement strand
CGCATCGAAATATCTTGACCTTACCGACAGCGAAAGCGAGCGCCTTGCCGCCGATGCGGCTGCATTTTCGCGCGAGATGCTTTCCTATCATTGCCGTTTGCTTGACGACGCATATTCCTCAATGCAGCGCCCCGGCGCTTCAAGAAGAACGGTTGCCGAGCTGACACTCGTTCGTCTTTCGGACGAAAAGTTGGGAACAACGCCCGAGGCACTCCTTGCAAGGATCTCCGCGCTTGAAGCGAAGATCGCGATGGGAATCCCCGCCGCGCCCGCGCCTCAGCCCGAGCCCCAGCAAGCGCCGCCCGCATTTGACGATTTCGGCGAGCCGCCTCCCTTCGCGGAATACGATATTCCGCCCGCGGACGACGATTTCGTGCCCTACGTGCCCGCCGATGCCGTGCCCGTAAAGCGCGAAGCTCCAAAGCCGAAGCCCGCGCCCGCTCCCGTAAAGAGAGCAGAGCCGGCACCGATTCCACGTCCCGCGCCCGCGCCTGCACCTGCGCCTGCGGCAGACAAGAAGGAGCGCGTGCTCCGTTCGATAAGACAGTGGGCGGAGATACTTGATTCCTTCGAGTCGACCGCGCCGATGATAAGCGCGCTGCTCAAGACCGAAAATGCATATTTCGACGAGAACGACCGCATCGTCATCTGCTATTCGCAGTCGCTGACCAAAACGATGCTCTCGCTTCCTGACAAATTCCGTGCGTTCTGCTCCGCGGCATCCGTCGCACTCGACAGACCGATAGACGAAAAGAGCATCATCTTTGAGCTCGTCAAGAAGGGCGAGGCACCGACCGACGCAAAAATACTCGTCGACGAGCTGAATGAGCTTGCCGAAGAAAATCAAAATTGACATTATATTAAGGAAGGTAAATAAACCATGAAAGTCAGACTTCCCAAGGGAGTTGGGGGCGGACCCCAGAATATGGACGCTATGATGCGCCAGGTACAGAAGTTCCAGGAGGAGAGAGAAGCTCTCGCGGCTGATCTTGAATCCCGCGAATACGATGTTGCGGCAGGCGGCGGCGCAGTCAATCTCAAGATCGACGGCAGTCTTCGCGTGACCGAGATCAAGATCGAGCCCGAGATCATCGATCCCGACGATCCCGAGACTCTTGAGGACATCATCGTTGCGGCTGTCAACGAGGGTATCAAGAGAGTTCAGGATGCATCCGCAGCAGAGATGTCGGCACTTGCCGCTAAATACGGCATTCCCGACGGAGCGTTCTGATCATGTCCGAAAGCATAAAGTCGCTCGAGCTTCTTGCCGAACAGTTCGGCAAGCTCGGCGGAGTCGGCAAGCGCACGGCGATGCGTCTTGCCTTTTCGGTCGTTGACATGACCGACGCGGAGGCGGAGCGATTCGCCGAGGCTATTCTTGAGGCAAAGAGAAACATCCATTGCTGTCCCGTTTGCCAGAATCTGACCGACCTCGAGGTCTGCCCGATCTGCTCGGATCTTTCGCGCGACCGCACAACCGTCTGCGTTGTTGCCGACACCCGTTCGCTGATGGCGATCGAGAAGGTGCGCGAGTACGGCGGCGTTTACCACGTGCTTCACGGCATGCTCTCGCCGATGCAGAATATCACGCCCGATGATATCAAGCTCCGCGAGCTTATCGAGAGAGTTGCATCCGAGGACATTCGCGAGGTCATCATCGCGACCAACCCGACCACCGAGGGCGAGGCAACCGCGATGTACATTTCACGTCTTCTTAAGCCCGCGGGAATCAAGGTCACAAGGATCGCAAACGGCATCCCCGTAGGCGGCGAGCTTGAGTTTGCAGATGCGCATACGCTTGCTTGTGCATTCGACGGACGTAAGGAGTATTAATCTGCCTTCGGCATAATGATAATCGGCTTGCGCCGAATGATAATCTCGCTTCGCGAGAATGATAGTCTGCCTTCGGCAGAATGAAGGTAAAAATCCGCGCTCGGCGCGGATTTTTTTCTAAAATAATGATAAAATTTCAAGATTTTCTTGACATATATAAGTGAAAGCGCTTTTCAGACTTTGAAAGGAGAATGTATGAAACGCAAGGAAAAGATCAGCGATGAGCGGATAATCGAGCTGTATTTTCTGCGCGATGAGAGTGCGATACGCGTGACGGACGAAGTTTACGGCGCGATGCTTTACCGCATTGCCTATAACATCCTGCACGACAGCCTTGACTGCGAGGAATGCAAGAACGATACATATCTCGGCGTTTGGAACGCGATCCCACCCGAGAGACCGCAGAAATTTCCCGCGTATTTAACGCAGATAATCAAAAGGATCGCGATCAACAAATACAAAGAAAAAAACGCAAAGAAGCGTATTCCCTCCGAGTTTACCGAATCGATAGACGAGCTTGCGGCAACATTGCCCGATAACACCGACGAACAAGGCGCGCGTGAGCTTGCGGAGCTTATCAACAGCTACGTGAAATCTCTGCCCGAGCGGAGACAGTTTATCTTTATAGGTAAGTATTATATGGCTCAAACGCCGCAAAGCCTCGCGGATGAACTGTCCGTCGGCATAGCGACGGTTTACCGTGAGCTCGAAAAGATAAAGGAGGGCTTGCGCGAACACCTTGAAAGAAATGGGGTATATATATGAACCGAGAAATATTGATCGACGCCCTTGAAGAACTTGACTCGGGGCTGATTGAAAGGTATTTTGAAATCAAAGAAAAATTAAGAAAGAGAAGAACAGTCACAAAAAGCGCTATGAGATGGACTGTATCGGCGGCTTGCATCGCTCTGATCGCCTGCACCGTCATCCCCCTTGCGATGAGGATATCGCAGCCCCCGGACCCACCGGTAGTCGAAACCACCCCCGGCAGCGAAGAAACCACCCCACCGGAAGATGTCACGACCGAAGAGCCGATAAAAGTAGAACCGCCGGTTTTTGATCCGAAAAATGTGATTCATCAAGGTCACTATAATGCTTTGAGTGCTAATGCTGATCTGAATTATGTGGACTGGAATGGAATAGAAATATCGGAAAGTCTTGATTATTTGCTTATGTTATATAACCAAATCAATATTGCAGACAAAAAACATATGTTTGCAATTAACGTTTTCAGACGCGATGAAAGGTCTTTCTACGAAAACTACTTATATGAAGGAAAATCTTACCGTCAACTTTACGAACAGACTACTCATCCGGCGAGACAAATAAATGTGTTGCGCAATTTGCTGGAATATGGGGAGATCCTTAAGTACGGTAAAGATGTAATTACTACCACCGGAGTTCCGCAAGATGAGCCGATAGTTGAAATACGCGGCAGATGCATGATGGAAAAAGACTATGATAGAATTGTAGATCTTATAAACTATTATGATCCTTTAACTTTGTCGAGATACATCATAGACGGTGTGTTCTTAAAAGATAAAGCGCAAGAGGACTATGACACATATTGCTCGGTGCTCGATGACTTTGAAGATAAGGTGGCAGAAATGCGTAACGCTTATTTTTGCAGATACAAAGAAAAAGACGTGAGCACTTTTGAGGAGCTTGGGTTTATTACCGGAGAGGTGAACGGTAAGCTGTATATCATTGTATCTTATGATCAATTATTGAGTGTTTCTAATAGTTGGAAAATGATACAGTTTACATTTGTGCCGCTGCCAGAGGATGATTTTTATGAGGCTTATCCGATTAGTGACATCTCTGATGACTATGAGATAGAACGTACTACAACGGGCTTTGAATATTCAAAAATCTCTTTTGACGGAATGCGTGGTGAATACAAAAAGAATGTATCTAACGATGATGAGTTCTATGCTAATTTAAATATGGCGATACAAGAATTCAAAAATAAGTCAACATGCATTGAATTTAAAATAATTTCTAAGTCATTTGAATATGGATGCATTGATATTTCAGAACTTAAAGATAT
>JAZORB010000201.1:0-2515 GCA_045656385.1 Eubacteriales bacterium | reverse complement strand
GTTGATTTCATCGAGATCCTCGGCAAGGCTGCAAAGTCGCTCGGCATTCAGCTTCTTTACCACAACCACGATTTCGAGTTCATGACCATCGACGGCAAGTACGCCCTCGACATTCTCTATGAGAGAGTTCCCGAGGATCTGCTTAAGACCGAGCTTGACACCTGCTGGGTCAACGTCGGCGGTGAGAATCCCTCCGAATACATCAAGAAGTACGCAGGTCGCTGCCCCGTTGTTCACCTCAAGGACTTCTACGGCGAGAAGAGCGACGACATGTACGAACTCATCGGCATCGACAAGAAGGCTCCCGCACGTCCTTCGGGCTTTGAGTTCCGCCCCGTTGGAAGCGGCATGCAGGATTTCCCCTCCATCCTCGAGGCTGCAAAGGCATCGGGCGCAGAGTGGGTAGTTGTTGAGCAGGATAAGCCCTCGATGGGTCTTACTCCCATGGAGTGCGCAAAGAAGAGCATCGACTACGTAAGATCGATCCTCTGATGAAGCTTCTCAAATTTTTGACACTGACCGCTGCGGCGCTTCTTCTCTTCTCGTCCTGCGCAGGTGAGACTCCCGAAGGGTCCGCAGAAACCACGACCGCAGAAACCGAGCAGACGGCTGAAATTTATACAGTCGCATCACCCGGTGTATGCGATTATACCTTTATCCGCGCCGACGTCATGGGAAGTGATGCGCTGAAGAAGACAGTCGATCTGCGCCGCAGTATCGAGGGAAAATTCGGCGTGCTGATCACGATCAACAGCGACTGGTCGCGCGATAACAAGGAAAATAACACCGTGGAATCCACCCCCGACGTCCGTGAGGTTCTTGTCGGCAACACAAACCGCGCCGAGACCCGCGCCATTGCCGAGGAATATAAGGATCTCGGCTATGGCTACGTCATCAAAGCCGTAAACGGAAAGATCGTTATCTGGGGCACGGAGGAAGCGGCTCTCATCTCCGCGCTGACCTACTTTGGCGACACCTTCCTTGGCAGCGATACACTCGAATTTCCCGAGGGCTTTACCTGCGTGTGGAGCCTGAATGGCGAGGGTATGCCGCTCACCGTTATCGCAAACGAATACTCCATCATTTGCCCCCAAAAGGCTGCAAACAGAGTATGGAACGCATCTAATCTGCTTGCCACAAGGCTCGAGGAGCTTTCGGGCACGAAGCCGAAGGTTGTGGCAGATGAGAAAGATACCGACAAATCGGACAAGGAGATCCTTGTCGGCTCGACAGACCGCGCCGAATCGGCTATCGACGGCATTGGCTATATGGATTACGTTATAAGGATCAAGGATGGCAAGATCGTCCTCTTCGGCGGAAGTCCTCTGGCAACACAGTCGGCAGCGGAAAAATTCATATCGATGATCAAGGACGGAACGATTTCTACCCTTGACCGCGATTTTGAGTACAAGAGCAACTACCACGAGCTGATAGCGGATTCGCTCGCTCTCAACATTGACTCCTTCGTTCCCGTGTGGGCGGATAAATTCACGCCCGCCGCGTGGATGCTCGATTATGAGGAAAAGCTTTACGCTCTTACAGCGCCAAACGGCAGAATGACAGCCGATTCGCACCGCGGAGACGTTCAGAACTACCCCGAAAACTCGATCCCCGGCATCCTCAGCGCAATTATGATGGGTGCGGACGTCATTGAGATCGACATTCGCCTTACAAAGGACAATATAATGGTGCTTATGCACGACGCCTCGCTCAAGCGCACGACCGACTGGAGTGCGAATGCGGGCAAAAACGGTCTTCCCGCATCGGACCAGATCGAGGATTGGACATACGAACAGCTTCGCGAGCTTCGCCTGCTTTACGGCGGCAAAGCGTCCGATTGCATCATCCCCACAATGTATGAGGCGGCGCTCCTCTTCGCCGGCAGAGCGCAGATCCATTTCGACTGCAAGGTTTCGGATCAGCTCGACAAAAACTCCGACATCTACCTTCTTGCGGAGGCAACGGGATCAAAGGAATCCTTCATCTATTACTACGGACTGTCCGCAATGCAGCAATGGAGATCGCTCAATAAGGACGATAAGGAGTTTTCCAATTTCGTCGCAAAGATGAGCAAATATCTTGCAATGTCGGGACACGGTTTCCGCAAGCGTAACTTCGAGATGATCGAAAAGCACGGCGACCACATCACCGGCTGGAAAAAAGCTTGGGACGAGGGCTACAAAATGACCTTCACCAACAAAATCTACGATTTCTCCCGCTACATAGCGGAAAATTGCGAACCGTTTAAATTGCAGTGATTCCATATAATAAAAAGAACACGCAACTGTCACGGGTATTAAGAAATAATATGACAGATGAAGAAAAGCATCTGTGGTACGATTTTCTAAAGAAATTGCCGATGTCGGTAAAAAGACAGCATCCGATAGAAAATTACATAGTAGATTTTTATATTCCGCAGGCAAAGCTTGTGATAGAAATCGACGGCTCACAGCACGAAAGCGCAGAAAATGCAAAGGCGGATGCCGAGAGGGATGAGGTATTGAATTCTTGGGGA
>JAZORB010000200.1:0-8313 GCA_045656385.1 Eubacteriales bacterium | reverse complement strand
CGTTGGGCGGAATGATGATTTCCGCTACGCGGAAAATGATCTTTAATAGGATAATTTCCGCCACGGCGGAAATTTACCTTCATTTTGCCGAAGGCAAACTATCATTCTCGCAAAGCGAGATTATCATTCCGCCCAACGGGCGGATTATCATTCGCGCAAAGCGCGACAGCAAGGAGTTCAAAATGTCCAAACAAGAATGGAAAGGCGGCGCGCTTCTGGCGCCTTTGCCCGCTGTAATAGTCACCTCTGCCCGCGAAGGCGAAAAACCGAACGCGATCACCATCGCGTGGTGCGGCATCATCTCGACGCATCCGCCCGCGCTCTATATTTCGGTGCGCCCCTCGCGCCATTCATACGAAATAATCAAAGAAACGGGCGAATTTTGCGTCAATCTTGTGCCCGTGAACCTCGTTCGCGCCGCCGATACCTGCGGTGTGCTGACGGGAAGAAAGGTCGATAAGTTCGAAAAATGCAAGCTGACGCCCGAAAAATGCTTCAAGATCTCCGCGCCCGCCATTGCCGAGTCGCCGCTGACGCTCGAATGCAAGCTCCGCGAGATCATTCCGCAGGGCTCGCACGATATGTTCATCGCCGACATCGTCGCCACGGGAGTGGACGAGTCGCTGATTGACGAGAAGGGAAGCCTGCACCTCGGCAAGGCAAACCTTTCCGCATTCGCACACGGCGAATATTTCGAGCTCGGCAAAACGATCGGCACGTTTGGATATTCGGTAAGAAAAAAGAAGAAAAATCCCAAAAAGAAATAAATTGAGGGTAGATATGAAAGCAAAACGCATTTTTGCGCTCCTTTTTGCGCTTATTATGACAGCTTCGCTCGCCTCCTGCAACGGTGAGGGCGAAGCCGAAACAACCGCTCCCGAAACCACGGAGGCTATTCCCGAAACTACCGCCAAGGCGGTTGATCTCGATCTTCACATCATCGCTGACGGTGCAAGCGAGTGGACGCTCATCCGCCCCGAGGTCAGCGCCGAATACGAGACAAGCGCAATGCAGGCGCTCCGCAATCTTATTAAGGAAAAATACGGAATAACTATTAAACTTGACACCGATGGCAAGCGCAAACCGGGTACCGAGCCCGAATTTCAAGTGCTCATCGGCAAAACGGGTGAACCCGAAAGTGCAGAGGCGATCGCCTTTATCGAGTCGCTCGAGCGAGGAAAGGCAGCATTCGTAATTGAAGCACATGAAAAAAGACTCGTCATTGTTGCCTCAAACAGCACAATGTATAACGAAGCACTTAATTACCTTGAAGAAAATTTTATGAATGATACCGAAATGACCGTTCCCGTGGGCTTCAGATACGCGGCAGACGCAAAAACTTTGAATCCATCGCTCCACATCGATGAGAATAATGAGTTGACTGTCGAGATGAAGCAGATCTATACGATCAAAACTCTCACCGATGCAAACGGTATCAAGTGCCGAGTAATTCAAGGTGCCTGCACCGACGGTGAATATCTTTATACCTGCCTCAACGACGGCGCATCAAACGGCGCGGTCACCGCAATAGTAAAGACAGAGCTTGCAACAGGCAAGGTCGTTGCAACCTACGAAAATAAACTCATTGACCACGCCAACGACCTGACCTACAATTCAAAAACAAACGAGATCCTTGCCGTGCATAACGCACCGTTCCGCCAGAAAATTTCGATTTTTGATGCGGAAACCATGGAGCTCAAGGAAATCAAAACTGTCCGCCACGACGTTTACGCTATCGAATATGATGAGGATGGCGATTGTTATTGGTTTGGTATCTCTCATGGCTATGACTACGCGCGTTATAACACCGTGCTCAAATCATACACTGAGTATAAGGGCTATGACAACGGCTTTACCAAGCAGGGTATGGACGCGGATGACAAATACGTCTATTTCGTGCTTTATAAAACGAACTGCATCGCAGTCTATACCAAGGACGGAAAGTACGTCCGTCAGATCGACCTGCCCGTAACTGCGGGCGAGCCCGAAAACATCAGCCATGTCGGCGACACGTTTTATATCGTATACAATAACCCCTCCTGGACGGGCGGAATCGTCTATGAGGTAAATATCACGGAGAAAAAGTAAATAGTGGTATAGAAACAGGCTGAGTCCAATGCTTCAAAGCAAAGGACTCAGCCTTATTTTTTATTTATTGATATCTCGTATCCCAGACTCTTACCTTATAAAAGTGTCCGGTTTCCGACTTGATAACGTCGGCTTCCGCTTTATTGCTTCTCAGCAGAAATGCAGATTGTCCCGTCCAGGTTTTGAATGCTCCATCGGGATAAATGAAAACGAAGCTTCCGTCATCAAAATTGCCGACGCCCTTAATATCCTTGCGGTCGAGGATCTCGTGACCCGCGTAGTCGGTGCGGAAGGTCTTGGTATTCTTATCAAACTGATAGACGTGCGAGCCTGTGGTGACCCAAAGAGCGTCCTTATTGCCGTAAACGGGCGCAAGATCGTGCGACCAGTCGCTCGGGATCGTCGCGCGGAGAGCGGTCTCCTCCTTGACATTCACCTTGCCGTCCGCGGTAAGCTCGACACGGTATGCGGCCAGAGTAGTTCTGCCGATCGCCCAAAGGACCTGCTTTTCCTCATCCCAAAGCACACCGTGTGCATCCTCAAGCACCGCACTTGCAGAGGCGGTTCTTGAAAGATTTTTGTCGGTGGTAAAGAAGCGAACCTCGCCGCCCGAGCTCGATGCGATCGCGATCACGCCGTTCGGCATAAGCTCAATACTGTGCGGATTGCTTGCCGCCGCCTCGGTGCGCCACAAAAGCTTGCCCTCGGGGTAGGAGATCATGCAGCCGTAGCTGTTGCCGCAAACCGCAAGCGCAACGTCGCCGTATTTCTCGGAGTGGCGGAATTTCGTGCCCGCAATATTATAATAGGGCATCTTATAGGACCAAACAAGCGAGCTTCCATCAAGCTTGCCTTCGGAAATATCATACACCTCAAGATGCGAGTTGCCTTGATTTGTCAGAGCAACAAGATATGCGCCGCGCTCGATCTTTTCCTTGATATTCGTATCTTTTTCCAAAACAAAGCCGTTTTCTGCGCTCATCATAGCTAAAAACGCCTCCACCGCGCGCGCCGTCATCACGTCGCTTCCGCCCGCAATGACGATCTTGGCACCGATAACGCGGATGATGTATTCGTCGGCAGTAAGCCCCTCGCAAGCCCCCACACTCTCGGGGCGATTGGTCGCGCCGATCAGGATCTCGCAGACCTCACTCACATCCTCATTCGGCATAAGGAAGTCGGATGTGATCGAAAAATCGGCACCTGTCAATTCATTAAGAGATTTTTTCAGATTGATGCCGAGCTGTTTCACGCCGTCACTTCCCTCATCGGGACGAACAATGCGGTATAGCGCCTCGCCGCTTTCATTCAAAAGACCGACCGTAGTAGGTACGGGATCGGTTTCGGGCAGAGTTTCGATTGCCGCGACTGTAGTTTCGACAGGAATATCGTCCCCACCCGCACACGAAACCGCCGAAAAAGCAAGCAAAATCGCAAAAATTACAAAAACGAATCTTTTCATTATAAATATCTTCCTTTTGTTTGTTGAATAAATTATACCACATTTTTTGAGGGCGGAATGTAGACAATATCAGACTTCTATTTCCTCATCGGGATTTTGGGTCGCAGTCAAAACTGCGTCGCGAAGCTCCATGACCTCGAGTGTTTCCGAAGGGTCAAAGCTTGCCTTTCCCGTCTCAAAGAAACCCAGCATATCCGCGATCAATCCGTCAAAGAAGGGAGATTTTATTGACTTCCAAACCTCTTTTCCCTCTTTAGTCATATAGGCGTTATAAGGCATAGCGGCGCCGTATATCATAGTTGCATCTTTGCCGCTTTTGGTTTTAGCCTGCATTATCCACTGACTTCCGTTTTTGGTAGCTCGAACACTCTTGATCGCGCCCATTTTTTTGACGGTCATCTCACCAAGATGAATAAAATACTCGGGAAGATTAGAGCCGCCGCCCGTCACGAGCATACTGTCGGGTCCGTCAACCGAATCAAGCTCGGTGGCATATCTCAGCGCAGAGGTGCTGAAAAAGGGAGTATTGTATCGCTCGCCGAGGGCAAATATTTCCTTTGCGGTCTTTGTGTCGGGCGCAAAGGTCTTGTCAATATAAGTTCTCTTTCCATATTTGAGGACCGCCTCGGCATAGCGCAGATGCGTTTCGGGATTCGAGGGCGAAAGAATTACAATGACGTCGCTCTTGAGGCAAAGCTCGTCAATAGTCGCGCATTCTTCTGCGCCGAATTTTTCGCACCACTCACGGGTACTCACACCGTCAACGGGAGAGGTATCAAGCTCCGCCCAAGCATAGGAGACCTTATAATCAACTCCCATTTCGGCAGAGATACGCTCTATCCACGCGGGATAGTTGTCAGCGTGCCATTCGCTGATAAAATAATCGACAAATCCTATCTTTTTCATATCGAAACCTCGTTTTTATTTCAAATTCTCAAGCATTTCCTTTGCCGCGCTGACGATTTCTTCCTCAAGCGTCGGCATAAAGAAGGAGGAGCACGCCTCGTAACCGCCCTGACGGAATGCCTCGGCAGTCGGCAAATAGCCCTCATATCCGTTTGCGCATACTGCCGACACAACGAACTTGTCGGGGCAAAGGTCGCGCATGATCTGTCCGTAGGAGGTGAACGCCTCGCCGCCAAAGCCGACGAACACCACGCCGCCCACGCCTATGACGGTGATGGGAACGGGACGGAAGAGGGGTTGCTGAAGAAGGGCGGCAACGCGGTAGCAAAAAGCGCGCTCTGCCATCGTGTAAGTGCCCGAGGGATGCTTACCCGCCTTGTAGTCCTTTACCCACCTGACACACTCGTCGTACCGTTCGATACCCTCGGTATTCGTACGGTTGTAAATGACGCGGTGCTCGGCGTAGACCGTTTCGTCCGCCGCAGGAGTCATATCGTTCCAAACGGCTCGGACGGCATCTGCAACCATTCGACCCATATATTTGCTGTGCTCATAACGTCCGCCGTGGAGACGCTGGTCTCTCGGCTTGAAGTAATCGTAGTGGTTGGAGTCGCCCTGACAGCCCGTGAAGAAGAGGCAGGACGTGCCCGGGGTGTCCTCCTCGACAAAGCGGCGGGCAAAGCCCGGCCAGTCGGCGGACCACTTGGTGCCTCCGATGACGTCGGGATGGGTGGAGAAGTTGAGGATCGCAATATCGTTTTTATCTTTTCTCGCAAAGCGAACGAGCCGCACCGTGTTATCGGCATCGGCACAGCGACCCGTCAGCGTAAATTGCGAGCTCGGATTGGTGACAACTCCCGCCTCTTTCGTAAAATAGCGGCGAACGAAGGCAATCGGCTCCGCCACGTCACGGGCGGCTACCGACATCGCGGCATCCGCTCTGTCTTCGAGTGCCATCACGGCGGCGTCCGCAAAACGGCGGTAGACAACGTCGATAAAGGTCTTGTCACGCAGCGCGGTTTCGCGCGTTGCCGGATCGGCAAGGCAGGGGCTAGTGTGCTGATGCAGCGCGGCGATCATAATGTGATCGGTCGGCACACCCGTCCGCTCGCAGATCATCTCGCGAATCTTGGCGCATTGATCCATCTTGATGCCGATGTAGTCGGCAGCCATGAGAAGAACGGTCTCCTCGCCGACCGTCAGCGCGACGGCGTTGAGGTACAAGGGGTCGAGCGTACCGTCGGCAAGACGGCGCTCATAATATCCCGACAGATCGTTTCCAAAGGGGGGCGTGATATCAACTCTTGCAAATCCTGCTTGTAACATGGCAAATCTCCTTTTTAAAGGTTTATATATTAACTTTATTATACAATATCGTCGGCAATTTGTCAATCTGTTATGGTTTGTTTTCAGTATTCAATAACAGAATATTATGCGGGCGAGTTGAAGCCGTTTTTATGCGCTGTTTCAAAAAAGAAGAGCGACCTTTCGGTCGCTCTCAGACCACTGACAAAGTGCTTCGAAAATCGCAGATATAGCAATATGCACAAGAGTCATAAGCTATGTTCGCGCTCGCAAGCAGGGGTGAAGGGGGCGCAGCCCCCTTCAAAAGAAACGATGTCATCCTGAGGGCGTGCCCGCAGGCATATACGCCCGAAGGATCTCGTGACGCGCAAATTGTTCTTTGCGCGTCGCGGTGCTGGCGAAGTGGTCTGTACTGTACCGAAAAACTAAATATATATGAAAATGAAAATCACTGTGTATGTTCAAAATTACACAGTGATTTCGTTTATGTTGGCTTTAGAATGTGCGAACAAAGCACTTTGTCAAAGTTATACGGTAATTTACAGCAGACTTCATCGTTATGGCACCGCGCTGCCCGAGGAACAACTCGGTCAGCACGAGATCCTTCGGCGGCCCATTTGCCAAAGGCAAATACGCGGTCATGCGGACGCCGCCTCAGGATGACATCGTTATTTTTTGCAGGGGGCTTCGCCCCCTGCACCCCTATTAATGAGTACGAACATAGCTGTTTGACTATTTTTGTGCAATTTGACATATTGCCTTTCAATATACAAGTTTGTCAGCAAGCTGAGAGCGACCTTTCGGTCGCTCTTCGCGTTTTTATCCGTATGTAAAAGCTTTATATAAACTTTAGTTGAGAGCCTTGAAGCTGTCTGTGATAGTTTTAAGCTGTTTGGGAAGAGATCTTGCATAAGGCTTGCTTGCGGTTGCCCAGCTTGTTGCTTTAGATGCACCCCAGCTCCATTGACCGCTCATATTGCCGAGAGTGTCGTTGAAGAGTCTGCCGAAATCAAATACGATTCCCGCACGAATGATATCGTACATCTGGGATTCAACAGACGTATCGGAATATCTGAGCTTGAAGGTAGTCTCGAAGACAGCGGGAGAGGTAAGGCGGTAAGCCTCGCTTGCCCAGCATTCAAGAACCGCTGCGGCACGGTCTATATCTTCCGAGAGGGCGTAAATTGAGTAGAAGGATATGGGGTTGCCGACCAAGGTAATATAGTTTTCCTGATCGTTATTGTACTTGGGAACCGGAACAATACCGTGCGTGAAGTCACCTGTAAGGTAGTTTGCAATGTCATGGTGACGAGCCAGGGACATCAGAGCGTTTCCGTTACAAAATACCTTATGATACTTGGTATTATCGACATACACGGTTCCGGTCGTGACCCAGGCACCTATTGAATCGCTAAGAGAGATAGCCTTTTCGCCAAAGTAGTCATCGGAGATCTTGAAGAGATTTTCGGGATCCTTTTCTGCTTGTCTCAAACCGGAGCCGTAATAAAGAGAGTCAAAATGCCACCAAAGAGTGGAAAGACCGTAAAAGTCGTTTTCATTTGCGGAGTTAGAGTTATCAAGATCCTGATACATATCCTTGGTGAGGATCTGGAAGGTTTCGATGTTCCAGTTGTTGTCAAGAACATACTTTGAGGGTTCAACGAGACTCGGATAATTCTTGAAAAGATTCTTGTTATAGAAAACCGCGTACATCTGATGGATGGAGTTGGTAGAAATGTCACCGGAAACGAAATACATCTTATCGCCGACCATTGCCGTTTCGATCATAACTTCGGGCCACCAGGGCTTTTCAAAGTCGAGATGTTTTGCCTTCATAAGGTCTGCGCAGTAGCCATACATTGAGGTGAGTGCGATAGTACAGGAGTGAGCAGATATAATGTCATACGTTGTGTCGCCTGCTGCGTACTGATTACCGACGTGATTTGCATAATTCGCACCGACGTTGTTGTTGTACTGGCCCTTGATGCCTACCCACTCAAAGGTAATGCCCAATTGGGATTCAACGTTTGCGTTACGCTGGAAAATAGCGTCGTTAATGATTTCGCCATTGGTGCCTTCAACAAAGAACTCGGGATTCTCAACGTCCGTCCACCAAAGAACAGTAACTTTCTCGCCGCCGAAGTCAAGTTCTTCGGGAAGAGAGCTCTTGAGGAATCCGTTTTCGTCGTAGGGATTCTCGGTTTCCTCGACTGCCGGCGAAGAATCGGGAGCGACTGTTGCAGCAGGAGCATTTGTTGTTTCGTCAGATGATGTTTCTGCCGGATCAACTGTGTTACTGCATGAAACGACGGAAAGTGCCATAATCAGGCAGAGGATAAGCGAAATAATGCTTTTGATTTTCATAATTGCCTCCATTTTATATTTTTTACATTTAATTAAATCCTTAAGGTTGCCAATATTCAGATATGGTTTCCTTCGCGAGCTGAACGTATCGTCTGCCGCGCTCGTAGTCACCGAAAATGGTTCCCACCTCTCTCTGGGCTACCTCAAGCATACATCCGCTCGACGCCTTGCAGATACCTCGGAAGCAT
>JAZORB010000199.1:0-17592 GCA_045656385.1 Eubacteriales bacterium | reverse complement strand
ATCTTCACCAACGTTGTTCACAACACCGAGAACAACACCGTTTGGTGGGAAGGTCTCGATAACAATCCTCCCACACCCGGCAACGCTATCGACTGGCAGGGCAGACCTTGGGACTGCACCAAGTTCGATAAGAAGGATAAGTCCACCTGCGGTGCTCATCCCAACAGCCGTTTCACCGCTCTTGCAAAGAACTGCCCCTGCATTTCTTCCGAGTTCAACTCCCTCAAGGGTGTTCCCGTATCCGCAATCGTATTCGGCGGACGTCGCGCAAAGACCGCTCCCCTGGTTTACCAGTCTTTCGACTGGAAGCACGGTTCCTTCGTTGGTTCCATCATGGCTTCCGAGACTACCGCAGCAGCTGCAGGTGCAGTCGGCGTAGTTCGTCGCGACCCCATGGCTATGCGTCCCTTCGTTGGTTACAACATGGGCGACTACTGGAAGCACTGGGTTGAGATGGGCAAGGTTATCCCCAACGCTCCCAAGATCTTCCACGTTAACTGGTTCCGTACCGATGACGAAGGCCACTTCATCTGGCCCGGCTTCGGTGACAACCTCCGCGTTCTTGACTGGATCCTCGCTCGTTGCGAAGATAAGGTTGACGCTGTTGAGACCGCTATCGGTTACGTTCCTAAGGCTGAAGACATCAACATCGAGGGACTTGAGGATATCACTCTTGATACCATCAAGGATCTTCTTACCGTTGACAAGGCTTCTTGGCTTGAGGACGTTGCAAACATCAAGGAATTCTACGCTCTTGTTGGCGACCGCGTTCCCGCTGAGATGTACGAAGAACTTGCTGCTCTCGAGGCAAGACTTAACGCATAAGATTCATTCTTATAATAATAACCCCGACCTAATCGGTCGGGGTTATTTGTTTATTTAGTGAGTTCTTCGACTTTAATAAGGTTTGTGTTTCCGGATTTACCGGTGATGTCTCCTCCCGTAACAACGATCTTGTCACCCTTGGAGAGGGAAAATACCTCTGCGGCGGTATTTTTAGCAATATAGAACAATACGTCAATGGAGGTATACTTGTCGCAGATGACGGGTGTTACACCCCAAGAAAGAGCCAGCTTACGCCATGTGATCTCATTTGTTGTGAGACCTATGATCGGAACCGGGGCTCGGAATCTCGAAACAAGTCGCGCAGTCATGCCCGAAAGCGAACAAGCAACGATTGCCTTGGCATCGATGTCGATCGCCATCGCGCAGGTTGCATGCGAAATCGCGTCGACGGAATTCTTGATCTTGAATTCGGATGAATAGAACTTTGACGCATAATCAATATCGCTCTCTGCGGTCTCGGCAATCTTAGCCATAGTCTGAACTGTCAGAACGGGATATGCGCCTACTGCCGTCTCGCCCGAAAGCATAATTGCACTGGTTCCGTCATAAACAGCGTTTGCAACGTCAGATATTTCTGCTCTCGTAGGGCGGGGATTGTGTATCATAGACTCAAGCATCTCGGTTGCTGTGATAACGCGCTTGCCAAGCAGACGGCACTTTGTGATCAAATGTTTCTGGATCGCAGGAAGCTTTTCAAAGGGAACCTCGACGCCCATATCACCGCGGGCTACCATTATACCGTCACAATGCTCGCAGATATCTTCGATATTATCATATCCCGACTGGTTTTCAATCTTTGCAATGAGGTCAATATAGCCGCCGCCAATCTCCGAAAGATAGTTTCTTATATCTATCATATCCTGCTTGCAGGATACAAAGGAGCAAGCAACATAGTCAACTCCATTTTCAACACCGAAGCGCAGATCGGATTTGTCCTGCTCGGAGAGATATTCTTGCTTTAAGTGCTTGCCGGGGAAACTCATGCTCTTTCTGTCGGAAAGCTCGCCACCGCAGACAACATTGCAGTTGATGTCGTTCCCAACTATCGAAACTACTTCAAATATGAGAAGTCCGTTATTAAGAAGAATCTTATCGCCCGGATCAATCTCCTCATTGAGTTTACCGTAAGTGACGGAAACTTTTGTGTTATCCCCGACAACATCGTCAGTGGTGAACACAAAGCTATCGCCGTCAGAAAGATAAACCTTACCCTCTGCAAATGTCTTAATTCTGAATTCAGGCCCCTTGGTATCAAGCATAATGGCTATAGGAAGATTCAGATCCTTGCGGACCTTTTTTATCATATCTATCCTTCTTTGATGCTCTTCATAAGTTCCGTGCGAAAAATTCAGACGCGCAACGTTCATTCCTGCAAGGCAAAGACCGCGAAGCACCTCTTCGCTTTCACTTGCAGGACCAATTGAGCAAACTATTTTTGTTTTTCTCATGCCTTTACCGCCTTAATCAGAGCTGGTCTTTTTAATCTCATTTAGTTCTTTAATAAAGGTTTCAATATCCTTGAATTCACGGTAAACGCTCGCAAAACGAACGTATGCAACGTCGTCAACTTCCTTGAGCTTTCGCATTACCATCTCGCCGAGATCACCTGATGTAACCTCCTGCCTGAGCGAGTTGTGCAGTTCGGCTTCGATCTCAGAGGCAATTGTTTCTGCGTTAACAGGACGCTTCTCGCATGCTTTAAGGAGTCCGGAAAGGAGCTTCTGGCGGTCAAAAAGCTGCTTCGTGCCGTTTTTCTTGATGACGATTGTCTGTACCGATTCCACGACTTCGAACGTGGTGAATCGTTTCTGGCAAGCCATACATTCGCGACGGCGGCGAATATTATTACTTTCTACGTTCTGGCGCGAATCGATGACCTTACTTTCAAGGCATCCGCAATGTGGACATTTCATACAAATCACCAATCCTTTCAAATTCGAATAGTATTACATAATAATGATACCACATTTTTTGTGATTTGTAAATAGATTATTTGAATTTTTCCGTTACTTTGCCATATCTTCGGCAATATCCTCCAAGGTACACGGGGTAACTGTATTATCAACTACCGATTTAAAAATCGCCGCGGCACGCTTCTTATCCGTTCCAAAGAAACTCAGTCTGCTTTCGTTTCTGTCCTTAATTTCTATTGCGTACACAGGGCGAAGCCCGCACCCGAGAGATAGCAAAGTATATTCAACATTCATCCCCTCAATTTGAGCGGAAGCTCTCTTTATCGCGACTATTCCCTTCTTATCTTTGAATTTCATTATGCGCTCCTTTCGATCTGTGTTTTTCAACATAATTATACAACAATGCCCGAAATTAGCATCTTGAAGCTTTGGCGTGTACTTTTAGTGCAATATCTACAAAGTTTTATTGCATTATGACGTATACAGGCCATTTAAACGACATTCACTATGACATCATATCAAAAAAGTATTTCAGAACATAGACGATTCATAAGGCAAAAACATGAAAAGCGCGGAAATATAACTTGATTTTGCATACTGATGCAAACAATTACCACTTGAATCACACACTTTTTCATAGTATAATTGAATATATATTGATTTTGTGCAGAACATTTGCTGCATATTTTTAAAATATTCATTGAGAGGAGTAACCTATATTGATCAAAAAATATTTATACCTCATGCTTATCGAGTTTTCAAAGATGAGCAGACTACCCGTGGATTTTTTCAAGTTCGGAACGAGTCTTGTATTGCTTGTCCTTTCGGGTATATATTTACTTTGCGAAGAAGAAGTTTCAAATGGTGGCGTTGGAGTGGAGTTATACTATGCGCCAATGCTTGATTACATACTGACGGCTTTTATAATTTTCTGGGTGGGGATGTTTATAATCGATATTACAGAAAAAGAAATCACCGCCGGTAAAAAACACCGACGGTGACAGTTTTATTCGACATATTCTCTAAAGATCTCCAGTATTCGCATACTTGCCTCGTGAGGATCAAGCTTATCTGCAGCATAAGCCTTTTGAAGTAGTGAGTTCGGCAGATGCTCATCGTATTTATCAAACACCGGGTTCTCGGCGGATGTGATCACGGAAAGCGGATCTATACCGTTTCTTTCCACAGCCTCGGCAAGTCCTCGAGCGAGAATATAATCATTGCCTTTTTCCATTTTGAAGGTAATATAAGCTCCCGCCTCGTGTTCGATGCCGCTGATCTTGTATTCATAGGCATGCGCAGCAAGGAATTTGCGGAAGGTTCTGAAAGACCTTGTACCAAGCCACGGGAAGATGCACCAAGAATAACCACCGAGGTGTACTATTGAGTGCTCAAGCATGCCCGTGTTTCTTGCGAGATGGCGCGCAACCTCAAGCCTGTGTGCTGCATTTGGTTTGAGATAGGGATAAACAACATCCTCTTCAAGCACCTTGCGCATTCTTTGCAAAATCTTTGTATGGATCTCGCCGTAGTCGCCGGGCCACGAAACCTCCATCTTGCCCTCTACGGGTTTAACGTAAATGAGCTTTCTTGCAACATCCAGCTCTTCGACCTCCCAGACTCTGCCCGCCAGCGCAAATCTGTCGCCAACAGGAGGGGGCGTCGTGATCGTGCCAATCTCTTCGGATTCATGACGAACCGTAAAGTCTTCGCTATCCTTAAAGACTGCATAGAACTTGAAGCTCGAGATCAATCTCTCGCCCGCCAGACCAACTATCAGCCCCTTCTCTTCCGTCATCTCGATATAGTCGTTTTCGATCATAGAGATCATCAGAGTTTTATAATCCTCTTTGCTGATACCTGAAAGCGGAGGTAACGAAAGTACTCTTTCCGCGAGTGCTTTGGGAGTAAGCTCTCCGCTCGATGCGAGAACGCTCAATGTCTGATGAAACGCAAGACTGAAGGGGAGTTTTTTGATTCTGGGAGGCTCAATGAACCTTTCTTCAATATAAAGTTGAACTATTGCTATTGCACGAAGCAATTCCCACGGCAAGAGTTGTGGGAGCGGGGTGTTGGGCAAAGGATTTTCCTCGCGGAACACGAGCATCATCTCGGGAGGCTGACCACGCCTGCCCGATCTTCCAAGACGCTGAAGCAGGCTTGATACCGAGTTTGGCGACGAATTCTGTACGACTCTTTCGAGCTTTCCGATATCTATTCCCAGCTCCATCGTTACCGTTGCACATGTTACGGCGTGGATGTCATCATCTTTCATCTTTTGCTCGGCTTCTTCGCGTATGGATGCAGAAAGATTTCCGTGGTGAATAAGAAAAATATCCTTATCGCCGCGATTTTTGGCTATCTGTCTGAGTGTAGCTGTTACGAACTCTGTTTCTTCGCGAGAATTCGAAAAAACAAGCGACTTTTTATCTCTTACGCAATCATAGATATATTCGTATCCGGAATCAATTTGTGCACGCTTTGGGGGTACTGATGATTCTTTTGAACTTTTTATATTATCGGTTTGAATATGATCGTCGTTTTGGATATAGAAATGCTCCATACCAAGACGCCAGCGGAGCTTTTCCGGAGTAAGCGCCGGAACATCGGTATCCCTACCGCTTCCCGCGGCAAGCCAAGCAGCGGCAAGCTCGCTGTCGCCAACCGTGGCGGAAAGTCCTATTCTTCGCGGATGGTGACCGATCAGCCTGCCGAGTCTGCAAAGCTGACAGATGATCTGATTACCTCTGTCGGAACCTGTGAGAGTATGAATCTCGTCGATTATTACAAATTCCAGGCCGTGAAAGAGGCGGATGAGATCGTTAGATCTGTTCATCAGCATCGATTCAAGCGACTCGGGGGTTATTTGCAGTATGCCACGCGGCTTTTCGAGCAGCTTCTTTTTGTGCGACTGTGCAACGTCACCGTGCCAATGTGTTACGGGAATGCCAGAAATATCAAGCAATTCGTCAATTCGTGAGAATTGATCGTTGATAAGGCTTTTGAGAGGCGCAATATAGAGTACAGCAACGCTTTCGGGGAGATTGCCCTCGAGCATTGTGAGTATGGGAAAGAATGCAGCCTCCGTTTTTCCCGAAGCTGTCGATGAGGTCAGCAGAAGATTGTTCTGAGTATAAAAAATCGACTCGGCAGCAAGAAGCTGGATCTCACGCAGGGATTCCCATGAGTGTTGATAGATATACTCGCGGATATAATCGGGAAAACGTTCAAATACACTTTCGTTTCTGTCCATTTCGGTCCCCCTTAAAAATCAATATCAGCGGGATCAAATTTGGAGCGAGGGGCGTCAGAAGGCACTGGAGCTTCGGGCTCCTCTGTTTTGAGAGTTACTGCAGTGCCGACTATTGCGTTGAAATCAACGCTCGGATTCTGCATGAGAATATTAAGCAAAGTCATGTAATCACGCAGCATTTCGCGAGGAGTTATCATACTGTTTGCGCCGGCTCTGTCAAGACAGATCTGAACAAACTTTACCTGTTCATCTCGTGTGATGCGGGGCTCCCAGTTGAAGTTTTGTGCGTGAAGTGAGGTCATTCTAACAACAAGCGCCAGAAGCTCATCGTCGGAAAGTCTTGTCAGCCTGATGACGGGACCGACAAAATTTTTATGCTTTTCGGACGAGAAGCGGCTGTCGCAGAGGCGGCTGCGAAGTGCTTCATAGCTGAACAAACCGCGGCGTTGATCTTCAAGAAACTGCGGAGTACCGCCGAGAACGAGCCCGAGATGAGGCGCGCGACCTTGGAGGGTGTCGTTGAACATCGAAAGGATCTTTTCATAGTTATTTTCGCGCGAAACGCGATGCGGAATTTTATAGAGATTGACGCACTCGTCTATGAAAACGAGCAAACCGCGGTATCCCATAGCACGCGAAAGCGATGCCCAGAGCTTAAGAAAATCATACCAGTTATTGTCGCCGATAATAGCGGAGACGTCAAATCCGAGCTCGCGGCGAGCTTCTGTCTTCGTCGAAAATTCACCGCGTAGCCAGCGCAGGCATGCGGCGGCACGGATATCGTCTCCACGCTGTGTTGCTCGGTAATATTCTCCGATCACACGAGAAAAATCAAAGCCTCCGACAAGGAATTCTATTTCTCGCAAGCTTTCAAAGAGCTTGGCATCAAGCTTTGCAGAAAACAGAGGAGAATCGGGTGTGATACCCTCGGAGATCAGTTCACCTTGAAGCGAAAACACCCATTTTGCAATAATTTTTGGCATTGCACCCCCGTCAGGAGCAGCCTTTGACGCTAGATTCTTCATAAGCTCGCGATAAGTTGCAACTCCTGCGCCGCCGCTTCCGTAAAGTCTGCGTTCGGGAGAAAGATCGCAATCGGCTGTAAGGAAATCACGTTCAAGAGCATATCCTCTGATGAGCTGCATCAGGAAGCTTTTGCCGCTACCGTAGCGTCCGACCAAAAAGCGCATGCTTCCGCCACCCTCGTTCATCAGTTCAAGATCGGATAGCAATGCAGCGATTTCGTCCTGTCTGCCTATAGCAATATACGGTGCTCCCGAGCGCGGAACGACGCCAGCGGAGACAGAAGATATAAGCGAAGCAAGTATCCTCTTGGGTATTAATTGTTTCTTGTTATCCGTCATAATTCAGCGCTCCTTTAGTTTCATCAATATAATCATCAAGCACGGCATATCCTATTCCCGCATCTTCAAGAAGTATATCACCTCTCATATCGGCGGAAAGAGTATTGATCTTATCTGCAAGCACGTCTACGAGAGAACCCGCACTTGCGGCGATTCTTCCCTGCTCTGCAAAATTTTCAGACAGAGCCGCCTTGATGAATGCAGTTTCTGCCTCGCCAAGCAAACCGAAGAAATCATCTTCTGTTTGTTGAATGATTTCGACTTCCGGTTCTTCGGTTATTGTATTTTGCGTAATATCGTCGTCTTCAGAAAAAGCCTCGACAAGCTTTCCGGTAGTTTCCCATGAAAGAGCTTCTATCTCCGATGCAGATTCAAACGACATACCTCTTGACACGGGTTCGTACAGCTTTTCGTATTCCGGAATCTCGTCCTTGACACTCGGGTGAACTGTTTGAACAGGCAATTCAGATGAAAAATATTCATCAGCGAGCCTTTTGATCTCCGCGGGGAGGGCATTTACCGAAAGCCTTGATTTTACGCCTATATGGGCACGGATTCGGTTTTCCGCATATTTAAGAATATCGGTGACGATAAATCTCAATTCGTGAGAGTGCGAGAAAGAGCAGAATTCGATCTCTATGCGTTTTTTTACACGCGGGGTGCAGAGTGCACCTGTATACGAATCGCGCTGGCTGCGGCTATCCTGAAGCTTCAGACCGGCAAGTTCGAAGGGATGCGAGGGATCGTTAGACTTTGAAACGATATACGAAAGCACGCCTCGCATGTGCTTTTTGTAAATCGGCAGATTTTCACCTGTCGCAAATTTGCTCTTTTTATAGTTGTAATTTGAACAATGGCGGATCAGAAGTGATGAAAATGCATCCGAATCACCGACCGCATCGGCATAAAACTCACGCAGACCGGCTGTAGGCGGGAGCGAATTTCCAACCTCTCCAAGAATATCGCGCGGCGTAGGCACCCTCTCTATCATACACATGTCAAATATCCATTCGGAAAGCTGAACGTCGAGACGAGGATACTCGTTTCGGTAATTAAGCCAAAGTGCAGACAGCAGAGCAACCGACCGCTCCGCAGGTACCTTATCCGAAAGGTTGATGGTTTCATATATCAAAAGCAAAATATAGCTGTAATCAACCGAAGGATACCTCCCCGCACGCACCTCGCTTCTGAACCAAAGATAAAAGCAAAGCTGCTTATCGTTCAACTGCGAGTACTGCGGCATATACGAGAAATACGGCTCGTGCGAGGCTTGGGGCACGGTCTTGTTATAATAATATACCGCCGCTTTTCTGAATTGTTCGTAATAAGGATAAGCAGTCGACCATGAATAAAGTCGCACTGTGTGGATAAGAGAATTTTCGGGAGAATACTCGATATCGGGCGTTTTTTTCTTTTCGCTCTCTTCGGAATGAGGATGAATATATCTTTTAATGACCGAGTTTTCAGGGATCTTTTCGCTCCTTGATTCCTTTGACGTGGAATTATCCGGCGAGGGGATCTCTATTTCGGTAGCTTCTGTATGCTTATCATCAAAAACCGCAGGGGATCTTCTTTTTGGAACCAGCGAATCAATATTCCAAAAATCATCAAGCTTGTCTTTGTTTTCCGACATATTCCCTCTCCTCCTTTTTTGGTATTATATCATTATAACCTATTTTTTTGATTCTGTCAATATATTTTGATTTTAAATCTGTTTAAAAGATGCAAGTGTTTATTTTTATATAAATATTATTTATTTTTTGCATAAATTTGATTTTCATATCAAAAAAGTATTGAAATTCGGAAATTTTTAGGGTATAATATTAATGAGTATTTGTATCTTTAAGGAGGCATTCGCTTATGTTTAACAAAAATACCAATCACGATACAAATTTTGACACGCGAAAATTCCCCTCTACTGCCGATAGAGATGCGACAATCAGAGAGATTCTTTTTGCTGTCTATGAGGCTCTTGCAGAAAAGGGCTACAATCCCGTAAGCCAGATCGTCGGATACATTCTCTCCGAGGATCCGACATATATCACAAGCCACAGAAATGCGCGTGGCCTTATATCCAAGCTTGACCGCGACGAGATCCTTGACGCGCTTGCAAGATACTACTTTTTTGATATAGCTAAAAAATAACCCGACTTATGAAGCATTACACTCTCACAAACACACTGAACGCCTGCAATAAAAAAGTTCTTGCGCTGGGAAGCTTTGACGGATTTCATCTCGGGCACCGCGCGGTTATCGACGCCGCTGTGGCTCTGGCAAAAGAGCTGAATGCCGAGCCCGCAGTTTTTTGCTTTGACATCCCCCCCGCATGCTATGCTCCAGGAAGCACGGTGAAGATACTTGCTGACAAGGATGAGCGCAAGGAGCTTTTCGCAGCACGCGGTATATCCTCGCTTTATGTTGCGGGATTTGAAGAATTGCGCGGACTTGACGCAAGAGATTTTATAACCGAAATACTTATGAAGAATTGCGGTGCGGTGGGCGTTGTCTGCGGCTTTAACTTCGCCTTCGGGAAGAATCGCGCCGGTACTCCTCTTCTTCTCAATGATTACTTCAAGGATCGCGTGATAACTCTCGATCCCATTTACAACGGAGAGCTCCCCGTATCCTCAAGCAGGATCAGAGCAGCAATATCCGAAGGGGATGTTGAGCTTGCGGCGTCAATGCTCGGAAGAAATTATTCTATCACTTGTGAAGTATCCGAAGGAAGAAAAGACGGACGCAAACTCGGTTTTCCGACCATCAATCAGCATCCTGAAGAAAAACGCGCCATTCCAGCGCACGGAGTTTACATCACAAGGACTTTCCTCGACAACGGACAAGCATTCCCCTCTGTAACCGACGTAGGTCTTGCGCCAACGCTCGATATGAGCGGCAGGGTTCGGCTTGAAACTCATCTGCTGGATACTTATATTGAAGAATCTCCCACTAGCGCAAGAATTGAATTTATACAAAGAATCAGAGGAGAGTTTGTGTTCAACAGCGTAGAAGAGCTTAAAGAACAGATCGCACGCGACGTTGAATGCGCAAGAATTTATTTTAGAAATTAAGAAATCGGATTTTTAAATGCTAATTAACAAATATTTCCGCCGCGGGTCGGCTTTGCTCCTCACCGCGGCTGTTTTAATTTCAATATTTTCATTAATATACATTCCTGCGTCTGCAGTTGAACCTACCGGTGTAAATCTTGACGGCGCGCAAGCGATTTATCTTTATAATATTGAAAACGATAAAGTTCTTTATGAGAAAAACATTTACGAGAAGATACAGCCCGTTTCCACAGTTAAGATAATGGCGGGACTTATTTCCGTCGAAACTCTAGGTGACAGGCTTGACGACGTAATTGTAGTTACCGAATCCATGATCACGGGAGTTGTCGGTCAGCATTATAACATCATGGCCGGACACACGCTATCGGTGCGCGACTTACTTTACCTTGCATTTTGCGGAGGGTGCCATAAGTCGATCAATATTCTTGCTCACGTAATTTCGGGCAATCCCACGAATTTTATCGCAGTGATGAACTCAAAGGCCAAAGCACTTGGTATGAATGACACATCTTACACCAACGTGACGGGTATGCACAGCGATACTATGTACACAACCGTGGACGATATCGCAAAGCTCTGCATTGCTGCATCAAAGAACCCGCTTCTAATGCAAATAACAACCACGGACGCTTACACTACCGAAAGGCTCGGAGATCGCAATTTCACATTTGAAAACCGAAACTATCTTGTAGGCACGGGTTATACTCCGTTATATTATAATCCCATCTGTCACGGACTTTCCGCAGGAAGCACGATGGACAGCGGCTATTGTGTTGCAACCGTAGCGGATAACGGCGACCTGTCGTATCTTTGCATAGTTATGGGAGCAGGAACGGATGAAAACGGCAGAATTCAGTCCTATGACATAGCAAACGACATTATTAATTGGGCTTATACCTCATGGGGATACGTGGAGGTCATTTCAGAGGGGGTTACTATCTGCGAAATGCCCGTCACTATGTCTATGGACATTGACAGCGTTCTTATCGTTCCCGCGAAGAGCTTCAGCGCATATCTTCCGACTTCAACTCTCCTTGGAACGGATATAACCTACAATTATTCGCTAAACTCGGAAAAATTGCAGGCTCCTGTTTCAGAGGGCGCATTTGTCGGAACCATTACAGCTTACAAAGACGGTCAAGAAATAGCAACGGTCGATCTTGTTACAAAGACATCTGTTGCGCAAAGCGAAGTCCTTTATACTTTGACCAAGATCAAAGAGATATCTCAAAGCCGTGTCTTTATCGCCTCTGTGATATTTGCGATATGCTTTACGGTTTTATATATTCTGATAAAAGCCCTAATTCGCGGCTCAGCGGCAAACAAAAGATACAGATACCGAAAGTAACCTATTTTCGACCGTTTCTTTCAAACAAATATAATATTTACAAATTTTGTATTGACAATTCAATCTAAATATTGTATAATATTCAAGTCAATATGTCGCGGGGAGAACCCCGACCATACTTATTTGGAGGCTATTATATTATGTTTGAACAGTTCAAGGAGTTACTTATCGAAGAATTTCAGGTTGACGAAGATAAGATCACTCTCGATGCAGAGCTTTCCGGTGACCTTGCAATCAATTCCATCGAGCTTGCAGAGCTCATTCTTCGTTGCGAAGAGGAATTCGGAATCGACATTCAGGAAGAGGAAATGCATAAGTTCGTAACAGTAGGAGACGTTGTCGACTACCTCAACACTCTGGAGAAATAATCAGTTTGATAAAAAACATCAAGGTTTCGGTAACCTTGATGTTTTTTATTGTCATAATCCTTGCATATTGATATATATCATTTATAGAGGTGATGTAATGGATTATTCAGTAAGAAAACAAATATTTGCAAGCACGGGGTTCTTTATATTATTTTCACTTATTCTCTCTTCTTACTGCATTGGTAGTGGCTTGCTTTGGGATAAAGTCGGTGGTGATTTGGCTGTAACTGCCGCAGCAAGCCTGAGTAAGCAAAAATGTCTGGTTATCGATCCCGGGCACGGCGGCGAGGATGGAGGAACTGTCGGCGTCAACGGAGTTTTGGAAAAGGACCTTAATCTATCCCTTTCTGATGTTTTGAGAACAATGCTTGAATTTTCAGGTTACAGAATTGTTCAGACACGTAAAGAAGACAAACTGCTTTACGATCGTAACGTCAACTATAAAGGCAGGAAAAAGATACTTGACTTGAAAGGACGGCTTGAAATTGCTCAAGAAACACACCCTGATCTGTTTGTAGGAATACATATGAACGCCTTTCCGGAACAGAAATACTCCGGATTGAGCGTATATTATTCAACAAACCAACCGCAAAGCAAAACCGCAGCTGAAAAGATTTGCTCGGCAGTCAAAGGCAATCTTCAGCCAAGTAACAACAGGGAGATAAAACCCGCAAATTCAAGCATTTATATACTGGACAGGATAACTTGTCCTGCCATTCTGATAGAGTGCGGCTTTTTGTCAAATCCCGAAGAATGCAAACTGCTTTCAACATACGAATACAGGTGCAAGCTTTCACTTGTCCTATACTCTTCTCTGGTTTCTTTTCTTGAAGAATAAAAAAATCACTTGCAAAAGCAAAGAAAGTATAGTATAATTATTATAACTATAAATCAAAGGATATTTAAAATGAAAATATTTATTGCTTCGGATATACACGGCTCGGCATATTACTGCCAAAAGCTCATAGATGCTTTTCATTCCGAAAAAGCAGACAGAATGTTATTGCTTGGCGACATTCTTTATCACGGACCTCGCAACGATCTTCCGCAAGGATACGCCCCGAAAGAGGTCATAGCTATGCTCAATCCGCTTTCCGACCGAATAATTTGTGTCAGGGGTAACTGCGACGGCGAGGTTGACGATATGGTTCTCGACTTCCCCGTCCTCGCAGAATATGCAATTATTTCTGACTCTTCGCTCGGAGCAAACGTTATCTTCGCAACACACGGGCATCATTTCAATGCGTCCAAACTTCCTAAATTGAAGGGAGGCGACATACTGTTGCACGGGCACACTCATATTCCGACATTTGAAAAGATCAATGGTGTATTTGTTGTAAATCCCGGTTCGGTTTCGATTCCCAAGGAAAACAGCGAACATTCATACATGATTTTTGAGAATTCGGAATTCATAAGAAAATCGCTTGACGGAGAAATTCTTGCGATCAACAAGGTGGGACTATGAAAGGTTTAAAGACTGTATATATCTGCTCGACATGCGAATACGAAAGTCCCAAATGGATGGGCAAGTGCCCCAAATGCGGTGCTTGGAATTCTTTTGTAGAGGACGTTATCGACACTTCTGCGCAGACCAAGACTCCTGCAGAAGTAAAAAGAGGATATAGCATAGGCTCGGATTCCCATGCCGTACCGCTCGACAATCTTGAGGCGGATACATGCATCAGATCACTGACGGGGCTCGGCGAGCTCGACCGTGTTCTCGGAGGCGGACTTGTTAAAGGATCTGTCGTTCTGTTAACGGGTGAACCCGGAATCGGTAAATCTACTCTGCTTTTGCAGATCAGCGGTATTCTCGGTGAGACGAGAAAGGTGCTTTATATTTCAGGAGAGGAATCTAGCGGGCAACTCAAGCTTCGTGCCGCACGTCTGGGGGTAAAAGGCGGAGATCTGCTCGTGCTCACCGAAACCAATATTGATAAGATCCTAAAGGAAACCGACTCGGTAAAGCCCGACGTTTTGATCGTAGACTCGATCCAGACAATGTTTTCCCCTCAATCCGCTTCTTCGCCCGGAAGCGTTTCTCAGGTCAGAGAGACTGCCCTTTCGTTCATATCAAAAGCAAAGAATGACGGCATTTCCGTAATACTCGTCGGACATGTCAACAAGGAAGGCTCTATCGCGGGTCCCAAACTCCTTGAGCACATGGTAGATGCTGTACTCTGCTTCGAGGGTGAGCATCAGCAGGCTTACAGAATAATCCGATCTGTCAAGAACAGATTCGGATCAACGAATGAGATCGGAGTTTTTGAAATGACCGACAAGGGGCTTTGCGAGGTTCCCAATCCCTCCGAAGTCCTTCTGGCAGGTAGGCCGAAAAAGGTTTCGGGCAACTGTGCTGTCTGCACCATCGAGGGCACGCGCCCGTTGATTGCGGAGGTGCAGGCACTTGTCAGCACTACATCCTTCCCCTCTCCCCGCCGCACAATAAACGGCATGGATTATAATCGCATATACCTTATCCTCGCAGTTCTCGAAAAGCGCCTCGGTCTTCGTTTTTCCTCCTACGATGTTTATATGAATGTCATTGGCGGAATGCGTCTTGACGAGCCCGCATCGGATGCTGCTGCTGCCCTTGCTCTAATCTCCTCGATAACTGACAAGATCGTTCCCGACGATCTGCTTGCAATAGCTGAAATAGGTCTCGCCGGTGAATGCCGTGCGGTATCCAACCTTGAGAGCCGTGTAAAAGAGGCTGAGAGGCTGGGATTCAAGAGGGTCATAGTTCCTTACCGTAATATCGAAAAGCGCCCCATAGATACTAAAATGAGCCTTATACCGGTCAAGAGTGTTTACGAGATGCTTTCTTACCTTTCAAACAACGGAAACAAAGAAGAATGAAACAAGAAGAAATGATCATAAAACCAATAGCTCATATTCATTGTGACTATAAAGCTAAATTCGGAATACCTCGCCAGAGCGGGCTAATCAACTCTGTTCCGGCAAAAATTATTTTTCTTCCCGAATACCGTAATCCGGATGCTTTTCGTGGGCTTGAAGGCTATTCGCACCTGTGGCTGTTATGGCAGTTTTCGGAAGCTGTTCGAGAAGGTTGGTCGCCAACTGTCAGACCTCCGCGCCTTGGAGGAAATAAACGTATGGGAGTTTTTGCAACAAGATCTCCCTATCGCCCCAACCCTATTGGACTTTCCTCGGTCAAGATTATTTCGATTGATCTGAACACTTCAAAAGGTCCTGTTATTGAGATAGCAGGAGCCGATCTTCTGGACGGCACTCCGATCTACGACATCAAGCCTTATCTGGCATATACAGACTCGCACGCAGAAGCTTCAAGCGGATTTGCCCTCACAGACCACGCACCGAAATCCGAGGTCATCATCCGGGATGAATTAATGAACAAGATCCCCGAGGAGCACAGAGCGTGCATTATTGACATACTTGCCGAAGATCCGAGACCCGGATACCAGGATGACGCAAGCCGCGTCTATGTTCTTGAATACGCTAATTTTGAAATAGCCTTTAGTGTGCAGGACGGCAAGATCATTGTTGTTGATATTATTACTTAATATAAAAAAGGAGCGAAATTCGCTCCTTTTTTATATGTATTTATTGATAGAATAATTTCTGTTTGTCGAAGAAACAATCATATTTCTTCCGCCGATACTTTGTGCCTTTTTATTGATTGAGGATATATGCTTCGAAACAGTGGTGGGCTTTGAATGAATATCTCCCAGGCATGCCTCTCCGATCTCGTCAAAGGGCACGTCTTCATCTGCGCGTGATACGAGAAGCGCGAGTATCGCTCTTTCTGCCGGCGTAACGTTGAATTCGTATCCAAGGAAAACAACTCCACGAGGTGTTGCCTTCAAAACTCCGTTATAATCGAAGCAATCAGCCGAATCGGAAAGTGACAAAAGAAGATCGAGAAGTTCCTGAGAATCATATTCTCTGAAATGCAACGAATCTCCGATTGGATATTTCGAAACCGAGATGAGCGGGAGATCGGCGCACAGAGTTGCTGTGAATCCCGGAGGTACTTCGCCGACGATAAGCATTGCAGACACGTTACATGCATATGACCGCACTGCGAATTCGTTCAACGGTACAGCTTCAAGCACTACCCCTCTGTCGCGGAAATAGTTGTGCACGCTTCTTCTCTTTGAAACGTTATCGCAAAACAAAAGTATCATTCCATGTAACCCTTATACGGAATATCGGACGCTGCCTTCGTTTCGCAAACTCTGATACCGGTTGAGAGGCTCTTCTCTCCGTATGAAAAGCTCCTAGACGCAGCGAAGCGATTCTCCCTGATTTCACCCTCGAACACGGGGCGGTAATATCTGCCGCTTACGATTATGTGATCAATAAGGGTTATATCAAAATTGGCAAGAAGATCTCTTAGATAGGTTGAAAATCTTTTGTCTTCATCGGATGGATACGGAGTACCGTTCGGATGATTATGGAGGAGAATAATGGAAGATGCATCCTTTTTAAGTGCCTTTTCGGCAATGGTTCTCACAGAAACGTGAACCGAATTCACAGCCCCCTCACCGAGCATAACCGTATCAAGAAGCATCATTTTATTGTCAAACAGCAAGACATAGAGTTTTTCTACGGACACACCAATATAAAGTTTGACAGCATACTCGCCAACCTTTTGAAGAGTATCGTAAAGCATAACGTCTCTGGAATCGGAAAGCGCATATTTTCGGAAGGATTCAGCCATGAGCTTAATAAGGATAGCGGCATTCTCGCCTATTCCGTCAATCGCACAAAGGTCTTCGTAATCCGCATCAAACACTGCTCTCAATGACCCGAAGCGCTCAACGAGCTTATGTGAAAGCTCGTTGACATCACGCCTCGGAATAGCATAAAACAATATTAACTCAAGCACCTCATGGTCGCTGAATCCTTCAAGACCGCCGGCAAGGAATCTTTCCTTCATACGCTGGCGATGCCCTGCATGGATACCGCTACCAGTGCTCATAATTTAGCGTTTGCTGTTTTCAGAATAACGTCGTGAGAACCGCCCTCGACAATACTTGTCGAAGAAACGAGAGTAATGCGAGCATTCTTCTGAAGATCAGGAATGGTGATAACACCGCAGTTGCACATTGTGGACTTAACCTTATAAAGGCTCTTTGCTACGTTATCGCGGAGAGAACCTGCATAAACAACGTAGGAGTCAACGCCTTCTTCGAAGCCGAGACCGGTTGCGCCGCCGAGGTCATATCTCTGCCAGTTACGCGCACGGTTGGAACCTTCGCCCCAATACTCCTTAACGTACTGACCGTTGATGAAGAGCTTGTTTGTGGGGCTTTCATCAAATCTTGCGAAATATCTACCGAGCATCATAAAGTCTGCACCCATTGCAAGAGCGAGAGTCATATGATAGTCGTGAACAAGTCGGATCGTAGCCATGTCGTTCTGTGAGCCAAGGAGTTGAGTGGAAC
>JAZORB010000198.1:0-9716 GCA_045656385.1 Eubacteriales bacterium | reverse complement strand
GCAGTCAGCGGAGCACGAAATCTTCTGAAAAAGGTGGACGAAAACTTTTCGCTAAAAATTTTTTTAGATTAGCCAACCTTTCCCCCAATTCTCGTGTCTTATTGGTGTAAGACATAAATCGAGGTAATGCAAATGAAAAACTACAAGGAACACAAGGATTCGATTCTGGTCGATATGACTCTTCTCGGGGATGAGCGCGCCTTCGAGGAGCTGGTCATCCGCCATGAAAAGAGCGTCAAGGGCACCGCCTATAAAACCACGGGCAACACCTTCTCCGCAGAGGATGCGGCGCAGGATGCCTTCGTCTCGGCGTGGCTTAATCTCGACAGCCTCTCCGACCGCGACAAATTCGGCTCGTGGGTGTGTTCCATCGCCAAAAATCACGCTCGCAATCTCGTCCGCAAGTACAAAAACGCCGCCGCAGACATCAGCCTGACTCTCCTCGAGGAGGTCGACCTGACCGGCAGCGACGAAAGCGGGCTTTATGAGCTCCTTTCATCTGCCTCCATCGGCGAGGCAGAGCGTGATTCGCGGCTCCATGAAGCGCTTGATGCCCTCAGCGAGAAAATCCGCGAGACGATCAATCTGCATTACTTCGAAGGACTCTCGATCGCCGAGATCGCCTCGAGGCTTTCCCTGCCGGCGGGAACAGTCAAGTGGCGCCTCTGCGAGGGAAGACGTCAACTGAGAAAGGAATACGGAATTATGGAAAAGGATTACACCGAACACGAAGATATCGTTGCCCGCGTTATGCGTCAGGTCGAAGAGCTCAAGCTCTGGAGCCTTAAGGGCAACAAGGAGGGCTTTGAGAAGGATTACGAAATCGTTCTCAAAAATGTCACCGCCCTCGCTGACTCCAAGGAAAAAAGCCACGCGCTCGCAGACGTCCTTCTGCGCGGCTATTGGTGGATCCCCGGCAAGAAGAACGACGAAATCCTTGCCGAGATCAAGGAAAACGCCATCAAAGGGCATAACGAGGATGTTATGCAGTCAGTAATATCCAACGAATACGACAAAAAGAAAAGAGAAGAAAGAATCGATTTCATCAGAAACACTCAGATTCCGTGGCTTGAAGAAAACGGATTCAGAAAAGCACTCGGATATGCTTGGTTTTGGCTAGGATATCATATCTCGGACGACAACAAAAAACGAATCCCCGAGGCAATCGAGTGTATGAAAAAGGTTCTTGAGACCCTCACTCCCGCTGAAATCTACTATGCGAATGCACTTTCCGCAATTAAAGCATACGTGGACTATGTAAAATCCCCATCTTTGACTTCGAGCATGACTGCAGAGGAACACAAATATATCGGCAGCAAACTGTATTTCTGGGCGCAACCCGGCTTCAGCCTCGGATTCCACGATATTGACGAAGCGATATTTTATTACGCATCGCGCTGTGACAATCTTCTCTTCGATCCCGACCTTAAAGAGGGCGACAGTATCACTTCGTCCACGGGTAAAACTAAACTCACCTGCACCGCTGTCGGAACTGTGGTCAACACCCCCGCAGGCATTTTCGAAAACTGTACGGTTTATACTATCGACTGCGACCTTTGGAATGTAAACCGAGTTGTTACCGCCTACTGCGATGGAATCGGAATCGTTTCACAAAAGATTCATAACCACAGCAATATAATCGAATGGTATCTATCCGATTATCATATCGAGGGAGGCGAAGGAATCGTTCCTTATGCTATCGGAAACTATTGGCGCTATGCATATTCAGGAGATCTTGATCTGACACCCCAAACAGAATCACAGTATACCGTCACCTCCTTCGATGGAAATTCTGCAATCTTATCTTCGAACTTTACTGTTCAAAAGGTAGATTACAATGATACTTGGCACGGAAATCTTATGAACGCGCAAGCAAATTATCATTATGAAGAAGACAACGGCGATGAAAAGCTCAATAAATCTGCCATCAAGCTCATCGAGCGAGCAATCGAGCTTTCTGCCACCAAACGTGAAAGACTTCAAGCTGAAATCTCGCTTGAAGTAATGAAACGTATTTTTGACAGTGATTTCGAAGATCCCAACACATTGGAAATCGGTGTCTGGAACTTCTTTGAATACGAAAAATGCATCAAAAAGCAGGACAGATGCAATTTTTCAAACGTTTCAAACCGTGATACTTCTTTCGAGTGGAAGCACGGCGGAAGCCTCGGCTGGGACGGTTTTCCCGTACTTTACAACTTCCTCTACGACATCCTCGAGGACGCGACCGGTGCGCTTTGGAACGACGAGTGGGTTGACGGCTTCTCCGAGGAACGCGACGTAAAGTATAACGGTTGGAAAAACACCCACCTTACCCTATCTGTCACCGAAGAAGACTGCACGATCGGTCTCGGCACGTTCAAGAACTGCCGTCACGTCTCCTTCTACCTCAAGGGACTCAAGGGCGGACACGGCTACCGCGGCGGACAGAAGGATTATTGGTTCGCACCGGGTATCGGTATCGTCAAATTCGTCGGACTTTACAAGAAGAAGACGCTCTCCTCTACTTGGGAGCTCACCGAATACCTCGGCGAGGGTGCGAAGGACGAATATTTCCCCTCCGCAGACGGACTTTTCCGCCGCTACGCTCCCATTGACCTCGACGAAAGCTTCCGCGCATCCGTCGAATACACCTGGTGCGCTGACGGCGAGGACATCTTCGTGTTCAGAAATGCACTCGGTATGATGAAGCGCGAGGCGTATATTGCCAAGCTCGAAAAGGAAAAAGAGAAAAAGTGATGAGAAATATGTGGGGCTGTTTCGCAATAATGTGAATACAGCTCCCCCTTTTCCCTAAACAAGTGCACGCAAGCAATTAATTGTTTAAAAATTTTGTTAACAAACAATTATGTGAAAAATATTTCAATTTTTTGCGTTTATATTATAGATTATAGAAATCAAATCACGGTTATACAGATATTCGCTAACTATAATTGAGGTCGAAAAAATGAAAATTTATCTGAATCTTCATCTTCTCGTCGATTCTCTTTATGAAAAAAGAGACAATATTCTGCAAGAATATTCTGACAAATGGCTCTCAATCGTAAGAAATGACAGTATCGAGCATCTGACTATCCCGCGGGGAATGCTTTTTGGCTGGGGAACGATGATCCTCATCCTCCAAACGCTTTCTATATTCGCGCGGATTGAGATCTTTATGCAGATCGCGGGGATGGTATGGTTATTGATCTTCTTCCTCTTCCGCCAATATTGCCGTATCTGGAAACACTACTACTCGGTTTTTTGGCCCATTCTCATCCATTTCTTGGCGCTTGTCGCGGCAGTTTATATTAAAGCGAGGTATTTATGATGTATACGTTCTTTGAGAGAAAATATTTACCGATCTGCGACGCTGAAGTTTTGAAAAGCCTCGGCGCGGACGATCTTCTTTATGATTCAAAAATAAATATTTCCGATTATTTCAGCGACGACATTGAAGTGCTGAAAAGGCGGAGCATCGTTTTTGGCGACGCGCTTCACGTCGATGGGCTTTACGAGCTGCTCGGCAGCATCAGCCGAAAGATCTCGGGCATTTCGGACATCCTGCGAAGCGACGTGGAAACGGGAAACAAGGAACGCTCGATCTTCAGCGCAAAGCAGCTTCAGCTCTATTTTGAGATCATCGATGAGGCAGAGGAATACTATGTTGGGCTTTCCGAAAAAGAATCATTTGCTTCCGAAGAATTTCGAAATCTTTTTGAGCGAATACACGGTATTGCAAACAGCCGCGAGTATCACGATCTCAAGGAAGGAACAAAAAAGCTGATCGAAAAGATCACTCGAATCAAAAGTATTTCGGTCGGTTTCAATTTTGACGCCAAGCTATCGCCCGTTGAGCTCGGAATCCTTTCCGTTAACGATGAGTACATCGAATCCGGCAAGCTAATGGACAAGATTTTGCGCATGGATTTTGCCCCAAACGGCTTGCAAGCAGTTGAACCAATCATTGCCGTTGACAAAACTCTCCGCTCCGACGAATTCAAACTTCTTCAGGATTCGCTTCTTCGCTCAGTCGATAAGGTCTTCACGCGCGCCGTCAAAAATTGGCCGCGTGATTTCACGAAATATATTGCAGATAAGCTCGCATTTCTGCTCGATCTGCTCCCCGACCTCCAATTCATCCTTGTCGTTACCAAGATTCACAAAAAGCTGGTCGAATCGGGTGTGCCGATGTGCATTCCAAAATATCACGCCAAGGAAGAACATGTTTTCCGCGCGAAGCAGCTCTACAATCCCGCTCTTGCTATCCGCATGGGCGAGATCGGCGAGATCAAAAATATCGTCGCAAACGATATTGAATTTGACGAAAATGGTCACATATACGTCCTTACGGGACCTAATAACGGCGAAAAAACGGTATTTCTCGTCTCAGTTGGCATGGCGCAAATACTCGCACAGCTCGGAATGCTCATTCCCGCGCGAGATATCGACATCAGCCCCATCGAACATATCTACGTTCATTTCCCCAAATATTCAACCAAGGAAAATATGGGGCGGTTGGAGGAAGAATGCGCCCGAATCAAAGCGATCTTCGCTACTATCAACAAGCACAGTCTCTGTCTCTTTGACGAGACATTTTCCTCGACCGACTCGGAGGAGGGCTGTCAGCTTGCCTTTGAGATCCTTCGCGCGGTCGAGAGCTATGGTGCATACGCGGTCTTCGGAACTCACTTTCATCATTTGAGCCACCGCATAGACGAAGCCAAGTCTGATGGGGAGTGTGCCGGATTTGACTACCTCTCCGCAGGCATCTCGGACGGTAAGCACCGCACATACCGCATCACCCGCGGAAAGCCCGAGGGCAAAAGTTATGCTGCTGAAATTGCCGAAAAATACGGTCTTTCGTACGAAAGTCTTGTCAAATAACACGTTCTGTGAAGCGAAACATATCGTGCAACAACATATCGTACCGAAGGTATATCGTGCGCGCCGAAGGCGCGCAGTGTGATAGAGCGCAATACTTCCCTACACTCGGGAAGTATTGACTCTGTCCAAAAATCCGAAGTAAACTTCGTATTTTTGAAGCACGGGGGCGAGACCTGAAGGTCTCGCATTGAAATGAGGCTCTGCCTCAAACTCCGCCACCTTTTGAAAAAGGTGGACGAAAACTTTCCGCTTTTTTATATTTTTTGAACTAATATTCAAAAAAACACTTGACAAATGCGCGATTTTGTAGTAAAATATCCGCATAAAGCTATGATTGAAAGTTCAGTAAGAATTCACGGTTCTTCCTGCAGAGAGCTGTCGGTTGGTGCAAGACAGTGGTTGGTGGATTCCGAATTACCTTTCGGGAGCTGTGCACAGAACGATTTTTCTAAAGGTGCAACGGTTTGCCCCCGTCATCGGGCGACACATTGATAGATGTGCGTAAGGCTCGTCTCCGCAAGGGGCGGGTGAAACAGAGTGGTAACACGGCTTATACCAAGTCGTCTCTGTATCCCAAAGGATGCGGGGGCGTTTTTCTTTTGCATCCAAGAAAAAGGAGAAAATGTTATGCCTATTACAGAAATTTTAGTCCGCAACGCGGCTTTTTACCCGAACGACACAGCTCTCGTTGAGATCAACGCGGCTCTCGAGCCGACAGAAAAGCTCACGTGGAAGGAATATTCGCTGATGCAGTCCACCGGCGGTGAAAGCTATCGCCGCGAGATGACGTGGAGCGACTTCGATCAGCGCGCAAACCGTTTTGCAAACCTCCTTATGACCCGCGGAATCACCAAGGGTCAGAAGGTTGCCATACTTCTTATGAACTGCCTTGAATGGCTCCCCGTTTACTTCGGCATCCTCAAGGCGGGCGGCGTTGCGGTTCCTCTCAACTTCCGCTACACAGCCGACGAGATCAAATACTGTCTTGAAAAATCCGATTCCGAATTTCTCGTTTTCGGGCCCGAGTTCACGGGACGTGTCGAGGAGATCTGCTCCTCTCTGCCCCAGATCAAGATGTGGAACTATGTCGGACGCGACTGTCCCTCTTTTGCCGAGAGCTACGACAGACTCGTAACCTTCTGCTCGACCAAGCCGCCCGCAGTTCCGCTTTGCGACCGCGATTACGCCGCCATCTACTTCTCGAGCGGCACAACGGGATTCCCCAAGGCAATTCTGCACGACCACAAGGCGCTGATGCACGCTTGCGAAGTTGAGCAGGCGCACCACTCGCAGACGCGCGAGGACTGCTTCCTTTGCATACCGCCCCTCTATCACACGGGCGCGAAAATGCACTGGTTCGGCTCATTCCTTGCGGGTTCAAAGGCTGTCCTTCTCAAAGGCGCGGCGCCGAAGCAGATCATCAAAGCGGCATCGGACGAGCATTGCACGATCGTTTGGCTTCTCGTTCCGTGGGCGCAGGATATCCTCGACTCGATCGACCGCGGCGAGATCAATCTCGACGAATATCAGCTTGAACAGTGGCGACTGATGCACATCGGCGCACAGCCGGTACCCCCAAGCCTCATCAAGCGTTGGAAGGAAAAATTCCCGCACCATAAATACGACACAAACTACGGACTTTCCGAGTCGATCGGACCCGGATGCGTACACCTTGGCGTTGAAAACATCCACAAGGTCGGCGCAATCGGTAAGGCGGGCTACGGCTGGGAGACCAGAATCGTTGACGAACGCCGCCGCACCGTGCTTGCGGGCGAGGTCGGCGAACTTGCGGTCAAGGGTCCCGGCGTTATGAAGTGCTACTACAAGGACCCGAAAGCGACCGATGAGATCCTCGGCGAGGACGGCTGGCTCTATACTGGCGACATGGCGCGCGAGGACGAGGACGGCTTCATCTGGCTTGTTGACCGCAAGAAGGACGTTATCATCTCGGGCGGCGAGAACATCTACCCCGTTCAGATTGAGGACTTCCTGCGCTCGAACGCAAAGATCAAGGACGTTGCCGTCATCGGCATCCCCGAAAAGCGACTCGGCGAGATCACACTTGCCGTCATCGAGCTTAAGGACGGCGAGGAAATGACCGACGAAGAAGTCGCAAACTTCTGCCTCGAACTGCCCCGCTATAAGCGTCCGCGCAAGGTCGTGTTTGCAAAAGTACCGCGTAACCCCACCGGTAAGATCGAAAAACCCGCCCTCCGTAAGCAGTACGCCGGCGAAAGCCTCGTGCTTCAGCAGATCAAAAACTAACCACCCAACAAAACAAACCGAAAGTTTTCGTCCACCTTTTTCAAAAGGTGGCGCCGTCAAGGGCGCGTAGCCCTTGACGCCCTCCGCAGAGGGCGGAACTCTCCCCTGCGCTTCAAACCGACTGCGCCCCGCAGGCGGTTTGAACAAAAGCGAACCCCGCCGTCGGCGGGGTTCGCTTTTGTTATTCTATTTTTTAAGTATCTCCGCGAGTTCCGGATACTTACAAAGCTCCTCTTCCAGATCCTCGATGTTTTTGAGGACGATACCGTGGAGCCCCACAGCCTTCGCGCCGTCTACGTTTGTCGGCATATCGTCAACAAACACGCATTCCTCCGCAATTTTGCTGTAACGCGAGAGGAAAAGCTCGAAAATATCCGCGCTCGGTTTGATAACTCCGTCAAGATACGATGCAATTCCGCCGTCCATATAGGAAAAGACCTCATAAGTGGACGTCATAAACTCAAATGCGTGGTCATTGGTATTCGAAAGGTAATAAACACCGACGCCCGCCGCCTTCAGTCGCTTTACAACCTCGGTATTTTTCTTTGAAATGCGGAGCATATCGTCGCAGTTTTCCATTATCATGCGAACGTTTTCGGCGTCGTTCGGGTACTTTTCGCAGATAGCATCAATGATCTCGCCGCGAGTCTTTGTACCGAGATCGCCGCACTTCCACTCCGCGCTCTTAAAACAGATATGATTATAATAGTCGATCTCGCCCTTCTTGGTGATAAACTGCGAGATATAAATATCGGGATAAAAGGAAACAAGCACGTTTCCGATGTCGAGAAGTACGTTTTTGATCATTGTTTTTGCTCCTATAATGTGTTGCACTTATTATAGCATACTTTTGCCTAAAATGCAATATATAATTGCGCCCTTCGGGCGCAGGGTGAAGGAGCGCCCCCTATCGTGAGCCCTTAGAATCGCGCCTAATCTGTGCGATTCTAAGGGCTGTAGTTTTCTTACCAAAAACATATAAAATAGTATTTACAAATGTCAATATTTATGCTATAATAAAAACACCAAAAGTATATCTTTCGTATTGTTAATATTAATTTTAAAGAGGTCAATATCTATGGGAATTTTTGAGTCAATTACACATAAAGAAGAAATTCAAAGTTTATTAGATGATGCTCAAACTAAATTTAATACTGCTAAAAGAAAACTGGAAATTCAAAAAAAGCGGACTGTCCACACCCTTGAGAAACTTGGGAAATTAAAAATTAAAATTTGGGCAAACGAAATAGATTCATATTTGGAAGCGTATCAATTTTTCAAATCAATAGATATGGATATTTCTTTTGGTACAAATACTAGATTTGTTGGTCAAGATATTGATTGCAAACAAATGATTCTAAATATGCAAAGCGCCTCAACTAATGCAATAGAAATTACAAGTATAGGAGCAGCTTCATTAGGAACAGGAGCTTTGGTTGGTGTAGCTTCATATAGTGGTGCTATGATGTTTGGAAAAGCATCTACGGGTACTGCCATATCTACTCTAAAAGGAGCAGCACAAAAAAACGCAACGCTTTCTTGGTTTGGTGGTGGTTCATTAAAGTCTGGCGGATATGGCATTGAAGGAGGGAAACTTGTATTAGCTGGAATAGTTACAGCACCAATATTAGCCGTTTCAGCGTTATTAACAGGTATTAAAGGCAAAGAAAAGCTTGAAAACGCCAAACAAATACATGCAGATGCAATAAAAGCATCAAATGATTTAAAGATTATAACTCTCGGTATGAAAAAAATAGAGAAGGTTGCTAATAAATACTGTATATTTCTTCGAAAGTTTAAAAAACATTTTCATCCGTTTATTGCCGAATTGGACAGAGTCAAAAAGCATTATCAAACACAAGGGATATTTGAAATAGATTTCAATCAACTTACCGCACTAGAAAAAAAGAGTATCAATATATCTTGGCGAATGACACAAATATATTATCAATTACTCACTAATAATATTATCTCTGATACAGGTAGCATTGATCCTACAGCAATAGCCATACTTGAATCCTCAAAAATAAGATATAAGAAGATCAAACAAGAAACCTATAAGATGCAAGGAGAAGAATCAGCAATAGGTGATGTTGTTTGGTCACATTATGCTCATAAAGCAATGATACTTGGCATTATTAATTGCTTGGTATTACTTATTTATGGTATTATTACAATTTCAAATAGTATAGCAATATCAATAGTTTCATTTGTTAGTTGTTTAATCAGTTTACCCATTTTCTTTTATTTTAAGAATCTTCCTCAAAATAAGCTATATACTTTAAGAGTAGCTAGAATTGCTTTTTCATTGTTACTTACATTTTTAGTTACTATTCTACTATAAAGATCTTTTTCCGCGCCCTTCGGGCGCAGGGTGACAGAGCGCAATACTTCCCTACATTCGGGAAGTATTGACTCTGTCCAAAAATCCGAAGTAAACTTCGTATTTTTGAAGCAAGATGGCGAGAGCTGAAGCTCTCGCATTGAAATGAGGCTCCGCCTCATACTCCGTGAACTTTTGGAAAAGTTCGATCAAAACTTGCCGCTTGTTTTTATTAAAAAAAACTCGCCCCTGGGCGGGGGGT
>JAZORB010000197.1:0-3675 GCA_045656385.1 Eubacteriales bacterium | reverse complement strand
TGCAAAAACATTTATAACCGCGGCAGGTGCCGGAGCGGCGTTTTGCGCCGCGGGCATAGCCTATTCGGCATATAATTCGCGCCCGATGAAAACAAAGCGCATGGTCAAGCGCGCCAGCAAGACCATGGAAAACGTCGGCGGCATGCTGACGGCACTTGCGCAGGTAAGCAAATGAAAAATGGCTGAATCACCTAGGTGGTTCAGCCATTTTTTAGGTAGTAAGTAAAAGTGAAGAAGCGCGGAAGATTTTCGCCGAGGCGAAAATCTTCAAAATTTGTTAAGTCAACAAAAATGATATCGTTTGTCCGAATAGAAACAAAGCTACATAGATCGCAAGCTGCAACAGCCAATATATCCACCCGCGTTTGTTTTGCCGGGCAAGCTCTTTGAGCGGAATCGAGCTGAGGATGGTTATTGGCAGACCAATGATGAACCACGACTCGTAGGTGGTGATCGGAATCAGGCTGACAAGTCCCCAATACCAATAGATGAGCATACCGTTTTGCAGGGATAGTAGCATTGTTTGCTTGTCCGTGAGCGTTCCTGTGGGGGCAAGCTCGTTATATTTCCTCTTAGCCTTTTTACCTATATCCATAGCGGTAGAATAGGTTGAAAAGAAAATAATTGTTATGATTGCAACGTATATACCCGAGAGCCACCAAAAGATGAGCAATACAAGAAAGAAGAAAAAAGCGGTGACGATGGCGCGGCGCGGATTTTGCCTGATATCCTCAATGGTATCGGTGATGCGCTGTTTGATTTTTTCAATAAAGTTCATTTTATAAGTTTTCCCGTATCTTATCACAAAGCGCCTCGAGCGCTTTTTCGGTTTCGGGAGTTGCGGGGCGGTCGGCGTATTCGATCTGCTCGAAGGCTTCGGTGATGATCTCGATCTCGTGCTTCGATGCGACACGTCCGCTTGCGGAAAGGCGGTCGCGGATCTTTCGCGGAGTGTCGGATTTCTTGACGAAGGTCGGCATCTTGCGGAGCTGGTCGACAAAAGTGGAGTAGGCATAGCGGTATTTATCTTCCTCGTTCTTCTTCGAGCGAAGCTCGGCGTTGAAGATCAGCCATGTCATACGAGTTGAGTTTTCGGCACGCCTCTTTGCGCTGATGTCCTTCTTTTGAAGCTTTATCTCCTCGTCCAGATAGTTGCTGAAGTATTCCTCACCGTGGTCAAAGGAATCGCGGACAGGAAGCCAGATGAATTCAAAGAGCGCAACGATAGTTGCCTTTAGCCATGCCAGAAAACGCCTGAATTCGGCGCGTCGGCGGAGCAGAAAGATCGCGGTTCCGATAAAGAAGAACACCACAAAGATCCAAAACAGCCAGTAGTTTGCCGAGTGAACGGCATCCTCGCGTCCCCAAAGGATATTTGAAATACTGCCGGAGACGTTTTCCTCGGGGTCGTTGTCACCCGTGTTGGTCGACGCGCGCAAAAGTGCCGCAATAACGAAGAGAACGCAAACGCGAACGCCGTTGACAACGAGATATGCGGCAAAGAGGATAAGCAGGAATACCGCGACGAGACCCAGCGAGAGGATCATGTTGTATCTTCTCGTTTTCGGTGTCATAAAGGAAACCACGGTACCGCGGTAGGTCCTTCCGAGCGCGTATTGGTTGGCGGCGAACATCGCGCAGAGGGCGTAGCCTATCAGACAAAGTCCAACGTTACTCATGCCGGGTGCGCGGATCGTTGAATAAAGCGCGAAAATAATGCTGAGAACGATGAGCCCCGTATAAAGTCCCGCGCCCGTCATGATTCGGTTGTAGGGATAGAACCACACGAAGGCTCCGAGCGCTACTGTGATAAAGAAAGCTGTTGCGACGATAAAGGGTAGCAGGGAATCGGGGTCATAAACGACGGTGGGCTTTTTCGATTGCTCAAGCAGATAAAGGTCGGTGAGCTTGCTGACCAAGATCGAAAGGAAGAAGATAACAGCCCATATTGGATATGCCCGGTTCTTCTTGAAATACTTATATTCGGGCTCGTAGGCGCGCGTTTCGAGCTCACGCTTGAAGCCGGTTGCCGCGCAAAAGCCGGCTTGCATGAAATATCCGAAAGCCATCAGAATGAGAAGCACCGCAAATGCCGCGATGGCGGTCAGAATATTTGCCGAAAAGAATGGAATGATGGCGGCGCAAACGATAAAGTAGATGCCGAAGAAGGAGAGCACGGTAAAGTTCGGGGTGGTGGGAAGAGAATTATTGACTTTAGTTCTCATTATGCACCTCCGACTCGGAAATAGACGTCCTCTGCCTCGCTGAGTGCGCCGACCTCGTTGCGCGTTGTGGCAACGTAGAAGATCACGCGGACACCCTCTGCGGCGAGAGCCTCGCGCAGATTCATCATTCTGCAATCGATATAGGATGTGACGATTATCATATTTTCATTTTCGCGGTAAAGCTCGGGATGTGTTGCAATGTGGTCGAAAACGCGGTCGATCGGTGTGGAGATCTTCATCTTGAGCATCGCGAGCATACGCAGGGCGTAGATCATGTCGCGCGCGCCGCGGAAGGGGCCGCATTTGCCCACTTTCTGTCCGATTTCGTCATCCGAAACTGCTTCACCGCCGAATTCAGCCATATCCTCGGGCGGATAGTTCGAGAAGAAGCGCACGGGAACGTCCTCGGCGGCGATGCGGTCGAGGATAGAGGTGCAAAGCGTAATGCACCGCTCGATTGCGGCGGGGTCGGATGGGATGTCGTTCTTCTCGATCTGTCGCGAGGACATATTGAGGAGGAGGGAGAAGCGGTGGCGCACCGTGCGCTCCTCGACGTTTACCATCAGCTTGCCGTGTGCGGCGGTCGATTTCCAGTTGATGAGGCGCATGGGGTCCTGCGGCAGATAGTCGCGCGCTCCGCAAAGGCGGAGGGGATCGGTGACGGGGCAGGTGTTCGAGATTATGTCGCCGCAAAGGTAGCGCGACGAGGTATAATTGCCCGCCAGATCCTCGGGGCGAGGAAGTACGATGAGGCGGTTGCGTTCTTTGTTCGAAAGCTCGATGAATTTTGAGTGAACGCCTATGCCGAGAATGTCGCTTGCCGTTGCAAGGACGCCCGTAAGGGTATAGTCGCCGCGCTTTTTGCAAGTCAGACGCCAGCGGCGGCGTATACAGGCGTATGGGCGGAGGACGAAGAGCGACTGGATCGATCCGGTATGCTTGATCTTGCGAAGACCGTCTTCCCTGTCTTTTGAAGTCTTCGAGAAGACACCGCCCTTGTCGTGGATCGTGGATTCAAGCAGGGTGAAGACCATGCCGTCGGGAAGATCGGTGTCGATCTTGATATAGGGCATGGGGAGCGCGCCGACGTTGCGTATCTCCTCATAGAGATAGACGTCATCGCCCTCAAAGACCTCGCCCGAGGAGAGCGTCGCGCTGTATTCGATATTTAAAAAGCCCTTTTTCTTGTAAACGAAATACTGCAAGAGCACAACGCCGACGATGGCGACGGCGACGGATATGAAGAGCACGTTTGACACCTCCTTGGGGGATTTGTCGCGCGGGGCGCGAATGATAGTTCGCCTTCGGCGAAATGATAATCACGCTTCGCGTGAATGATATTCGGCTACGCCGAATGATAATCTGCTTCGCAGAATGAAAGGTGGATTTTCGCCGAGGCGAAAATCTTATTATTTATCTTCCTATCGGCGCTTCGACTGAGTCGAGCACG
>JAZORB010000196.1:0-7913 GCA_045656385.1 Eubacteriales bacterium | reverse complement strand
CGCAAGGAAAGACGCGAAAGAGCGAGAAAGGCTCTTGAAACGGTTGGACTCGGAAATCAGCTTCACAAGAAGCCGAACCAGATGTCGGGCGGACAGATGCAGAGAGTTGCAATAGCGCGTGCTCTTATCAACGACCCCGATATTCTTCTTGCAGACGAGCCTACCGGTGCGCTTGACAGCGAAACCAGCGTTCAGGTTATGGAGCTTCTCAAGGATGTCGCAAAAGACAGACTTGTCGTTATGGTCACGCACAACCCCGAGCTTGCGGAGGAATACGCAAACAGAATCGTAAAGCTTCGTGACGGAAAGATCATCGGCGACACCAATCCCTTTGAGATCGACGAAAGCACCTTGGAGGCTCCCAAGCATAAGAACATGGGCAAGTCCTCGATGTCACTCACAACATCCTTCGGGCTTTCGCTTCGCAACCTTTTCACCAAAAAGGGCAGAACCCTGCTTACCTCCTTTGCGGGAAGCATCGGTATCATCGGAATTGCGCTGATATATGCGGTTTCAAACGGTCTGACATCTTATATCAACACGGTTCAGGAGGACACCCTCTCCTCTTCGCCCATTCTTCTCGAATCAACTCATATAGATCTTGGCAGCATTATGCTGACCATGATGGATATGGCAGAATCGAAGGAGGATCATGATCTCGACGCGGTTTACAGCAAGACGGTCATGTACGATTTCGTCAATGTTATGAACAGCATTGAATCGCAGGAAAACGATCTCAAGTCATTCAAGGAGTTTATTGAGCGCGAATATGCCGACGCCGAATCCGAGCTCGGTCTGAATAAGGCGCTCAGCGGTATTGATTACGGATACAACATAAACCTCCTTCTTTACACCAAGAACGTAGACGGCACCATTATCCATTCCGACACAAAAGCACAGCTTCAGGAAATAATGGGCAAATTTATCGGAAAGCTTCTTTCAAACAAAGATCAACTTTCCGGAATGGGCTCTTCGCAGAGCAATCCAATGGCGTCTATGATGTCGAGCTCGATGGGATATGGCGGCCTTTGGCAAGAGATGCTTCCCGGTGACGGAGAGATGATCAATGCTATTGTCAAAAAGCAATACGACATTGTCGACGGCAGATGGCCCGAGGCATACAACGAAGTCGTTCTCGTTCTCGACTCGAATAATGAGATAGCAGATATGGCTCTTTACGCTCTCGGTCTTATCTCGGAGGAGGAGATTGATCTTATAGTCGATGCTGCCATCAACAAAGCTCCCCTCACCGTCAACACCAACCGCTGGACCTATGCGGAGATCATGGATATGGAATTCCGCACCATCTTCCCCGCTGATTGCTACACTCTCGATGAGCGCACGGGGCTTTACACCGATATGCGCGACTCGAACGCAGGCTTGAAATACCTTTATGACAAGGGCACTCCCATTAAGGTCGTTGGCATAATCCGTCCCAATGAGGATGCTGTTTCGGGCATGCTCACAGGATCTATCGCATACACCAGCGAGCTTACCGAATACGTTATCGAAAAATCCAAGACCTCTGCGGCTATCAAGGCGCAGCTTGACGACACCACAAACGACATTTTCACAGGTCTTCCCTTTGACCTCAGCGACGGTAACCTTACCGAAGCCGAAAAAGCCGAGATCTTCAAAAACTACGTCTCCGAGCTTGATACAAAGAAAAAAGCAGAGACATACGTAACCGTTATGGGCATTCCCGACAAGGCATGGCTTGACGGTCAGGTCAAGATCTACCTCGGCAATATGACCGAAGACATTAAGCGAAACTATCTCATCACAGCTCTCACCGAGCAGATGGGCATGGACACAGATACGGTAACAGAATACGTAAGCGAGATGACCGTTGATGATATCGACGAGCTTCTTTCCGACGGCATTGCGCAGATGGTCAAGGATCAATACCGCCGCGGTGTCGAAGGTCAGCTTGCGGCAATGACCGAGGAACAGCTTGCCGGTGCGCTTGACATGGCACTTCCCACATACAGCGACGAGCTTGCTGCTATCTATTATGAGGAAGCCATAACCTTTGCTCCCACGTCATACGAGCTCAATCTTATGGCTCTCGGCTACGTTGAGCTTAACGACCCCGCAACTATCAGCCTTTACGCTTCTACCTTCTCGGATAAGGATATCATTGAAGAGGCTATCGCGAAGTACAACGAGGGCGTCGACGAGCTTGAAAGAATCAGCTACACCGATTACCTCGGAATCATGATGTCCTCTATTGCAACCATCATCGACGCGATCACATACGTTCTTATCGGATTTGTATCGGTATCTCTCATTGTTTCTTCCATCATGATCGGCGTTATCACGCTCATCTCGGTTCAGGAAAGAACGAAGGAGATCGGTATTCTCCGCGCAATCGGTGCTTCGAAGAAGAACGTTTCAAGCATGTTCAATGCCGAGACCGTTATCATCGGCTTTGCCTCGGGTATCGTGGGTGTAGGCGTGACCTATCTGCTCTGCATCCCGCTCAATGCAATTCTGGTTTACCTCACCGGCATTCCGAACCTCACCGCACAGCTTCCCATTCCCGTTGCCGTGATACTTGTTGTCATCAGCATGGGACTGACGCTCATCTCGGGACTCATCCCCTCGAGAAGCGCGGCAAAGAAGGACCCCGTTGCGGCACTCAGGACGGAGTAATGCAAAATTGAACCGTAAATAAAATTTTATTTTTTGAATACAAAAAGGACTGATACCGCAAGGTTTTCAGTCCTTTTTTGTATAGAACCGTTATACTAAAATATCGGTTCATTTTGCATTTTGTATTTTATTGAACTCCGCTCTCAAGAAATTCAAAGCTCATATCATCTGTATCAAGCTTCGCGCGAACAGAAATTGGCAGGATCGCGCCGTTTGCGCCGTGGCCGAAGTCCTCGTTGCGGATGACGGGGATATTGTATCTCTTGCCGATGCGGGTGAGAATGTCGTCGATTACGGGCGAGGGCTCAAGGGAGTAATGACCGAAGATGAGAGCTTTCGTTCTCTTGAATACGCCGTGATGCTCAAGCGTGGTGAACCACTTTGAAACAACGGATGCGTTCGAGAATTTTTCGTGATCCTCAATGAAGAGTATAATGTCCTCGTCGGGGAGCTCTTTGTACCATTCAAGACCGAGCAGAGCGGCGAAGTTCATAAGATAACCGCCGACAAGGATTCCCTCGGCTTTTCCGGGTGTAAGGACGCGCCATTCGCTGTTCTTGACGTATTCGAGATCGGTGGACATAAGGCGCTTTTCAAAATTGATAAGCGTGTAATCAATAGGAGGCTGCTCGAAAAAACGGGGAGATGAGCCATAGAATGTAACGAGCCCCGTCATATGGTTTACGGCGTTGAGAACGGTGGTACTGTCGCTGTAGCTGCAAAGAATCTTGGGATTTTTCTTGATATTCTCGTAATCAATAAAAGGCAGAATCTCGTTGCCGACCTCGCCGCCCGTAAAGAAGACCATCTTTACCTCGGGGTCTGCGATCATAGTGTTGAAATCCTCTGCTCTTTCCTCGATGCTTCCCGCATATTCGTTAGTCGTTGAGAAGAGATATTTCGAGAATTTCACCTTATATCCGAGCTTGCGCAAGTTCTCTGCGGCGCGCTCGATGGGATCACGCTTAGCTCTGTATGAAGGAGCGATGAAACCTATGGTATCGCCCTTTTGTAACATTTTCGGTTTGATCATTTCATTTGTCCTCCAAAATATGATATACATAAATTATAATGTCCAAAAAGAAAAAAGTCAAGTTCTTTGGGCAAAAAACTTGACTGCGGAGCAATAATATGATAAAATGTATAAAACTGATAATTTGGAGAAACCGCCTTGTTAGCCACAGCCGAAAGAAAGAAAACCGTCGCCTCATTTGACAACAAATTGCTATTATTCGCAGAAGGAGAAAGGCTCCCATTCGCTTACCGCTCGCCCATATCCGAAATCACGCCCTATTCGATCACCAAGGAAAGTTTGATCGAAAGGATCGGCGAATTTGAAATTTCCCGAGCGGATAAGGATCTTATTTGCAGATATATCGGAAAGCCTTCGGGCTTTGCCCTGATTTCGCCTTTGGCAGAAGACGTAATTGTTTTTGAAAAGGCAGAGGTTGTTATCGGCTATCTGCGTGCAGCCTATTCGCTTGAACTTTCGGTAAAGTGCATTGATAGATTTGAGGATATTATCTTCCGTATTGCGGAAAGATGCGGGTGTCTTACCGACATTTACCGCGAGGATGACGGCAACGCTCTTCCCATCAGAATAGCACAAGGCAGACCGGATTCCGCATTCATAGCGGTTTCGTTGCCGATAATCGCGCTTATGTACCGCCGCATATCGGCTTTGCGCGGATTCAATTTCAAAATAATTTTTGCGGACGGGCTTCCCTGCCTCGTTTTTTCGGCAAAGGTCATATTGCCGGACAGCGAAGGTGTCGGCATCAACGATATACCGGAGCATTGTCATCTTTGCGAGATCTCAAAGACGGATGAAATATCATACGTTTACCGACTGAGCGAGATCGATGAGGAATGCGACAGCGGTCGGATGTTCAAGCTATCCCTTGCAATTTGCCCGCAAGCGGTCGATCCGCGCGGAATACTTCGGGCTCCCGAATGGAAAATGCATACCGAAAGTATTCTCTCAAAGATCGATCTTGACGTACCCGGAAGATTCTGAAAAAAAGAGCATTGGAATTCCAATGCTCTTTTTTTATTTCAAAATAAGCTCCATACCTATCTTCTGCTTATGCAGTCCGATGGATTCATAGAAGGCAAGCGCGGGCTTGTTATCCGCCCACACGTTGAGCGTTACGTTGTAGCATCCGCACTCCTTGGCATATTCAACGACGTAATTATAGAGTGCCTTACCGATACCCTTGCCGCGGATATTCTCGTCCACGCAAAGGTCGTCGATATAAAGTGTCTTAACGTCGACCAGGATATTGTCGCACTTGTGTTGGATGAATATGCAAAAGGTATATCCGAGAACCTCGCCGTCGCTTTCGGCAACGAATATCGGGCGGGTAACATCCGAGAGGATGGAATCAAGCTCGGAGTCGGTATACTTCTTTGCTCCGCTTTTGAAAAGATCGGGGCGGGCGTTATGATGGACTTCGAGGACTTGCGAAAGCAGCTCGCCGAGTCTCGCTTTGTCTTTAGTTTCCGCGCGTCTTATCTTCATTTTAATAAGTAAAATCGTCCCTGACTATATTCTCAAGCTCGGGAGCATACTTTTCAAGGAAGGATCTGGGGCCGCAAACTATCATTATGACGTCCTCGGTATGCTTAACATCGCGAAGATAGGGGAATCTATCGAGTGCTGCCGAAAAGGCTGCGACGTTTTCATATTTCTCGGTCGAGTTATCGGATTCGCCGACTGTCACGATCTTATCGAGTTTTCCGCTGATTTCTTCGTCCGACTCAAAGCGTTCGAGAACGGGAGTGCGCTTTGCCGTATCCGAATCAATGATGATATTGACACGTCTTCCCCTCTCGGCTACTATTGCGCGAAGGTCGCTGACAAGAAAATCAACAGCCTGAATGTCGGCGTGCTCAAAGGCACAGCAAAGAGTGTATGGCTTGATCGAGATCATCTCACCGCGCCAATCCATCTTTCTGCCGTTGATAGCCGCATAAGCGTCATCATCCGTAATCTTGATCCTCAGCTTTGCAAGCTCACGGATAGTGGTGAGTGTGCTTGATGAGATAGCAACCATCGACTGAAGCTGTGTTCCCGCAACCGCGCTGAAATTACGGTATGTAAAAGGAATTCCTCTGAACCCGGGGGAATCTGTTTCGATCTCGCCGCGAGCGACAACAGCATGGTTGCAGTTAAGCTCGGTGCAAAGGTTATAAAGCACGCGACGGCTTTCCTTCTGCTGGGGCGAGCTTATGATCTCCTCTACACCACGGCGGGCGATAAGCTTGATCATATCAGCCTCTTCGGGGAATATCTCGTTACAATGGATCATCTTCGGTTGAGGAATGATTGATGAAACAGCTGACGGCATATGGGAAAGATCGATCTGCATGATTATATGCGAGATTCCCATCTCGGAGCATGCGCAAAGCGCGCCGAGTAGGAAGACCTCGTAAACGCAGGGACGGGCATATCCATCCTCGCTTTTTGAAACGAGCGAACGCTCGACAGTGCGAATGACAGTCATTATTCGCGATATTACCTCGGCGGGAAGTGCCTCGCTGTTAACGGTGATTGCCGTTTCGGGCGAACGAGAAACGTCGAAATTTATGGTTGCGCTGCTGACGCCTGCGTGTTTAAGCGCGGCGCTGACAGACATAGCCGTATATGCGGCATCCTGTCCTAAAACAGCAAGAGTAATACCGTTTATCGGTCTTACTGCGAGATTTTTGCATACTGCATCACTGAGAATTTTATAATGAGCCGCAAGATTGCGAATCGGCTCTGTGGGTAACTGTGCCAGATATTTTCTGACGGTATGGATCTTCATGGTTCCTCCGAGGTGGTTGCGTAAATGGGTTCGATGTAAATTATTTTAAAAAAGTAAGCGTGTTGCCGGCACCTAAAAGGAATGCGGCGGTGTTTTCAAATTCTTCCCTGAGCTTTTGCGCGCGGACGCTTTCCGGGTTGAAATTCTTGATTCTGACAGCACGGAGAAGAATATTCTTCGGCGTATCGTCGGGATCGACAAGCTCGCAGGCTTCAACAGTATATCCGCGGCTTGCAAGGAAGGAAAGACGAAGCGAATCGGTTAGAGCATCGCACATCTTTCGGCGCAGGATCGGATACTTTGAAACGAATTCAAGCTCCTGACAATCTATCTTACTTGAAAGCTCACGCTGACAGCAAGGTGTTGAGAGTATAACTCCGGCACGGTGCGAAGCCGCATAACGAAGAACAATGTCGGTTGCGACGTCGCAGGCATGAAGCGATACCACCAGATGCGGCTCGGTTCCCGGCGCAAACTCGTTTATATCTCCGCAGATAAAGGAGAGTCCATCATAGCAGAGCCTTGAAGCAACGCCCGAGCAATACTCGATTACATCTGCTTTAAGATCAACGCCGGTCATTTCGACCTCGCGCTTTTTTATTGCGGTGAAATAGTGATAAATAGCAAAGGAAAGATAGCTCTTTCCGCAGCAGAGATCATAGATCAGAAGCTTTCCTTCGCGCGGAAGATTGGGATAAATATCTTCAACATATTCAAGGAATCTGCAGATTTGTCTGAATTTGTGCTGCTTTTTATCGTGAATTCTGCCGTTTTTGTCGCAGATGCCAAGCTCGATCAAGAAGCTTTCGTTGCCCGAAAGGATGTGATTCTTCTTTCTGTCATTCGCTTCCGCGCTGACTATCTTATCCTTTCCGACGCCCGAGGAAATGGCATTTTTGATCTTTCGGTCGCCCGAAAGAAGCTCTTTGCCCGACTTCGAGCATTTGAATTCGGCATCGCCGAGAGTTGTGATTATATTTATCTGCGCATACCGTGCAGCAAGAGAGCCGAGAAATTCGGTGTCATCGATTGCAAGATTCTTTTGAATCGCTTTGCCGTCTTTCATAAGCGACACAGAACGAAGCATCAGCCTGTCACCGATTTTGACGGTTGAAAGCTCGGTTTTCTGTTCATCAGCAGATACGGACTTTGAGAAGACAGCCTTGCGAAGCACTCCTGCCCGCACGGATTCAATGATGAGGCTGACGGCGTTATTTCTTGTTTCTGTCATTTTTCTTTCTTTTCCCAAGGCATTCTGATGCGGGGCTCTTCACGTGCCATAATGCGTTTGAGGTTGGCTCTGTGCTGGAACACGATAACTACGGTAATAATGAACGCAATGGGCATTCTGAATCCCGCAGTTGCGCCGTCGCCGTACATTATTGTATACCAAAGGTCGATAAAAAGAGGGGTGAATATCGCGGTCATTACCGAAGCCAGCGAAACGAA
>JAZORB010000195.1:0-9107 GCA_045656385.1 Eubacteriales bacterium | reverse complement strand
GTACGCAACAGATAAAGAGATCGCCCACCTTGCCGCGCTTTATGAGGGCAGAAGGGCATTTTACGGAGAGCTTCACGATCACGCCGCAACCGGCGGAACAGCCGACGGCAAGCGCATCCTTGACCATTGGAAGGGCGCGATGGAGGCATTCGGCATGGATTTTGCCGCAATACTTGATCACAAGCAAGTGCGCCACATGTATCTTCCCGAATGGGTTGACGGCACATTCATCGGCGGAACAGAGCCGGGCACAGCCATCATCGACATTGAATGCGAGAAAAATTCGGTTCACTACAATATGATCTTCCCCGGTCCCAAGTCGACAGAGGAGCTTCTTCACTCCTTCCCCGAATATCAGTTTGAGGGCGGCGAAGAGGGCCACTTCATCTACCCGAAATTCACCAAAGAAAGATTCCTCGAGATCATCGAAAAGGTGCTCTCTCTCGGCGGATTCTTCGTTTATCCCCACCCCAAGCAGCTTATGATATCGGATAACCCTCTCGATTACTATTTCCGCGACTACACGGGCATCGAGGTCATCTACCGCTCGCTTGAATCGAAGCACACCGAAAATAACTATAAGCTTTATTGCGATATTCTTGCCCTCGGCAAGCGCCTTTACTGTTGCGCGGGCGGCGATGGACACGCCTGCTGCTCTGACAAAGCCTTGACAACTATCTATTCCGCAGAGCGCAAGAACGTATCCTACATTCAGCATCTGCGAGAGGGCGACTTTGTTTGCGGTCCCGTCGGCATCAAAATGTGCATCGGCGACACACGCATGGGCGGACACCTTAACTTTGAGGGTCAAAAACTCACGGTTTCGGCATCCGATTTCCATAAGAGTGTTAAAAACCCCGAGCATAACTACCGTCTCGATATAATCTCCGATGCCGGAGTAGTCGAAAGCGTCGAATTCTCCTGCGAAGAGGGCGTCACCGTCGCAATCGACTGCGATCCCGCGGCAGCCTTCTACCGTGCCGAGGTCTTTGACGTCAATAAGGATCTCCGCCTCGCACTCGGAAATCCGATTTGGAATGATAAATAATTTCAAAACCCACCGTCGCAGACGGTGGGTTTTATTGATTCAAATCTTCCTTTTAACAAAAACACCTACAATCGCCCAGATCTCTGCCCAAACGAATGGGACCAAAACAAGCAAAAGGTATTTGGCACTGCCTCCCTGCCACATACGAAACAGAAATGGCAAGATAATCAAAACCGAATTATATACTGTAAATAAAAGCTTATTTTTCTCATCCATCAGGGCTTTTCTTGCATATATAAGCGAAAACGCCGGAAGCAAGACCAAAAACCAAATTCCCCAAGCGATGAACACAAAGGGAAGGCTTGACCAATTATTATTTGAATAGAGTGAAAAAAGCATCGGGATCAAATAAAAAGAGCCTGTAAAAACCGCTGTGGAGATCAGAGTCAATCCGAGCGGCATCCACCACTTTTGGTACTTCATATCGCACCTCCGAAAGAATTGTGTTTAATTAATTATATCACAAACAGAATATATTGTCAATAATCAAAGCCTCCCGCGCGCGGGAGGCTTTGATCTTTATTTCTGCTTCGGTTTCTTAATTCTGTTGAGCTGCTTGTTCATCTTAAGAAGCTCTTCCTTGGTGAAGGAAATATCCATCATGCCCATCATCGAGGAAAGACGGAGAACGCTGAAGCCGCCGAGCATATCCATAATTCCGCTCATTGCGCCGCCCTTGAGGTCGACATCAAAGCCGCCCGACTTCTTTTCGCCCTTCTGCCCCTTCTTCTTGGCGTCCATCTTCTTTTTGAGCTTAAGACCAAGACGGATGAACCAGAGCTTACCGCGCTTCGACTGCATAATATCCGAGATCTTGTCGTTGATCGAGAATCTGCCCTCGACCTCAACAACGTCGAACCAGTTGAGAACCGCGCCTACTTCCTTGAGAACATAGTCCATATTTCTCTCGCTTACCTTGCGGATCTTGCCCTCATCGGTAAACTCGCCCGCCTTTGCAACGATGGTGGACTCACCCTCGTTCTTCACGTCAAAGTAGAAGAAATGATCGGGCGCAGTCTTCTTGCCGACAGACTTGCCGTTTACGAAGAGCTCAACCTCGGGGAGGTTCGAATATACGGTAACCTTGGTGACATCCTCGGTGCGGTCGATATATCTCTTCGAGCAGAGGTGAACGAAGGGATCGACATCGGGGGAAACAAGCCATGCCTTGTAAGCAAAGAAGGCGTCCTTCTTGTACTTTCTGTCCATGGTGACAAGACCCTTGTGGTTCTGTCCGTTCTCGCCGCCCTCTGCACGCGCATCTGCGCCGAAGTCGAACATGTTCCAGACGTGGGTCGCCCACATATATTTGCGGGTGAAGAGCTGCTTGATGAGCTCCTCGTGGTAATAAGACTGATATTCCTCGGTGTAGTCGCCCTGACGGGGTTCGGAGGTGTGCCAGTTGAGCGCCTCACATCCGTACTCGGAGCAGCCGATCGGGATGGTGGGATGCATTGCGTGGAACTTATCGAACCAAGGGCCGTTCATGGTGGTGTCGCCGCCGTACCAGCCGAAATAGTGGTTGTAGGAAACAACGTCGGGGATCTGGAGATAGGGATCGTCCATCTTGCACATCGAAACAGCCGCGATGGTGGTCAGACGGGTCTTATCCATTTCGTGACACATATCGTTGAGGATGCGGTGGTTCTCAAGAAGATCCTCGTCCGCGCCGCCGATACCGATCTCGTTGGAGAGACCCCAAACTACGATCGAGGGATGGTTATAGTTCTGCGAAACGAGCTCCTTCATCTGCGAGATGGTGTTCTCGCGTCCGCCGGGCATATGCTTCGAGATATAGGGGATCTCCGCCCAGATAACGAGACCACGCTCGTCGCAGAGATCATAAAAATACTGGTCGTGCTGATAGTGAGCAAGACGGATGGTGGTTGCGCCTACCTCGCAAATGAGGTCGATATCCTCCTCATGCTGCTCGGGAAGAAGCGCGTTACCCACGCCCCATCTGTCCTGATGGCGCGATACACCGCCAAGGGGATATTCCTCGCCGTTGAGGATAAAGCCGTTCTCGGGATCGATCTTGAAGGTACGGCATCCAAATCGGTTGCAAACGTTATCGACGATCTCTTCGCCCTCGACGATCTCAGCCTCACAGCAATAAAGGTAGGGGTCCTTGCGTCCGTTCCAAAGGTGAACGTTTTCGATATCAAAATATACCTTGGTTTCGGTCGATTCGATCTTCTGCAGCTCGTTTTCTTCCTTGTCATAGAGAGTATAAACGATCTTCTGCGAGGGAGCGAGATCCTTAACAAAGACTTCAACCTCAACCTTTGCGTTCTTGCCCTCGACTGCGGGAGTGATCTTGATGCCGGGTGCGCCGTAGTAATCAAGGTCGAAATGCGCCTTGTTGACGCAAATGAGGTTTACGTTACGGTAAAGACCGCCGTAGAATGTGAAGTCCGCCATCTGGGGGTAAACTCTGTCGTTTGCGGAGTTATCAACGATGACCGCGATTTCTGTCTTATCCGTGATCTCTTCGGTAATGTTCACTCTCCAAGTGGAGTATCCGCCATCATGATGCGCAAGCTTCTTGCCGCCAACGTAAACGTCAGCAGAGGAATTCGCGCCGCGGAATTCGAGATAATAAAGGTCAGCCTCGGGAAGCGAAGATCTCTCAAGAGTCTTAAGATAAAGGCAGGAGCCTCTGAAATAGTCGTTGCCGCCGTCAAAACCGTCTGCGGCGTTCCAAGTATGGGGAAGGTTTACCTTCTCGCCCTCGCGGAGAGATATGTCGGTCGTATTCTTGACGAACAGCCACTCCGAATTAAGATTTACAATGTTTCTCACTGTTGTTCTCCTGATTTATTAATACAAAAATATTATACAAAATAAATGTGAATTACAATTAAACTCAAAGATAATTTCGGTGTCCGGCTCCTCGGAGCGGACACCGAAATATTCATAAAGCGATTATTCTGCGTTTCTTCTTGCCTCGAGGTCTGCGTTCATCTTTGCAAGAGTCTTCTTGTCAAGGTTGTAAACAAGGCCGAGACCTACAAACTGCATGATAGCGGAAGTAAGGAAGAGAGCGGCTACAAGGTAGCGAAGGTTGACTGCTACATCCCAGGAAAGGAGAGTAACGTCGATGAATGCCTCGCCGGTTACGGGGTCAACAGCATTGTTTACGTAACCGAGGCTTGCCATGATAACGAGCGCAACTGCGGGACCAACACCCTGAGCGAGCTTACGGAAGAAGGAGTGGAGCGAGTAAACAACGCCCTCTTCTCTCTTGCCGGTCTTCCACTCGTTGTAGTCGATCGCGTCGCCCATCATTGCCCAGGATACAGTGGAGTAGATACCGAGACCAAGGCTGTATACGAGCTGGCAGAGAATGTAGATAATAAGGTCAAGACCTGTGTTATCGGGAGTGATGATAAAGAGTCCGCAAGCGCCGATGATCGAGCAGATAGCGCCGACAACCGAAAGCTCCTTCTTACCGAACTTGGTAACCATCTTTCTTGCAAGAGGTGTGAAGACAAGGATCGGAATCATTGAGAAGAGCTGAACAACACCCGAAATATCGGTGTTCTTGAAGTAGATCTGGAATACGACGGAAACAGCGGTAGCAGCACCCTGCATACCAATGAACATACCCATAGCGGCAAGAGTTGCGCCGACAGCGGGACGGTTGGTGCAGAAGTTGCCCATTGCCTTGAATACGTTGAACTTTTCGCGTTCCTCGCTGACCTTAAGCTCGGTATCAACACGAACCTCGGTGGTCTTGATCATGAACTGGAAGCAGATGAATCCGAGAACACCCATGATGAGAGCTGCAAGGAATACGCGGGGACCGTTGAGGGATTCGTCCTCGTTATAAATGATAAAGGGAAGGATGACCATGGGGAGCATGTTTCCGAGCATGGAACCGATGGAACGCCATGCGGAGAGGGAAGCTCTGTCAGCAGGCTCGTTGGAGATAAGCGAAAGGAGTGAGCCATAAGGTACGTTTGCAACGGTGTAGAAAGCGTCCCAAATTACATAGCCCGCGATAAAGATGATGATCTTTGCCCAAACAGGAGCGCTCGGGAAGGGCAGGAAGCAGCAAGCTCCGCCAACAATAAGACCGATCGAGCCGAACCAAATATACTGCAGGAATTTGTTTCTCTTATAGGTGTGTCTGTCAGAGTCAACAATAGTACCGATAAGCGGGTCATTGATAGCGTCCCAAACCTGAACTACAACGAGAAGGAGGGAGTACCAAAGTCCCAGACCCATAACCTGAGTCCAGAAGAGAGCCATTGTGCCTTTGAGCGCGAAGCTCATGTTACAACCAAGGTCGCCGGCAGCATAGGATACGCTGTCGAGTATGCCAAACTTGCGCTTTCCGTTAGCATCAAGCTTCGGCGTTTTTTGCTTTTTCATTTTTAAAAAATCCTCTTTCTGATTTTTTGGGATAATGCTGTGTCAGTCTGTTTTTTACAACAAATGGTCACGGCAAAATCCTTTATTTTAAGTATAAAGTATTTTTCAAAACTTCGGGAGTGTTTTTTTCATCTGTTTTTGTATTTTTTTCATCATATCGCTTTTTTTATGTTGTAATTGCTTAAAACTTATGTTATAATAATACTGCATATTTGGATTATTTGTTCATATCTACTCTTCTCCGCGATCCCCAATGATCTATGAAAGAGGCATAAACATGTACAACGCAAGCGAACTGAGGTTTCTGCGCGAGGCTTTCGGCAAATGCAGAGTTCAGGTTTCTCTCCATAAGCCGGATGAGCCCATGACGGTCATTGCCAACGAGCAATTCCGATCGATAATGACAATTCCGCAGACAAGCAAAACCACACTCTCGGAATTCATAGGCGAGCTGCTACCGCAGACCCTTTACAAAACGACCAACCGATTCTCTCTTTGCTATAACTACCTTTCGCTGACCGTGGGTGAAAAGCCCGCCATTCTGCTGATCGGCCCCTATCTTTCCGCGCCGCTCTCATCGGCGGACATTCTCGAGATAGCCGAAAAGAACGGCATCCCCGTCTCGTCGCTCAAATATGTCAATGAGTTTTATGCGGGCATACCTGTCATTCCGCCCGACGATCATATCTTCCTTTTTCTCGGCACCTTCTGCGAACATCTTTGGGACATCCCCGCGTTTTCGGTTGTTGACCTTGCAGAGAGCTATGATTCGCAGCTCGTTCCCATCATCGGCGAAAACGAGAGACAGGACGATTTCGATGCCATACTGATGAACATGAAGCTCATGGAAAAGCGATACAGCTTTGAAAACGAGATAATGGAGGCGGTAACGCAGGGGCAGATTCACAAGGAGACCCAACTCTTCTCCGCCTTCTCGGCGCACCATTTTGAAAAGCGCGTTTCCGATCCTTTGCGCAACGCGAAGAATTACTCGATCATTATGAACACCCTTCTGCGAAAGGCGGCGGAAAAGGGAGGAGTGCACCCAATGTACCTCGACACCCTCTCATCCTCCTTTGCGCTAAGGATCGAGGCTCTCGCCTCACATACCGATCATTTTGAATTGATGCTCGAGATGTTCCGCGCCTATTGCAGGCTCGTCCGCAAGCACACCATGCAGGGTCTCTCGCCGATAGTGCGAAAGGCGGTCCTCATGATCGACGCCGATCTTTCGGCAAATCTCTCGCTGGCTACCCTAGCGGAGGCTCAAAACGTAAGCTCGGGGCATCTTGCAACCGTGTTCAAAAAGGAGACCGACAAAACGGTTTCGGAATACATCCGCGAAAAGCGGGTGAAGCAGGCAAAGCATTTGCTTTCCACAACTAACCTGCAGGTTCAGACGATCGCGCTTCATTGCGGCATCATGGACGTTCAATATTTCACCAAGGTATTTAAAAAAGAAACGGGCAAGACCCCGAAGGAATACCGCGAATATATCAAAAACAATCAAAACATTTAGGAGGATGCAAAGTGACTCGATTTTTAACCGAAGATTTTCTTCTTACTACCGAAACGGCGAAAGTGCTCTACAATAAATACGCCTCCGACGCGCCGATAATCGACTACCATTGCCACGTCTCCCCAAAGGAGATCTGGGAAGACAAGCGATTTTCCGACATCACCGAGATCTGGCTCGGCGGCGACCATTACAAATGGCGCCTTATGCGCTCCAACGGTGTGGATGAATATTATATCACAGGCAACGCGCCCGCATACGAAAAATTTTTCAAATTTGCCGAGGCACTCCCCAAGGCTATCGGCAACCCCATGTACCATTGGTGCCATCTTGAGCTGAAGCGTTATTTCGGCTACGATGGTATCCTCAACGCCGACACCGCTCCCGCCGTCTGGGAGCTCTGCAACAAGAAGCTCGCCGAAGCTAATATGAGCGCGCGCGGAATCATCAAGCAGAGCGGCGTTGCCTTCATCGGAACGACCGACGACCCGATCGACAGCCTTGAATACCACAAGCTTATCGCGGCTGATGAAACCTTCGACACCGTCGTTGCCCCCTCCTTCCGCCCCGACAAGGCGCTGAACATCGACAAGGCGGGCTGGCTTGACTATATCGGCAAGCTCTCCGAGGTCTGCGGATATAAGATCGATTCGATGGCTTCGCTCAAAAAAGCGCTTTCGGACAGAATTGATTATTTCGCATCCTGCGGATGCAAGGCAAGCGACCACGGACTCGATTTCATGGTCTACGCCGAAGGCTCGGACGATGAGCTTGAAGCCGTTCTCACGCGCGGACTTGCGGGCGAAACCGTACCCTCTGCCGAAGCAGAGGCGTTCAAGACTTCCCTTCTCGTTCATTGCGCCAAGGAATATGTTCGCACGGGTATGGCAATGCAGCTCCACTACAACTGCCTGCGCAATCCGAACTCCGCGATGTTTGCCAAGATAGGCCCCGACACAGGCTTTGACTGCATCGGTCCCAACGACGGCTGCCGCAAGCTCTCGATGCTCCTTGACAGACTTTACCGCGAGGAAAGCCTGCCCAGAACAGTCATTTACAGCCTTGACGCATCCGACAACGCCTTCATCGACACCATCATCGGCGCGTTCCAGGGCACCGAGGTTCCCGGCAAGCTCCAGCACGGCAGCGCATGGTGGTTCAACGACAATAAGCAAGGAATGAAGGATCAGCTTATCAGCCTTGCCAACCTCTCTATCCTTGGCAACTTTGTCGGCATGCTGACCGACTCGCGCTCCTTCCTCTCCTATACTCGCCACGAATACTTCCGCCGCATCCTTTGTGCCCTCATCGGCGAATGGGTCGAGAACGGCGAATATCCGAACGACGAAAAGGCGCTCGGCGAGATCGTTCGCGGCATCTGCTACGAAAACGCAAAAAGATATTTTAGTATGTAAACATACGGAGGTAATAAATTATGCCAATGCAAATGACATTCCGCTGGTACGGCGAGGGCAACGACAAGATCAAGCTCTCTGATATCAAGCAGATTCCCGGAGTCACCGGCATCGTCTGGGCGCTCCATCACAAGATGCCCGGCGAGATCTGGGAAATCGACGAGATCGCCGAGGTCAAGCGTCAGCTTGATGAATACGGCTTCAATATGGACGTCGTCGAGTCTGTAAACGTTCACGACGACATCAAGATCGGCCTTCCCACCCGCGACGGCTACATCGAAAACTACAAGCAGACCATCAAGAACCTCTCGAAATTCGGAGTAAAGGTAATCTGCTACAACTTCATGCCCATCTTCGACTGGACAAGAAGTAACCTCTTCCACCCCGTCGGCGACGGCTCGACAGCTCTTTTCTACGAAAAGAATATGATCCAGGACGATTACAACGCAATGGCGAAGTACATCCTTGATTTCACCGAAAAATACAACATGTCCTTCCCCGGCTGGGAGCCCGAAAGAATGGCAAAGCTCGACGAGCTCTTCAAGGCTTATGCCGACGTCGATCACGAAAAGCTCTGGGCTAACCTCAAGTACTTCCTCGAGGCGATAATGCCCACCTGCCGCGAGTGCGACATCAAGATGGCTATTCACATGGACGATCCGCCTTGGGATATCTTCGGTCTGCCCCGTCTTCTCATCAACGAGGAAAACATCAACCGCTTCCTCCGTATGGTAGACGACGAATACAACTG
>JAZORB010000194.1:0-35595 GCA_045656385.1 Eubacteriales bacterium | reverse complement strand
CCTGCTACCGCTGCGGAACTACCATTGAACCTATGATCTCGCTTCAGTGGTTCGTTAAGATGGTTCCTCTCGCAAAGCCCGCTATCGAGGCTGTACGCGACGGACGTATCAAGTTCGTTCCCGAAAGATTCGATAAGAACTATTTCCACTGGATGGAAAATACCCAGGACTGGTGCATTTCGCGTCAGCTCTGGTGGGGTCACAGAATCCCCGCATACTATTGCGACAAGTGCGGCGAGACCGTTGTTTCTGCGGATCACGTTGACACCTGCCCCAAGTGCGGCGGCAGCATGACTCAGGACCCCGACACTCTCGACACCTGGTTCTCGTCCGCTCTCTGGCCCTTCTCGACTATGGGTTGGCCGGATAACACCGAGGATCTGAAGTACTTCTATCCCACCAACACTCTCGTAACCGGTTACGACATCATCACCTTCTGGGTATCGAGAATGATCTTCTCGGCACTCGAATATACCGATACCATTCCTTTCGATACCGTTCTTATCCACGGTCTCGTCCGCGATGCGCAGGGCAGAAAGATGTCCAAGTCGCTCGGCAACGGTATCGATCCCCTCGAGATCATCTCCACCTACGGCGCAGACGCTCTCCGCTTTGCCCTTGCAACCGGTAACAGCCCCGGAAACGATATGCGTTTCTCGGATGAAAAGATCGAGGCGGCACGTAACTTCGCAAACAAGCTCTGGAATGCATCGCGCTTCGTAAGAATGAACCTCACCATCGATAAGGTTGAGCTTCCCGAAGCATCCAAGCTCGCTCCCGAGGATAAGTGGATCCTCTGCCGCTTCAATAAGCTCTGCGCGGCTGTTGAAGCATCTCTTGATAAGTACGAGATCGGTATCGCCCTCTCGAATCTCTATGACTTCGTTTGGGACATCTTCTGCGACTGGTACATCGAGCTCTCCAAGGCTCGCCTTGCAGAGAAGGAAAGCGAAAGCGGTCTTGTTGCGCAGAACGTACTCGCATACGTTCTCACCGGCACCCTCAAGCTCCTGCATCCTTTCATGCCCTTCATCACCGAGGAGATCTATCAGGCTCTTCCTCACGCGGGCGACGCAGAGAGCATCATGATCGCAAGCTATCCCAAGTACGACGCGGCACTCGACTTCGAGACCGACGCCGCTCACACAGATAAGCTCATCGCGGTCATCAAGGCTATCCGCGCAAGACGTACCGAGATGAACGTTCCTCCGTCGAGAAAGACCAAGGTCTACCTCGAGACCAAGTATGAGGAATCCTTCACTCCCGCAACCTATCCCTTCTTCTGTCGTCTTGCATCGGCATCCGAGGTTGAGGTTTCCGCTGATTTCGCAGGCGCAATCACCGCAGACGATGCGGCACAGATCGTAACCGAGGCGGCAACCGTATATCTGCCCCTTTCCGAGCTTATCGACACGGAGAAGGAAAGAGCGCGCCTTACAAAGGAACTCGAGAAGACTCAGGGCGAGATCAAGCGCCTTGACGGCAAGCTCTCTAACGCAGGCTTCGTAGCAAAGGCTCCCGCAAACGTAGTTGAAGCCGAGAAGGCAAAGCTCGAAAAGTACAAGGAGACCCTTGCAGCAATTGAAGCTGCTCTTGCAAAGCTTAAATAAAATAATTTATATGTGCGGCACGTCGCTTTGATGTGCCGCACATATTTTTGTTGACAATTAATATAATACGTGATATAATAAAAACAGAAACAACTAAATTCCAAACCGGTTATGCCGGGCATCAAAGAGAAAAGGAGAATTATTATGAAAAAGACATTCGGAAAAGTATCGTTATTCGCTCTCGTCCTGGTGGCTCTGCTCATCATTCCCCTCTTTGCTTCTTGCGCGGCGAGCTCGGAGAATTTTGCGGGCGATATGATCGCTCCGTCGGATAAAGAAATGGAATCCGGCGGCGTATCCTACACTCCCGATGCATCGGTACCCACTGATACAAAGGTTGATACCGAGCGCAAGATCATCCGCACATTTACCGTTTATGGCGAAACAAAGGACTACGATGCCGCGGTTTCCGCTGTCAATTCTTCGATAGTTGCATACGGCGGCTACGTCAGCGAATCGCGCGTGACGGGCGCATCCTACAGCTACAAGGGCAACGCATACAGCCGCGAGGCGTATTTCGTAATCAAGATCCCCGCAGAGAATCTTGACGCCTTTATCTCGCAAATAGGCGGCGCGTTGAACGTTACTTCAAGCTCCTCGACCCAGCAGGACGTAAGCGAGGCTTATTACAGCATCGAGGCGAGAATGAAGACTCTCGAGACCGAGCGCGAAAGCCTTCTTGCAATGATGGCATCGATCGACACCGCAAAGGATTACGATTTCTGGTACACTCTTCAAAAGAAGATATCCGAGACCGAACAGCAGATCGCGGAATATCAGGCAATTCTCAAGTCCTATGACGGCAAAGTTGCTTATTCGACAGTTAATTTGACTGTATACGAAGTTGTCGAGTATACTCCCGTAGAGAAGGAAGAACCCACCTTCGGCGAGCGAATTGCCGAGGCATTCGTTGAAAGCTGGACCGACTTCGGCGAGGGCTGCATGGACTTCGCAGTATTCATGGTTTCCGCACTTCCTACCCTCCTCATTTTCCCCGGCATCCCCGCAGTGATCGTTATAATCGTTATTGCGGTCAATAGGAAGAATAAGAAGAAAAAGGAAGAGGAAAAGTAAATAAAAATCAAGGATCTCCCATGGGAGATCCTTGATTTCTATATTATGTAAAGATCAGTCTCTCTTCTTAGCGATAAGAGCTGTTCCGAGAATTGCGATGATAGCAACGGAGCCTGAAACGAATCCGCCACATCCCTTCTTTTCTTCTGCCTTGTCGGTAGTGGGAGCCTTGGTGGTTTCGGGAGCCTTGGTGGTCTCGGGAGCGTTGGTGGTCTCGGGAGCCTTGGTGGTCTCGGGAGCCTGGGTAGTCTCGGGAGCCTTGGTGGTCTCAGGAGCTTCGGTGGTCTCGGGGGCCTCGGTGGTCTCGGGAACCGTGGTCTCAGGAGCAAACTTGCCGACATTGTACTTAATAGCGTCAACCTCAGCGTTCAGAGCGACCTCAAGAGCGGACAGCTCACGATCGTAGAAACGAATGCTGTGAATATCGCCGGCCCAGTAACGCTTGAGATCGATGTGACCCAGAGCGAGGTTGTCAGCTTCCATTGCCTTGCCGTTCTGGGGCATTTCGCCCATCAGCTCGCCGTCAACATAGATGCGAACCATACCGCCAAGGGTGTAAGTAACAGAAACGGTAGACTGGTTCATCAGGTTGTTGCCGTCAGGGATAACAACACGCTCAGCCTTTGCATCGTTGCCCTTGAACTCGATGCTGTCGTTGTTGGTACGACGGAAGATCGAGAAGTGGTCGTTGTCGGAGAAGATGAATGTGTCGTAGGAAGAGCCGCGGAGCTCGATATAACCGAGGGTAATCTCAACAGTCCAAGCCTGGCCGTTAACAACTTCAACGGCCTTGTCCGGGAAGTAGAAGAGAGCTCCGTCAGCATGGAGAGCGTTGTCGGTCCACTTGATGTAATCATCGATTTCAATGGTGAAGTCGTTATTGTTGCCGGAGACGTCCTTCCAGGTGGTAGCCTTCTTATCCTGGCCATTACCGGTGTTGTTTGCACCGTCATAGTGGATAACGAGACCGTCGGCGATGACAGTAGGATCAACTGCGTTCATGGGGAGTGCGAAGACTGCTGCGATAGTCAGCAGAGAGAGGATGATTGCAAGAATTCTTTTCATGATTTTTGCCGCCTTTCTAAAAATACAATATTATTATGCCATAATTCTAAGACTTTGTCAAGATGAAATGTTCATTATTTCGGCATATTGCAGAAAAATACGATAAAATTTGTTCAAAAACGAAGTACAATTACGGAAACAGACATTTGGGGTGCAGAGGATATTACGTAGATACAGTAGGGCGCAATAAAAAGTAATAGAACAATACATACAAAATCAATTGCAACAAGATTACGAAGAAGAGCAATTGAGCATAAAAGAGTATGTCGACCCGTTCACGGGTGATCTGGTAAAAGGAGGCAAATAATCAGAGCCCCTTTAGGGGCATGCCTGTGAAAGTCGCGCGGTTGGCAGACTTTTCGGACGAGCCTATAGGCTCAGCCTGTGACATGCCCCAAGGGGGCTCGTGCAAGCCACCGGCACGGCCGGTGGTTAAGACTCAAAATCAATAATCAAATAGTTAGTTCAATTTTGCATTTTGCATTTAGCATTTTGCATTCAAATGATATCACACCCAACCGGCGTATTAATGATCTTGGCAAATTCTTCAGCCGTTTTCGACTGCGGGAGTGCCCACATAACTTTGGCGAGTACGGTCTCCGTTGTCATGCTGTAAGCCTCGGGGAGCTCGTATTTCTGCTTGTTGCGAAGTCCGCCCTGGTAGATCGACATGTCACTACCCTCGTGAGGCACCTGCGTTGTAATAACGATTCGCACGCCCTTTTCAATCAGCATTTCTATCTTATCAGCAAACTCGTCGTTTTCATAGTAGGGAAGTCCGCCGACGCCAAAACTTTCAATGATAACGGCGTGCGCGCGCTCGGCAACGTAGTCGAAAATATCCGCGCTCATACCAGGCGTGAGCTTGATGAGCATTACGTTCGTGTCGATCTTGTCGTAGAACTTAACGGGCTCGGTGTAGCTTTCCTTGATATAATAGCGCATCTCGCCGCCGCGGACAAATCCGATCTCGGGGTAGTCGACGCTTGAAAAAGCATTGGCACTACGTGTGCGGTTCTTTCTTGCTCTCGCAGCAGAAATGACCTTGCCGCCGAAAACAACGTGAATTCCGCAGGCATCCTTATCCGATGCGTAAATGAAGGCGTCGCGCAGATTCTCGCGGGCGTCGGTGTCACGGTTTTCGATGGGAGTCTGCGCACCCGTCAGAACGATCGGCTTTTGGCTGTTCTGAATGAGGAAGTGAAGCATACCCGCCGCATAAGCCATCGTGTCCGTGCCGTGAGTTACAACAAAGCCGTCGTAATTGTGGTATTCCTCGCGGATCTTCATGGCGAGCTTGAGCCAATATTCGGGGCGCATATTTGTGCTGTCAAGGCTAAAAAGCGCGGTAACGCTGATGTCGCAAACGGTTCCAACCTCGGGAATGTGAGTTAACAGCATTTCGCCCGAAACGGTGGGCACAAGTCCGTCCGCACCCGCGGCGGATGCAATGGTTCCGCCGGTTGTGATAAGGAGTATATGTTTCATTTTTGATATCCTTTTGATGGTGATATATTAATTATACCACTCTTTTGCCGCCGATACAAGTATTTTACAGAAAAAGACTTGACAAAACGCAAAAAATAGTACATAATTATATTGTTATACTATTATGAAAGAGAGGGCGGAGAAGATGCAGATCGATCTTGGCGGCAATGTTTTGCCCGGCTTTGTCGGAGGCTCAAAGGATATCGAAATATGTGCTGAAAGAATACGTACACTCTATTCCGCAGGCGTTGCGGCTGCTGTGCTCACTCCGCGCTATTACCCCGCCAAAATGAGCGTTGCGGAATTCACCATGCTTCGTGCCAAGATGCTTTCCGACCTTTCGCAGAATATGCCGAAAAAGAGCCCTGTGCTTTATCTCGGAAGCGAAGTCTATCTTGACGAGCGGCTGAAATACATATCCGACATCGGCTCGCTTGCTGTTTACGGCACACGAACAATAATCGTAGATATGCCCGAAGGCGTTTGGGAAACAGACCTGCTCGATACGCTTTATGCCATCAAAATGGCGGATTACGAGATCCTGATCGCGCATATCGACCGTTGTCCCGAGGGCTACGTGAAAGACCTTTTCAAACTTGGATATAAAGGTATAATCGATGCATCGTCTCTCCTCGGCGTGCCCAACCTCTTGCGCCGCAACCGCTTCTTTGAGTGGATCGACGGCGGTAATATCGTTGGTGTGGCAAGCAATTTTGCTGCCGACGAAAAACGAGCACACGAAAAAATTATGAAGTTGCACTCAATCCTCGGAAATAGAGCCACATCTATTGCCGAATCGAGCGCGCACTATCTTGCTGGTGCAATTCAAATCACAAAATAACCGGAGGCAAAAATGGCAAACACCGAGCTCATTACAAGTGTATATAACCGAATAAAAGAGAATATCGGAAAGGTCATCGTCGGTAAGACCGAAACCATCGATATGATCTGCGTCGCGCTTCTTGCGGGCGGTCACGTTCTTCTCGAGGACGTTCCCGGTACGGGTAAGACCGTGCTTATCAAATCTCTCGCCGCGAGCGTGGGATGCGATTTCAAGCGTATTCAGTTCACCCCCGACCTTCTCCCCTCTGACATCACCGGTATCAACTTCTTTAATATGAAATCCTCCGAATTCGAGTTCGTTCCCGGACCCGTTTTCACAAATATTCTTCTCGCCGACGAGATCAACCGAGCAACTCCGAAAACACAGTCGGGTCTGCTTGAATGTATGGAAGAGCGTCAGGCGACCATCGACGGCAAAACCATGCGCCTTTCCGACCCCTTTATGGTCATAGCAACGCAGAACCCCGTCGAAACTCTCGGTACCTTCCCACTCCCCGAGGCACAGCTTGACAGATTCCTTATGAAGGGTAGAATGGAGTACCCCTCCCACGCAGAAAACGTAGGCATTTTGGCACGTTTTGATAAAGCAAGCCCACTTGATGAGCTTGAAGCTGTCGTCAGCGGGGAGGAACTCTGCGAGGCTATTAAAGCGCTTCCCGAGGTCTATATTTGCCCCGAGCTTATGGAGTATATCTCCTACATAGTTGAAGCAACGCGCTCCTATCCCCACGTTGTTCTCGGCGTCAGCCCCCGCGGCGCGCTCGCGCTGATGAAGGCGGCAAAGGGATACGCCGCAATCGCGGGACGCTCTTACGTTCTCCCCGACGATATTCAGCGCGCCGCCCATCCCGTACTCGAGCACCGCATTATGCTTGAATCTGCGGCAAGAATCAGAAAAAACGCGGTCGGCGAGATCGTTGAAAATATCATCAAATCGACACGCGTGCCCACAGAAGCGGTCTTTGAGAATCTCTGATGAATCCGGTAGTTGACATTTTTCTCCGATTGCTTGCGGGTCTTATCGAGGGCTTCGTCAAGTTCCTCCAGTCACCCGTATTTCCCTATGTTTTCTGGATTCTTGTCGCGGTATTCGTGCTGTGGATACTTTGGAAAATCTACTTACGCTTGCGCGAAAAGAATCTGAAAAACATCTCATATTCGCGAGAATTCACAGAAAAGGGAGTTTATGCGGGCGACGAGGTCGAGCTGATCGAAACCGTGGTCAATAACGGATTCTTTCCACTTTTGGCGGTCGATATTGAGGCATATTTATATAATGAGCTCCGCCTTTCGGGCTTTGAACCGCCCAAAAAGGACGGAATGCAGTATTTTATCAGTAGGTTTAACCTTTGGCCCTATATGCGTATCCGCCGTCGCCACAAGCTGACCTGCCTCAAGAGAGGGCATTATAAGCTCCAAAGCGCGATCGTACAAAAAAAGCTCGGCGAGGAAGTTTTCGAGTGCCCCGCCGATATATACGTATATCCCCGTCCCTTTGAGATCGATCCCGCACTGCCTGCAGTCAGCATGATGCAGGGTGAGGAGCGTGCGCTCCGTCAGCTCTTTGCCGATCCCTTTTCACTTTCCGGTGTTCGCGATTACCGCTTCGGCGATCCTGTTTCTCAGATAAATTTCAAGGCGAGCGCCAAGACTTGGCTGGGCTCGCGCAGAAGTGCAACGCCGCTGATGGTCAACGACCGCGATTTTTGCGCCGCGCGCCGTCTTTGCGTGTTTATGGATTACCACCTCGAGCGCGACTGCGGCATCGACGGCGAGGAATACGAAAAGCTCACCGAGCTTGCTCTTTCTTATTCTGCTTATATCATCAGGCAGGCAATCTACGACGGATATAGCGTCGGTTATTTTGCCAACTGCAAGGGTCAGGACGGCTCAATGCTGCAAAGATTTCCGCTTGAGGGCGGAGAGTCACATATGCTTGATATTTTCAAAACCATGGCATCAATGAGAGCCGCTGACGGCGGATCATTCCCCGCGCTTCTTGATGAGCTCCTTGAAACGGGAGAGAACAGCGCAGAGATCCTTATATTCGTTCTTTGCCAGACTCCCGAGACCGATGCCCGCGTCTTTGAGCTTGAGCGCAGGGGCAACGGTGTTCGCGTCTATTCGCTCCCCGAACTTTTTTTCAGCGAGGAGGAGGAAAATGAGTAAGATAACGAATTTTGTCACCTCGATAAAAGAATCGCGCGGCTTTTCGCCGGTCCGTGTTGTGCTCACGGTTATTTATGTATTTTCCGTCTTTTACGGCGCAGTAATCTTCACGCTTTCGATAGGTAACTATATCCTTCAAGGCATCGCACTTGTAATGTTTTGCGGTGGACTCTGGCTCGGCTGGAAGTCGCTGAAAAAGATGTTCGACCACAAGATGCGCGAAAAGATCAGTAAAGTCACTTCGCGTATCTCAAAAGCCATTTCGCAATTTTTTGACAAAATAGTCAAGAGAGTCGCAAAGAAGCTCGGTATCGAGCGCAAACGTGTCAAGGGCGAGGACGAACGCGATTTCGTTTTCAAGGAACGCGCCGGTTCAAAGCGCCGTCGCAATAAGATGAAGAACCCTCACCCGTGGAATGATGCCGACAACGCCACCCGCATCCGTTATATCTTCACAGAATTCATGTTCGGAAAGATCCGCGAGGGCTACCGTATTGCTCCGAAATACACCCCCACAAAAATGGAGCGTGATCTTGCGCACGAAGAACTAGAGCATACCCTTTTCGATACATACACCGTCGCCCGCTACTCCGGCGGCACCGAGCCGATCTCGGATGAGCGAGTTGAAGAACTCGATGAGCTCGTGGAGAAGAAAAGGAAAAAGAAAAGATAAAAGCCTCGCATGCGAGGCTTTTATCTTTTTTATTTTACTTTCGGCTCAAAATGATAGATAGCGGGCTCTCGATTATTGCAAACCACCGCGTAAATCTCTCCGCCAAGGATCGAAATGCTTTCGGGCTCCTCGGGGCCGAGATTGAATTCCAGCGCGCCGCGATATTCGCCGTTCCAATCATAAATGGCAACAAGATTTTGGAAATCCTCCAAATCCTTGTGTTTACCGTCCCAAAGGATGAAGTAAAGCAGATTGCCGTCGGCGCAGATGTCTTGCTTGGTGTAGCGATCTGTGAATTCAACGGTGCGGTAGGTCTTGTCGTCCATGAGATTAAGATCTCCGTCAAGGAAGCAGAATTCGCGCTTTCCGGAGATTCCCGCGACGAACATATCTCTGTCGGGGTTGTATTCCAAAGCATAGAGCGGCACGGGGGATTCCTCATATCCAACGATCTCAAGAGAATCGGGATCCACAAGCGTTATGCGCGTGAAATTCGGCTTGTTGTTGGTCACCATGAGAAGATTCTTCTTCGGGTTGTAGGTTATATCGTTTGCGTGATCGAGGTGCAGAACACCGCTGTATTTTATAACCTGCTTGGTCAGCATATCTACCTTTGCAATGCAGGAATAGTCCTTCGAGCGGTCAGCAAGCTCATAGTGCATAAGCACCTGATAGTAATATCTCTCGCCGTCCGAGCAGCCGCCTTGAAAGCCCCGAAAAACGGGATCGGGGTAGGAAATATGAAGCAGATCGGTTGCCTCGGCAACAAGCGTTTGATTCTTCTTGAGCAGCTCAAATATTTTGTCGCAATTCTTCATCATAACACTCCTATGAAAGTGATAAGATGATTTTACAACAAATTCTGCATTTTGTCAAGATTATTTATACAATTTATATTTCAGGCGCAGATTATCTGCGATCATGGCAATGAATTCGCTGTTTGTGGGCTTTCCGCGATCGTTTTGGATTGTGTAGCCGAAATAGGAATTCAGCGTTTCAACGTCTCCGCGGTCCCAGGCGACCTCGATGGCGTGTCGTATCGCTCTCTCCACGCGGGATGTCGTTGTCTGATATTTCTTTGCGACGGTAGGGTAGAGAACCTTTGTGACGGAGTTGATCACGTCACTGTCGCGTATCGTAAGAAGTATCGCGGTTCGGAGATACTGATAACCCTTTATGTGCGCAGGGACACCTATCTGGTGAATGATCTTTGTGACCTGCGTTTCGATGTCGGGCGTTCCCGATTCGCGAACAGCGCGGTCGCGACCAAGACTTTGCAGATGCTCTGCAAGGCTTGCGGGGTCTATCGGCTTGAGCAGACAAAGCGCTGCTCCCGCATTCATCGCGTCAACGAATATATTTTGGCTGGAGATCGAAGAAGTAACGATAAAGAGGGGAGGGAGTGCACCTCCAAAGTCGATTGCACGGCTTTGACGGAGAATCCCGATTCCGTCAAGCTTTGAAAGCCAGACATCTACAATAACAATATCGTAATTTCCGCCTGCAATGCGATCGATGACACCCTCCCCAGTTTGCACCTCGTCGATCCTATGAAAGCCCGACCTGCGCAATCCGTCGGCAAGCCTGCGGCGGTCATTATCATTTTCATCTGCAATAAGTATCTTGATATTCTTTTCCATGCGTTTGTTATTCCTCCAAATGGATAAATTTTACAGTAATATTTTACCATAAATCCCCAAATTTTGCAATAGCAAACAAAGAAAAAGATTGCACAAAAATATGCCGTCGCATTTGTGCATAATTACCACAAATTACCATAGAAAACACAAAATATAGTGTTTCTTCCCGACTTTTGTCGGAATATATTGTAAAACCCTGACGATGTGATGAACCGTCAGGGTAAAATATTATTCTTCTTCGTATTGCTTTTCGGGCTTCAGCTTTGCCATGCGGCGCAGCCAAGCAACTTCATCGTCGCGAAGCTTTCTCCATGTGCCGGGTGCAATGCCGTTGACCGAGATCGGTCCGATCTTGACACGGCGCAAACGTGTTACAGTAAGTCCCGCCGCCTCGCACATCTTGCGTATCTGGCGGTTTCTGCCTTCAAATATAACGAAATTAAGACGCGCACCGTCCTTTTGAGTATCAAGAACATCGACCTCTGCAGGCGTGATCTTGTATCCGTCGATAACAAGCGCGGAGCGGAGAATCTCAAGAGCCTTTTCATCAACTTTGCCCTTGACACTTACCTTGTACTCCTTCGGAATATGATGTCGCGGATGCATCATCAGGTTGGCAAATTCGCCGTCATCAGTCATAAGGAGAAGTCCCTCCGACTGCATATCAAGGCGTCCGATTGGGTAAAGTCTGCCTCCCGCGTCCTCGACAAGCTCGGTGACGATCTTTCTGCCTTGCTCGTCGGATGCTGTGCAAACGTATCCGCGCGGCTTGTTGAGCGCGATAACTCTCTTGGCAACGTTCTTCTTGAAAACCACGCCCTTGCCGTTCCAAACGACCTTGTCAACGCCCGGCATAACCTTGTCGCCGATTTGCGCCACTTTGCCGTTGAGCTTAACGTGACCTGCCTCGATCTCGCGTTCTGCGGCACGTCGCGAAAGCACTCCGCAATCGGTAAAATATTTTTGAAGTCTGATCTTTTCCATTTTAATATATGGGGGCTCAAGAAAATAGCCTATCCCAAAATCCTTTTTCTTTTTTCTTTGCCGCCGCATAGGCGGTCACGAGCGGTATACGCGCGATTTCCTTTCCCTCGCAAGTGAATATCACTTCACCCGCTTCTTGCCCGCGCGATACGGGTGCGGGAAGAGAAGGGATGCTTTCTATCCTGTAATCGATTTTTGCGCCGATTCGCGGAATGGTTACGTAAGCTTTGCTTGCTAACACTGTTCTCACGCGCGACTGCTCGCCGCCGATCACGTCTATATCGGGAAGCTCGATGCCCGTGTATTCGCAAAGCTCAACCCGTTCATAGGCTTCAAATCCAGCCTCGAGCATCATTGTGTGGTCGTGCCAGTCGTTGCCGTCGTCGAGAGTGACCGCAATAAGCCGCAATCCGTCGCGCTCAGCAGCAGAAACAAGGCACCTGCCGTTTGACTTGGTGTAACCTGTTTTAACGCCTATGCAGCCTTCAATCGACTTGAGAAGGCGATTGTGGTTGATAAGCAAACGAACGCCTCCTTCGGGAGCGGCGACCGTCATTTTATATGTAGAGAATATTTTTCGCAAAGCCTCGTTTTCGAGCGCCGCCGCCGCAATGATGCCAAGCTCACGTGCCGTGGTGTAATGATCTTCATGGTCAAGGCCGTGAGGGTTAGTAAAATGAGTATCCACAAGCCCGAGCTCTGCGCATTTCTCATTCATCAGAACGGCAAAATCCTCAATGCTTCCGCCGACTGCAATGGCAACCGCAGTAGCCGCATCGTTTGCGGATTCAAGAAGAGTACAGCAAATCAATTCCTCGAGCGTGAAAATCTCGCCCTCGGTAAGATATACCGAAGAACCTTCGATTCCAACCGCTTCCCGAGGTACGGTTACCTTGGCTGAAAGCGGCATCTTTTCTGCTGCAACGAGAGCCGTCATGATCTTTGTCGTGCTTGCGGGACCTCTCCGCTTGTCGGCGTTTTGTTCCCATAAGGTACGAATATTTGTTCCGCTTGCATCAAGAAGTACCGCAGAGCCCGCCGACGTCGCTATATCAAGCGAAAGAGTCGGCAGGTGTTCTTCTGCGGTCTGATATTCGGGAACGCCCGAAACGGGAAATGCCCGTGCGGGTAATAGCGTGAGAGTGCATAGGAGTAAAGCGATAATCTTGCGCTGTATATTCATTTTTCACCTCGAAATATATTCTTGATAAAATATATTTCGGGGCGGTGAAATATATGCGGATTAAGCGTTCTCTTCCTCTGTGTCGGGCTCTGTATCCTTGGCAAAGAATGCCTTGATCTTTGCGATGATCTCGGGGGCGCGCTCAACAACATCAGCTACCTGCTCGATGGGGCCGCTCTTGTATTCCATACCAACGTTGATCATATCAACGTTTCCGTCCGGCGAAACAACAAGGAAACCAACGGGAACAACGGAAAGACCTGTGCCTCCGCCTCCGCCGAAGTTCTGAAGGCGAGCGCGTACAGCCTCCTCGCTCTTGCCGGCATAGTCAAGACCGCCGGAAGCAAATCCGAGGGATACCTTGGATACGGGAATGATGGTAGTTCCCTGGGGAGTGTTGATGGGGTTGCCGATAACGGTGTTTGCGTCAACCATCGAACGGATATTTTCGAGGGACGCGGCGATGATTTCCTGAAGCTTGTTTTCGTTTGCCATAGCTTTAGATCCTTTCATATATCGAATAATGTTTTACAAATGTTTGGTGAGCCTGAAGCCCGTGCGGAAGAGAATATCGAAAAGCTGCCATACGCAGATCGAAAATCCGATCTCGATGTCGATCACCATCTTTTCCGAAAGATAGTCTGCGTGGATGTCCACATCCGTTTTGGTGGGATGGCGCAGAGTCGAGGTCGAGTCGAGATATGCCGCAATGCACGCCACCGCGGGCGCGATTGCACCGTAAAGAATAGCCGTGGATGCGGCATCACCCGTGCCAACTGCGATGTGAAGGCGTGCAACACGGATGCGAAGATGCTTTGCAAATCGCAAAACGGCAACCGCAACAAGATCGCGTATCATATCGATCGTGTCCGAAAGCGGCTTTTTCGGTTTTACCTTGCCCGCCGCCTTGTCAGCCTTTTTCTTTGCCTTGGCTGCATCCTTTTTCTTTTTCTTGTCAGCTTTCTTTTTGGCTTTTTTGAGAGCCTTTTCTTTTTCTGCCGCCTCGTATTTCGCGCGGTTTTTGCGAGAGTAGGCGGAGATCTTTACTTTCTTTTTCTTTTTCGGAAGAATTTTTATCGGAATGCCGAGCACCCGAATCGTCAGGGCGAATTCATCCGAATATGCAATTAATACCTCGGCGCGCAGAGACGCTATAAAGGCGAAAAAGAGCAATATGCCGCCGATGATGTAAAGCGCAATCAGATGTATCACCTGCCTTTGCTATGATTAAGTAGAATTATTCCTCGTCGGGAGTGTAGAGCTCTTCAGCTTCTTCCTCAGCTTGCTTCTCGGATTCTTCTTCCTCATCCTCGATGGAAAGCTGTTCGTTTTCCTCCTCTGCTTCAAGGAGAGCGTCTGCCGCGCCGCGAAGCGCGCCGCCCTCGGGAAGATCTCCGAGATTGTTAAGCCCGAATACGCGAAGGAATTTTTCCGTGGTTGCCAGAAGAGTGGGTCTGCCGGGTGCATCAAGTTTGCCGCAAGGCTCGATCAGCTCTTTGTCGATAAGCGAGCCGACCGCATAAGCTGAGTCAACTCCACGCACAGTATCGATGAAGGAACGCGTTACCGGCTGATTGTATGCTACAATGGCAAGCACCTCAAGAGCCGAGTTCGAAAGATTTCCTCCGCGACGGAAGCCGAGAGCAATGCGTACGTAGGGGATGTAATCCTCGCGCGAGCAAAGCTGGCAGGTGTCGGGGAAGAGGAGCATCATGATGCCGCCGTCGGTGTTTGAATTGTATTTTTCCGCAAGATGTTCTGCAATTCTCTTGGCATCGCCGGGAGTCAGCTCGAGCGCTTCACCGATCTTATCGTAGCTTACGGGATGCCCCGCCGCAAAGAGTATCGCCTCAAGCGCACCCTCTATCTTGCGAATTTCTGAAAGTTTGTTTTCCTGATCCATTTTAATTTACCTTAATATATTATTCATTGTAGCCGTCGATCTCGAGGTCGTCGGGAAGCTCGGTTCCGAATTCGGGATTTGCCTTGAATCTTGTGGAAATACCGCGCGGATTGCCAAATTCGTCAAGCTCATCGACGAGAAGCACGCGCTTCATTTTTATAAGCTCAAGAACACCGATGAAAATCGCAACGAGTTCTGGACGCGAGTCGGCTTCATCAAGAAGCTCACCCAGCGATGGTCTTGATTCAAGATCCTTGAAATGCTTCATTATGCCCATTATCTTTATTTTGACAGGCACTATTGGGCGGCTTACTATCGGGCGCACGAGTCCCGTCGAGATTGCCTCGGTATCGCGATATTCGGCAAGAACTCTTCTCATAGCGGGTACGAGTACTGCGGCGTCGTAATCCTTGACGTACGTTTTGTCGGGGGAAATATCCTCCGAATCCTTTGCCATACGACCGCTATACTGCGCGTAACGTTTTCCAAGCTCACCCGCAACGCTCTTTGCAGCCTCAAGACGCGCAAGAGCATCGGCAAGCTTTGCGCGGGGGTCTTCCTCGTCCTCATCCTCTTCGCGGGGCAGGAGCATCTTGCTTTTGATCAGCATAAGATCGCTTGCCATAACGAGAAATTCAACCGCAATCTCCATGTCGAGCTTTTGCGCCTTGGCGATATATTCAATATATTGCTCGCAGATAAGGGCGATCGGAATGTCCTCTATCTGCATCTTATTCTTTTTGATCAGCGAGAGAAGCAGGTCCAGGGGACCTTCAAACTTCTCAAACTTATAAGAAATGGTTTCTTCCATAGTATCCTCAGAAAATCGGGATGAGTCCGACAAGCCAATACATGCCGTTCAGTATCAGTCCCGAGATGAAGTCAAGCGGTATCGAAAGGATTCCGAAATAAAACATAGCGAGAATTCCTATCATTATATATCTTTCGTATTGCATGACCTTGAAGTACCACTTTGTCGGCAGAAAGATGTAGAAGAATCTGGAGCCGTCAAAGGGAGGTACGGGAAGCAGGTTGAATACGGCAAGATAAACGTTGAGCCGTGCTCCCATAGAAAAGAATATGAGAACGAGCTGGGTGATGATAAAGGCGCGCTCGCTTATCATGCTTCCGTATCCGAAAGCAAGCTCAAATATGAATCCCGCAAGACAATTAAGGATAACGAAGACGAAACCAAGAAGCAGATTGCTTATCGGTCCCGCGATCGCGGAAAGCGCCATGCCCTTGCGTGGATTCTTGAAGTTTCTCGTCATAATCGGCACGGGCTTTGCCCATCCGTAGCCGAATGCAAGCATACAGACAAATCCGATGGGGTCGATGTGCTTGATCGGATTGAGTGTAAGTCTGCCGAGATTATATGCCGTTCTGTCGCCGAGCTTCATAGCCGCCCAACCGTGGGCGCATTCATGAATTGTCAGCGAGAAGAGTATTATTGGCAGTGAAAGAGCTAGCGAGATGAGATAGGACTCCATCCCATCTGAGCCATAGGTAATAAGATATCTGAACATTTTAGTTTACTTTTGCGACGTGACCGCGAAGAAGAGCTTCCAAAGCTGTTCCTTTCCTTCGCCCGATTTTGCAGAGAAGGGGATGATCTCGGTTCCCTCGGGGATGTACTCGTGGTTGTGAAGAAGCTCGAGAGCCTTTGCGCGGTTGGTTTTGTTGGGTTTGTCTGCTTTGGATGCAACTATCACGAAGGGGATCTCCATCTGCGCAAGATAGTTGATCATCATCAGGTCATCTTGAGTGGGTCCGACTTCGAGGTCAACAAGCTGAACTGCCAGCTTGAGACGGTCGAAATTCGGGTTGTTGGTAAAATAACCGTCGGTAAGAGATGACCAACGCTTTTTTTCGTGCTCGGGGCGCTTTGCGAAGCCGTAGCCGGGAAGGTCGACGAGCATGATCTTGTTGTCAACGTTATAGAAATTGACTGTGATCGTCTTACCGGGAGCCGAGCTGACTCTTGCAAGCGACTTTCTGCCGAGCATGGTGTTGATAAGTGAGCTTTTACCCACGTTCGATCTGCCCGAAAATACTATCTGCGGGATCGCGCGGCTCGGGAACTGATCGATTCTGCCTGCGGTGATCTCAAGATTTGAATTCTGAATATTAATTGCCATGTTCTTTGCCTCTTATGGTGGTGATATCTGCCGCAGGATTATTGATAATAACGCCCGAAAGCGCATGCTCAAATCCGTCGTCGCCCTTGTCGTTTTCCGCGAATACCTCGTCGGAAGGAGTAGATACAAGCGCGTGCGATAGAACCTCGTCGGCATGGCGGCAGGTGATGAAATTAATGTTGGCGCGAACCTCTTCATCCACCTCTTCGAGATTTACCTCGTTGTCTGCGGGGATGAGAACGGTCTTGATGCCCGCGGCATAAGCAGCCATAGTCTTTTCGCGGAGTCCGCCGATGGCAAGAACTCTGCCGGTGAGTGTGACCTCACCAGTCATAGCCACGTCGTGACGCACGGGAATGCCCGAAAGAGCCGAGCAGAGCGCGGTGGTCATAGTAACGCCTGCAGAGGGTCCATCCTTGGGTACCGCACCCTCGGGAACGTGGATATGTATGTCTTTAGTCTTATAGAAATCTGCGGGAATTCCGTATTTCGAAGCGATCGAGCGTATGTATGTGAGTGCCGCCTTCGCGGATTCCTTCATAACGTCGCCGAGCGAGCCTGTCAGCTCAAGCTTGCCCGTTCCATCAAGAACAGCAACCTCAACCTTGAGCATATCTCCGCCTACCTCGGTATAAGCGAGACCGTTTACAACGCCGACAAGATCCTCCTTTGCAGAAAGCTCGGGGAGTATCTTTCTGCCTCCGAGATAGGAAGCAATATCCTTCTTATCTATGCTGACGCGCTTGATCGCACCTTCGGATTCCACGAGCTTCTTTGCAGCCTTGCGGCAAAGCTCCGCAATCGTGCGCTCAAGGTTACGAACTCCCGCCTCGCGGGTGTAGCAATCGATGATCTCATAGATAGCATCGTCGGTCATTCTGAACTTGCGTCCGTCAAGTCCGTGGCGCTTCGACTGCTTCGGAATCAGATGATTACGCGCTATCGAAAGCTTTTCGCGGCGTGTATAGCTCGAAAGCTCGATGACCTCCATACGGTCGAGAAGTGGGCGCGGGATCGTATCAAGAGTATTTGCCGTGGTGATAAACAGACATTCCGAAAGATCGAAATCAAGCTCGATAAAGTGATCGCGGAAGGTCTTGTTCTGCTCGGGGTCAAGAACTTCGAGAAGTGCCGATGCGGGATCTCCGCGCGAGTCGGATGTGAGCTTGTCGATCTCGTCAAGAAGCATAAGGGGATTCTTGACGCCAACCTTTTCCATAGCCGCCATAATGCGTCCGGGCATCGAGGCGACGTATGTTTTTCTGTGTCCGCGGATATCCGATTCATCATGGATACCGCCGAGAGAAACGCGGACATATTTGCGGTTCATCGCGTTTGCGATAGAAGCGGCAATAGAAGTCTTGCCTGTGCCAGGAGGGCCGACAAGGCAGATTATCTGATTCTTAAGATCGGGGGAGAGCTGCTTGACCGCAAGGTATTCAAGGATGCGCTCCTTTACCTTTTTCATTCCGTCGTGATCGGCATCGAGTATCTTCTTTGCCGCCGCGACACTTACACGGTCGTATGTTTTCTTGTTCCAAGGAAGCTCGAGAACGGTTTCGATATAATTACGCAGAACCGCAGCCTCGGCAGATCCGAAGGGAGTCTTTGAAAGACGGTCGTTCTCCTTGAAGAGCTTCTCGCGAACCTCATCCGGAATGTCCGCGTTTTTAATCTTGGATGTGCAGTCATCGGGGTCGTCCTCGTTCATGCCAAGCTCATCCTCGATGATCTTGAGCTGTTCGCGCAGATAATATTCGCGCTGACCCTGAACTATTCTGCCTCTTGCCTTTTCCTGTATCTCATGCTCGTAGCGCATAAGATCGCATTCGTTTTTAAGTACGCTGATGAGAAGCTCGCAGCGATCAAAGGGATCGAATTCTTCAAGGATCGCTTGCTTATCCGGCTGACGGACAAGAACCGCCGAAGCTATGAAATCGCAGAGAAGAGAGGGATCATCCATCTTCGATGCTTCGGTGCGGATTGCGCTCGATGCCTTTCCGACAAATTCGAGCATTTCCTCAAGCGCATCAAGAAGCTTGCGGCAATATGCCTCGCCGCGGACTCCTCCGTTATCTGCAAGAGAAATCTCCTTGGCGATCAGAGTAGCGGTAGCGATCTTGCCTGTGCGTCTGTAATCAATGACCGAAGCGCGTGCGCGGCATTCGCAAAGCAAATGGATGCTTCCATCATTCTTAACGCTCTGTCTGATCTTTGCTACGGTACCGACGCGGCAAAGATTATCGGGAAAATCATTTTCGGTGAGTTTTGTGTCCTCGGAAACGAGGAATACCATCATACCTGTTGCGGCGGCAGCTTCAACCGCGGCGGCAGCCTCCTTGCTGTCGGATTCAAAATCTATCGGGAAGGGCGGGAATGCAACCGCATCCCCCAGAGGGACCACGGGAAGCGTGAGTTTATCGATTTTTTCTGTGTATTGCGACATTTATTTATCCTTTCGGTACGCGTTTTCGCGTAAAAAACGCAAACGCGCAAAGTATGTGATTATATTATTATAATATTATAGCATACAATTTGAAAAAAATCTATACTTTATAGAAAGATTTATTAAAAAATGTGAAAATTAGATTCATCTTGATTGTCATATATTGTTGACCCTTTTCGTTATATTGCCCTAAAAACGTTTTGGCTTTTTGTAACATTTGACTTGTCGCACCACCTGTCGTTGTAAAAATGCACTAAAAATGAGGCAATTTCAGGCGCCAAATTCTACATTGTTGCTTTTGCACGAAAATTTATGCAAATATTCGTCATTTTTAACATTTACTTTTCGCCGAAAATGTAGTATAATGTCGGTACGCAACGCAATAGCGTCGCGGCCTCGAATGCACAACGGTCACCTTTTTCTGCGGAGTATCAAGCTTATGATATGTTTTTAAGCGCGGAGATCGGTCGCCGTTGTTGCTGTTTTATACGGATTGCGCAGCATTTAAAGATGCTGCTTTTTTATTTTTTTATACACGAGCTCAAAAAAATATCAACAAAATGTTGACAATTGGTTAAAAAATGTGTATAATATGCGTATCAACAAAAACGTTGAAATCTTTTACTATTTATGAGAGGTCAGCTATGAAAAAATCAGCATTGAGATTTACCTCACTCTGTTTGATCTGTTTTGTTCTTTTGGCATCATGTGCTTTTGTTTCCTGTGCCGATACGGGTAGTGAAAACGATCAGACTTCCGCGACTCCCGCGGGAACCGAAAATACCCCCGATACCGCCGAGGTAACGGAGGAAGACACAACGCCCGTATTCCCCGAAGCAAATTACGGCGGAGATTCCTTTGTGGTTGTTTCCCGAAGCCCGTCTGCGTCATCCTATCCCGCGCTTTACATAGGAACCGAGGAGCCCACCGATGTTATGAGCTCTGCGGTGTATACCAGAAATACCAATACGGAAGAGAAGTACGGTATCAAGATCGAACAGATCGTTGGTGACAAGATACCGACAAGCGTCAGAAACGGCGTTGATTCCGGTACGCTCGAGTTTGACGTTATTCTTGATCAGCGCGATAATCTTGCTTCTCTCGCGACAAGCGGATATCTTTATAATTTCAATAATCTCAATATTGATTATACCAAGCCCTGGTGGGATACCAACTGTGCAGAAGGATATGAGATAGCCGGAAAACTCTATATTATGGCAAACGATACCAGCGTCAGCAACCTCGCAGGTGCACGATTCTTCTACTTCAACAAAAATCTTATCAAAGATTATCAACTTACAAGCCCGTATGCATATATTCAGGAGAATAATTGGACACTTGATAATTTCCTCAGCCTTGTAAATTCCGTTTATACCGATGACGGCGACGGCGTAAGAACGGGCTCGGATATTTACGGACTTCTTATGGAAACCGGCGCCTCTAACGGAAATGCAATCCATATGCTTGTCGGCTGTGGAGTTAAATTCTCGGAAAAAGATGCCAACAATATGCTGACGGTTGATCTTGATCTTGAAAAGATCGACAACATTTTCGGCAAGCTTTCCTCAGTCCTGAAGGGTAACACTTGCCTGACTTATACGGATGCTTCCAATGGCGCGGACTATTCCGATTTCGGTAACAAATATAACTATTGCAGAAATCTTTTCGCACAGAATCACTTCCTGTTCGTTCAGGCAAATATGGGCGTTTCCAATCAGGTAAGTGATATGGAAGGCGACGGATACGGTATCGCTCCCAATCCCAAATATTCCCCCGATCAGGAATCCTATTATCATAAGATGGATAAGCATTCCAACATCTGGGGCATCCCGAACTCCGAAACACTTAATTATGAGATGATTTCCAATGTAATGGACTACTGGGCATATGAATCAAGCCGTACCGTAATGCCCGCGTATTATGAGATCACCATCAAGACAAGACGAATCAACGATCCATATGACATCGAGATGCTCGATATCGTGAAGGCTACCATCTTCTATGATATTTCGGAAGTTTTTGGAATCGACATTACTTCTGCGCTTTGGAACGGTTACGCCAACGACGCTCTTTCCTCCGCATGGGCAACCCAGAGCAAGGCGGTAAAGAGACAGCTGGCAACCTTTAATGATACCATAGATAAGCTGGGATAAAAGAGTTCAAAGTGATGGGAGATTTCCTCGCGTTGCTTGGAAATCGACTATTACAATAATTTAATTTGGTGTTTATGATCCATTATTTAGTGTGATAAATTAATGCCAAAATCAAAAATTCTCGGATATTAAGAAGCTTGGCTTCAAGATATCCGAGAATTTTTATTTACTTGCTTTAGTTTTGAATCGCACGAAGTTTCATTAGCACAGCGCAAAATTATTGATATGAAATTTCGCTTTGCGAAAATTTACCGTAACTCTGCACTCTTCGTTTCGCACTTATTTTATTTTTCCATCCCTCAGATCTCTCATATTCTGAGTAAGCTCTTCGGGTGTGATGGGGTTTTCGGGATCGCGGTTCTTTGCCTTTGAAGGAACCTCATACATAAGGGGACCTTCGTATCCTCTGGCAACAAGAGTGTCAACAATGTCGTTCCATTTGTTGATTCCGGTGCCGGGAAGAGTGTGTCTTTCGTCAAGAACGCCGTTTTCATCGCGGTAATAATCCGAAATGTGTACCGAAAGGAGCTCAAGGCCGGCATTTGCGACGTTGTTTATGTAGTCGACATTATCCTCGATAAGGTTGTGGTTGGTATCGAAGATCACGCCTGCACCTGTGCCCTTGACGAGCTCGATCATTTCATCAGAAGTTCTGGTAAGGCAGGTTCTGGGCAGATTTTCAACAGCAAGACGGACGCCGTTTGCCTTTGCAACCTCTGCAAGCTCGATGATGGCTTCACGGGAAAGGCGGAGTCTTTCTGGGCGGTCCTCATCGGTTATCGGCTCGGAGGATGGATGGAGTACCATTACCTTCGCGCCTGCGCGAGCAGCAGCTTCAATAAGAGTGCGGTTTGTGGTTATGGTGATAGCGCGCAGCTCCTTGTCCATGCTCGAAATATCAAGCTTGCGCGAGAAGGGAAGATGGAAGGACCAGGGTTCAAGTCCTGCTTTTCTGACGGTCTCGAGGATCTTTTCTGCGTTCTTCGGGAAATCGCAGTTTCTCATATAGAAAATGTAGTTTCCGGTGTATTCAAGGTAATCAAGTCCCGCTTTTGCAAGAGGAGCAAGCATTTCCTCTGCAAGGCTTCCGGTGAAACAGCTCGAAGAGCCGATCTTCATATCTTCACGTTTCATATTTAGTTCTCCTTAAATATATGATTGGTAATAACCGATATTATTTTATCATCGAGCGGAGCGCTTGTCAAGTGATTTCGCGAAAAAGAAAAATATTTTGAAAAATCGAAAAAATGTTTAGAAAACCTATTGACAAATCAGCCGAGGTGTGGTATAATTTATCGGCAATAAAGAAGAACTCTCCGTTCTCACCCTGCCGCAAGGGCGCGCAGGTGTTAATAATTTCATGCTGTTCCTCTATGGGGGCAGTGCGATTTTGTGCGGCACGGAGTTTCTTCGTGTCATTTTTAATTTTCGGAGGTGAGCTGTTATAGCTGCAAAAGAATTACTCGTAAACGAGAGCATCAAGGCTAAAGAAGTACGAGTTATTGGACCCGACGGTGAACAGATCGGTATTATGTCTTCCGACAACGCCCTTCGCACCGCGTACGACAAGGGTCTTGACCTTGTCCTCATTTCCCCCAATGCACAGCCCCCCGTGTGTCGCATCGTTGACTACGGACGCTACCGCTACGAACAGGAAAAGAGAGAAAAGGAAGCAAAGAAAAAGCAGAATATCATCGAGGTCAAGGAGGTACAGCTTTCCTGCCGTATCGAGAACCACGACTTCGAGACCAAGGTCAAGCATGCAATGCGTTTCCTCGGTGAAGGCAATAAGGTTAAGGTCGTATTGCGTTTCCGCGGACGTGAGATGAGCCATCAGGAGATCGGTAAGGAGATCCTTGAGCGCTTCCGCGAGGCTGTAAGCGAGGCGGGAACCGTAGATAAGACTCCCAATCTCGAGGGCAAGCTCATGACCATGATAGTAAACCCCATTAAAAAATAAGTCAACCTGCCGCGCGTGCGGCTTCCCGGCAACCGCCGGATAAAAAGAAAAATAATTTATCACAGGAGATACAAAAATGGGAAAAGTTAAGACACACAAGGCCTCTGCAAAGCGTTTCTCGGTAACCGGAAACGGCAAGGTTAAGATGAACCACTCGAATCACCGTCATAAGCTCGGTCTTAAGGACCAGAAGAGAAAGAGACATCTTCGTACCGGCGATTACGTAAACGGCAAGATGGCTGCAAACATCCGTGCACTCATCCAGAAGTAATCGGAACGCGAAAGAATTTTAGGAGGAAAGAATTATGGCAAGAATTAAGGGCGCGATGATGACGCGCAAGAGAAGAAATAAAGTCCTCAAGGCCGCTAAGGGTTACTGGGGCGCAAAGAGCAAGCACTTTAAGATGGCTAAGCAGGCCGTTATGAAGAGCGGTAACTACGCTTTCATCGGTCGTAAGCTCAAGAAGAGAGATTTCCGTCGCCTTTGGATCACCCGTATCTCGGCTGAGGCTAAGGTTAACGGCATGAACTACTCCACCTTTATGCACGGACTCAAGAAGGCAGGCATCGAGCTCAACCGCAAGATGCTCGCAGAGCTCGCTGTAAGCGATAAGGCTGGTTTTGCTGCTCTCGTTGAGAAGGCAAAGGCTGCCCTCTAAGCACTAAATTAATAGGGGCTGTATGCAAATTTTGATTTGCGACAGCCCCTGTTTCGGTATTTTTACGTTATAAATTTCGAGTAATTTCGACAAAAAAGGAGGAGATCCGCATGCCTATCGCTAAGGAAATAATCACCTCAAGACAAAATCCCACGGTCGTAAAGCTTTGTGCACTCCTTGACAAAAAGGAACGCAGAAAGAGCCGTCTGTTTCGCATTGACGGGCATAAGCTCGTAAGTGAAGCTGTTGATTGCGGCGCACGTATTGACCTTGTCGCCATCTGCTCCGAAAAGGCAGACCGCCTTATGCCGCTTGCCGAAAAGAGCGGAGCAAAAATCGTACTGCTTTCTCCCGAGGTCTTCTCGAAGATCACGGAGGAAAAGGCACCCGACGGCATCATCGCCGTCGTGAAATATATCGATGAGATACATAAAGAACTTTCTTTTTCCGAGATACCCGCTCTTGCGGCTTCGGATAAAAAGATCATGGCTTTCGAATCCTTGCGCGATCCCGGAAATCTCGGAACTGTCATTCGTTCGGCTTCGGCTTTCGGTGTTGATACGCTTCTTCTGTCCGCTGATTGTGCGGATATATATAATCCTAAAACGCTTCGCGGTGCAATGGGCGCGATCTTTTCTCGCGAGATACTTTTCTGCAATGATCTGCCCGCTGCGCTTGCACGCTTTTCCTGTGAGGGAAGAAGAGTGCTTGCCGCCATTCTCGATAACGAGGCGGTGTCGGTTGAAAAGTCGGCTCTTAGTGAAAAGGATATCGTTCTTATCGGCAACGAGGGCCACGGCCTCAGCCGTGCGGCAGTCGAGGCATCCGATCTGTCGGTTATATTGCCCATCAATACCGGCAGAGGTGTAGAATCGCTGAACGCCGCAACTGCGGCATCGGTGTTCATGTGGGAGCAGAGAAGAGCTTCCGCAAAATAAAAACGACAACGGGGAGGGAATAATATGAGCAGCTTCACCAAAGAAGGAATACTTTACGAGATATGGCTGACGACCTGTATATCCGCGGGTTCGGTTGCATACGAAAAGCTTTTTGAGCATTATTCCTCGGCATACGACGTTTATCGCGCCGATATGGACGAGCTTGAAAGAATAGGTCTGCCTGAAAAACTTTTGGCCAATCTGGCACGAAAGGATCTCAAACGAGCGTCCGAAGCAGCTGATTTTTGCATAAGAAAAGACGTCAGGCTCTTTGTCAGAGGCGAAGCGGGTTATCCCGAGCGTCTTGAATCAATTCCCAATCCGCCATACGCTCTTTACGTTAAGGGCGATATAAGATGCGCGGAAAACGAATATTCCACCTCTATCGTAGGAACTCGCAATATGAGTGAATACGGAATGAATATGGCGTATAAGATAGCTTATGAGCTTGCTTCAGCGGGCGCCGCCATAGTGAGCGGTATGGCGCTCGGAGTTGACGGCGTGGCACACGTCGGCGCGCTTGAGGCAAACGGTGATACCATTGCCGTTCTCGGAAGCGGCCTTGATAAGGTCTATCCGCCCGCACACAGAAGACTTATGGGTATTATTGCGGAGCGCGGCGCACTTGTCAGCGAGTATGCGCCGGGAACTCCGCCCATGAGCGGAAATTTCCCGCTTCGAAATAGAATAATCAGCGGCATTTCGCGCTCAACTCTCGTTATCGAGGGCAATACGAACAGCGGCTCTATGCTCACCGCGCGTGAGGCGATAAGACAGGGCAGAGATATTTTTGCCATCCCCGGAAACGTGGGCATCAGCAACGCTCTCGGCACCAACGTTCTCATACGCGACGGCGCAAGAGTTGCGCTTTCTGCGCGCGATATAATCGGCATACGAGGCGACCGAGGTATCGATCTTGACAGACTTGCAGATGCCGAGCTCAATTCCACTCTCGATATCAACACTCTGAAATATTACGGTGTCGCTCCCGCCGCATACATTGCCGAGCCCGCACCGCGCGATGAGATCGGCAGACTTGAGCCCCTTCCCGAAAAGAAGGAGTCGCGTCCCCGCCAAAAGAAGGCGGAGTATAAAAAGTCAGAGCCCGAAATCGTGGCAAAACCTAAAAAATCTTCTCTTGCACCTCTTCCCGACGGTATTATGAAGGAGATTTACGAGTCCATGCCCGTGGGTACTCCCGTCAGCGCTGATTTCTTTGCAGGGCTTTCCGCCTCATCCGGCGAGCTGGTCGGACATCTGTCGATGCTCGAGGTCATGGGATATATCACTTCGGCTCCCGGCGGAACTTATTTGAGAGAAATTTGAAATTTCCTCTTGACAAGCGAAAAAAAACAGTATACAATATAAAATAGGCATTTTTGCACGAAACCTATTTTGAAAGGAAAACTTCAGTCGTATGGCTAAGAATCTGGTAATAATCGAGTCACCATCCAAGGCGCACACCATTCAGGCGTGTCTTGGTTCAAATTATAAAATAGTAGCATCGAAGGGCCACGTCCGTGACCTTCCCAAATCCACTTTTGCAATAGATATCGAACACGACTTCACACCGAAGTATATCAATATCCGCGGCAAGGGCGACCTTATCAAGGATCTCAAAAAGGAAGCGAAGGCTGCAAAGACCGTTTATCTTGCAACCGACCCTGACCGCGAGGGAGAGGCTATTTCATGGCATCTCGCTGCGGCTCTTGAGATTCCCGATGATAAGCTCAAAAGAGTAACCTTCAACGAGATCACAAAAACGGCTATCAAGGCATCCATCAAACAGCCCCGCGCTATTGACATCAATCTCGTTAACGCACAGCAGTCACGCCGTATCCTTGACCGCATCGTCGGATACAAGCTCAGCCCCCTTCTCTGGAAGAGGGTAAAGCACGGGCTTTCCGCAGGTCGAGTACAGTCTGTTGCTACACGCCTTGTTGTGGAACGCGAGGAGGAGATCCGCGCATTCATCCCCGAGGAGTATTGGACCGTTGCCGCAAAGCTTGATGCGAACGGCAGCGCAGTGGAGGTCCGCTATTACGGCGACGCCGCAACCGGTAATAAGGTAAAGCTCTCCAACGAGGCAGACGCAAAGGCTGTCGTTGATGCTGTTCTCGGCAAGGATATGAACGTCAAGTCGGTCAAGAGAGGCGTTAAGTATAAAACTCCCGCACCTCCTTTCACGACGTCTACAATGCTTCAGGAGGCGGCAAGAAAGCTCGGCTTCCAGTCGGCAAGAACCATGCGTACCGCGCAGGAGCTTTATGAAGGTATCAACCTTGGAACCGCAAACGGCGGCGCGCAGGGTATCATCACCTATATGCGTACAGACTCGCTCCGTATCGCAGCAGAGGCGCAGGAAGCTGCACGTGAGTTTATCTCGGAAAAATACGGCGAAAACTTCTGCCCCGCATCTCCACGCGTTTATAAGGCAAAAGCAAATGCACAGGACGCGCACGAAGCTATCAGACCCGCAAGAGTTGCGCTTCTTCCCGCACAGATCAAGCCCTATCTTACCCCCGATCAGTTCAAGCTCTATAAGCTCATCTGGGAGCGCTTCGTGGCGAGCCAGATGGAATCTGCAAAGCTTGATACTCTCAACATTGATTTTGAATCCGCGGGCCATCTCTTCCGTACCGGTGGATATACCGTTGCTTTTCAGGGTTATATGGCTGTATATGAGGAGGGAATCGACGAGCCTGTCAAGAAGGCAGACGATCCCGACGATATCAAGAATTTCAAGATCCCGAATATTCTTGAGGGACAGGTTCTTCCTTGCGTTGACGTAAGCTGCGCAAAGCATTTCACCGAGCCCCCCGCGAGATATAACGAGGCAAGCCTTATCAAGGCACTCGAGGATAAGGGTATCGGCAGACCCAGTACCATTCCTCCCACAATCACCACCATCATTTCCCGTGATTACGTCAAGCGCGAGGGCAAGGCTCTCGTTCCCACCGAGCTCGGCGAGGTAACCACAGCGATGATGAAGGAGGACTTTGCCGACATCGTCGACTATAAGTTCACCGCAAGAATGGAAAGCCAGCTCGACGAGATCGAAGCAGGCGAAACCGATATGACAGAGGTTCTTCGCGAATTCTGGACCGGATTTGAGCGCGAGCTTGCCGAGGCAGAGAAGAAGAGCGCTTATGAAACCACCCCCGCTATCGTTGAAGAAACAGATATTATTTGCGATAAGTGCGGAGCAAAGATGATCGTCAAGTCGGGCAGATTTGGCAAGTTTGCCGCTTGCCCCAACTATCCCGAGTGCAAGAACACCAAGCCTCTCGATGCCAACAAGCAGGCAGAGAAGAAGGCGCCCGTTATTGCGGATTTCAAGTGCGAGGTCTGCGGCGGCGATATGGTTGAGCGCCACGGCAAATACGGAAGCTTCTTTGCCTGTGCTAATTATCCCAAGTGTAAGTTTATCAAGCAACAGCAGAACAAGCTCGAGGGCGTAGCCTGCCCCAAGTGTGGCGGTGCTATCCTTATCCGTCAGGGCAGAAACAGAACTCAGTTCTACAGCTGCGAGAAATATCCCGAGTGCGATTGGTCGAGCTGGGATCTCCCGGTGGCGGAAAAATGCCCCGAATGCGGAGAAATGCTCTACAAGAAGAAGTCTCGCCCCGACGCGCTTCTTTGCAAAAACAAGGAATGCGGATACGTCAAGGAAGAGCCGCAGCCCGAGGGAAAGTTCGATTTTATCCCCGCGGATAACGAGCCGCTTCCCGAGGCACCGCTTTCTCCTCTCGATATGCCTCCCCCTCCCGGCGACGACGATATTCCGTTTTAATCAGAAAAAGTAAAAGGAATCTAAAGATATGACAGGCGAAATGCCAAAAATTATAAACGTCCTCGGTGCGGGTCTTGCCGGCTGTGAAGCAGCATGGCAGGCGGCGCGCCTCGGCGTAAAGGTAAGACTCTACGAGATGAAGCCGAAAAAGCTCTCCCCCGCGCACAAAAGCGAGGGCTTTGCCGAGCTTGTATGCTCAAACTCGCTTCGCTCGGATAGCGTTACCAATGCTGTCGGACTGCTCAAGGAAGAGATGAGGCATCTTTCCTCCCTCATCCTTGAGGCAGCCGATGCCACCCGCGTTCCCGCAGGCTCGGCTCTGGCAGTAGATAGAGTGAAATTTTCGGAGTATATTACCGAAAAGATACGCTCAAATCCCAATATTGAGGTCATAGAGGAAGAGGTGACGTCGATCCCCGAGGGAGAGATCACCGTTATTGCTACGGGGCCTCTTACAAGCGATGCAATGGCGGAGTATATCAAAAACGAGCTTGGCTGCCCCGGACTTCATTTCTTTGATGCCGCCGCCCCCATCGTCGATGCTGAAAGTATCAATACCGAGATCGCTTTCTTTGCTTCTCGTTATGATAAGGGCGACGCTGATTATCTCAACTGCCCTATGACAAAGGAGCAGTACGATGCGTTTTACGATGCACTTGTATCTGCGCGCGAGGCAGAGCTCCACGATTTCGATAAGGAATCTCAAAAGGATCTCAAAGTCTTCGAGGGATGTATGCCCGTCGAGGTTATGGCAAAGAGGGGAAGAGACACCCTGCTTTTCGGTCCGCTCAAGCCCGTAGGACTCAATGATCCCCGTCATCCCGAGGTAAAGTGCTACCACGCCGTAGTTCAGCTTCGCCGCGAGGATGAAGCAGGAAGCATGTATAACCTTGTCGGCTTCCAGACCCATCTTGCTTTCCCCGAGCAGAAGAGAGTCTTTTCCATGATACCCGGCCTTGAAAACGCAGAATTCCTGCGTTATGGCGTTATGCATAGAAATACATATCTCAACTCCCCCGGACTTCTCGGAGCGGACTACTCGCTTCTTAGCCGCCCCGGCGTATATTTTGCCGGTCAGATGACGGGCGTTGAGGGATATATCGAATCAGCAGGATCGGGCCTTGTGGCAGGCTTGAATGCCGCACGCAGAGCTCTCGGTGAGGATGCAATCATTTTCCCCGACGAAACAATGATTGGCGCAATGGCATCCTACGTTTCGAGAGGTGGAACGGGACACTTTACACCTATGAATGCCAATTTTGGAATAATCGCTCCCCTTCCTATGAAGGTCAAGGGCGGAAAGGTTGCAAGATATACTGTGTATGCGGAGAGAGCTCTCCGCGAGATAAAGAACTTCGGGCATAAACCCGACGGAGAAGAGAAATGAGAGTAATTGTTGACTGTATGGGCGGCGATAAGGCACCCCTTGAGGTCGTCAAGGGAGCTTATGCCGCATCGCTGGAGTACAACGCCAATTTCATACTTGTCGGCGATAAGGCGGAGATAATGCGGATCGCCGATGCTGAAGGCATGGATCTGCGCCGTTTTGATATAGTGGACGCACCTCTCGCCATCGAAATGACCGACCCTCCTCTCGCCGTCATGAAGACGAAGAAAGAGTCAAGCATGAACGTAGCTCTCACTATGCTTGCCGAGGGTAAGGGGGATGCTTTGGTCAGCACGGGCAACACAGGGGCTCTCTTTACCGGCGCAACACTGATCGTCAGAAAGATCAAGGGAATCAAGCGCGCGGCTATTGCAAGCATTTTGCCTATGTCGCCTCCAGTCCTGCTTCTCGATTCGGGCGCCAATATTTCTGTGACACCTGCATATCTTGAGCAGTTTGCCATTATGGGAAGCATTTATATGCACAAGATTTACGGCCTTTCCGCGCCTCGCGTTGGACTTCTCAATAACGGCACCGAGGAAACGAAGGGAACGGAACTTCAGCTTGAAACGTATAAGCTCCTTTCGGATTCCCCTTCGCTCAATTTTGTCGGAAATATTGAGGCGAATATGGTTCCGAAGGATGCCTGCGACGTTCTCGTAACAGACGGCTTTACCGGAAATATTCTGCTCAAATCCATCGAGGGTATGGGCAAGATGATGCTCCGCACAATGAAGGACATTTTTTATTCGGATACTCTCGCAAAAATTTCCGGCTTACTTATCAAGAAAAAAATCAATGACGTAAAGACGGTCTTTGACCCCAATGAGCATGGCGGCGCGCCGATTTTGGGTATATCCAAGCCCGTAATCAAGGCGCATGGGTCGTCGAATGCCAAAGCTGTTAAAAATGCTATAAGACAGGCGATAGCTTATGCCGATTCGGGTGTGATCTATAGCATCGCCCGCGAAACGAAGCTCTTTATGCCCGAAACAACCTCGAAAAAGACCGAGGAATCGGCCGTGTCGGGCGTGAGTGAAAAATAACGAAAGTGAGAAAATAGTATCTTGTTCGATACCGTAAATACAGCCGTGCTTGAGGAGAGGATCGGCTATACATTCAAAGACATATCGCTGCTCATCGAGGCTCTTACTCATTCCTCTTATGCAAACGAGCACGGCGGGATTAAAAAGAATAAGTGCAACGAACGCCTTGAATTCCTCGGCGACGCTGTGCTTTCTTCGATAACTGCGGAATACCTTTTCCGTAAATTCTTGGATCATCCCGAGGGTGATCTGACCCGCATGAGAGCCGAGCTGGTGTGTGAAAAGGCTCTTGCTGAATATGCGGAAAAAATAGACCTCGGCGCAGTTCTTCTGCTTGGAAAGGGCGAAGAAAGAGGCGGCGGACGAGAGAGAAAATCCATTCTTGCCGATGCCTTCGAGGCATTGCTTGCCGCGGTTTATCTTGATGCGGGCGCAAACAACGAGGCAAAGGATTCGATCAGAAGCTACCTCATGCCCCTGGTCGAGGCACGCCTTGATGCTCTGCTTGCCGAGTGGCACGGCGCGGATTACAAGACTCTGCTTCAGCAGTTTATCCAGCGCTCCGAGGGCGAAATCCTTGAATACGTGACGGTTGGCGAAAGAGGCCCCGATCATGCAAAGGTCTTCACCGTCGAGGCACGTTTGAATTCAAATATCATCGGAACGGGCGAGGGCGCAACAAAGCGCGCCGCTGAGCAGTCTGCAGCAAAGCAGGCACTCACTCTCTTCGGTGAGCTCTGATTTTTAATATTCGCAGGGTGGATTTTTCGGTTCACCCTGCAAAAGTGTTTTTTCGGAAAGGAGGAAGACTCGTGCGCCACGTTAATATTCCCGTATTTATACCCCATCTCGGTTGCCCCAATAACTGCGTTTTTTGCGATCAGCGAAAAATATCGGGATGCATTTCATTTGATGAATCGGGCGTAGAGAAGGAGATAAAACAAGCTCTTTCAACGCTTTCCCCCGAGGACGACGTTGAGATCGCCTTTTTCGGCGGCTCGTTCACAGGCATCGACCGTGACCTTATGCTCCGTCTTCTCGAAATTTCCGATAAATTCGTTGATTCGGGTAAGGTGAAAAGAGTAAGATGCTCAACCAGACCCGATTATATCGACGACGAAATTCTTCGAATACTCCGCGCGCATCACGTTGAAACGGTCGAGCTGGGCATACAAAGCATGTCCGACTACGTACTTACCGCCTCCAAGAGAGGGCATACGGCAGAAAGAACGCGCGAGGCTTGCTTGTCAGTCAAGGAGTTTGGCTTTAAGCTTATAGGACAGATGATGATTGGCCTTCCCGGCTCAACTTCCGTCGATGAAATCGAAACCGCAAAGGCAATATGTTCCCTCGGTGCCGATGGCGCAAGAGTTTACCCCACTGTGGTTTTTGCCGATACCGAGCTTGCTCAGATGTCGGCAGACGGCAGCTACTGCCCCCTGACGATCAATGAGTCGATAGAAAGAACCTCATCAGTCCTCGACGTATTTGACCGCGCGGAAATTCCCGTTATCCGTGTAGGGCTTTGCGCGGGAGAGAATCTATCCTCGCCCGAAAGCGTTGTCGGCGGTGCCAATCACCCCGCGCTCGGTGAGCTTGCAATGGGCGAGCTTACTTACAGACGCATCTGCGAGAAAGCAGACGAGCTCTTATCAAACACAGACGGAAGCGGAAAAACAATGACCGTCCACGTTCCCCTCGGAGCAACTTCCCGTGCCATCGGGCAGAAAAAACGCAATATTTTGCGCTTAAATGAAAAATATTGCAAAAATCATGCAATAAATCGCATAAAAATTCTTGAAAATTCTTCTATAATAGGTTATAATATTATAATAGACATAAATTAAGCGATCGCTTTGATCGCGGAGGTATAAATTGTATCTTAAGCAAATAGAACTTCAGGGATTCAAGTCCTTTCCCGACAGAACGAGATTGGTCTTTGAACCGGGCGCAACGGTAATTATCGGTCCCAACGGAAGCGGAAAATCAAATATCTCCGATGCCATGCGTTGGGTTCTCGGAGAAATATCCTCAAAGAGCCTCCGAGGCACTAAGATGGAGGATATCATCTTCGGTGGCTCGGACAGCCGTAAACCGATGAACTATGCCGAGGTATCTGTCACCTTCGACAATACCAATGTCGGTTCGGATGCTAGACTTGACTGCCCCTATGACGAGGTCACGGTAACCCGCCGTTATTACAGAAACGGCGACAGCGAATATTTTATCAACAAGGGCAAGGTTCGACTTCGCGATATCTATGAACTCTTTCTCAACACGGGTATCGGACGTGACGGATATTCCATAATCGGTCAGGGACGAATTGCTGATATCATTTCTCGTAAGCACGACGAGAGAAGAGGTATCTTCGAGGATGCAGCGGGAATCGCAAAATTCCGCCACCGCAAGAACGAAGCAGAGCGCAAGCTTGCCGCAACAGAGCAGAACATGGAGCGTGTTCAGGACATCGTAAATGTCCTCGGCTCGCGTCTCGCTTCACTTGAGCGCGAAAGTGTCAAAGCAAAGCGTTTTATTGAGTATAGCGAGGTAAAAAGACAGGCAGATGTCCAGCTCTGGCTCTATGACACCGAGGGGCTCCGCGCTTCCGAGAACGAGTCTAACGTCGAGCTTCGTCGCACCGACCGCGAGATAGAGGAGACCGACGAGGGCCTTACAACTCTTCGCGAGCAGCAGGAAAGACTTGAGTCGCTTGCTTTTGAAAATAAGGCTGAAGCTGCAAGGATAGCATCCGAGATCTCAGCCAGAACAAGAGATAACTACGAGCTTGATGCAAGAATCAAGGTCATCAACACAAATATAACTCATACCGAGGGAAGTGTTTCGGTTGAGCGTGCAACTGCCGAAGGTCTTCGCACCTCTGCTGTCGACGAGGATGAAAGAGCTGCGGCAAAGGACGGTGAGGCAAAGGCTATCGCCGCAAATATCGACGAGCTTACCGGCAAAGAAACAAAGCTTTCCGGTCAGGCTGCGGATGCCGAAAAGCTTGCCGACAGCTATGACAGCGCCATCGGACTTGCCTTTGAAGAGCTTTCGGCAGCAAAGGAAGAAATATCCGATATCCACGCCCGTCTCGAACTTCTCGGTCGCTCGGATGAAGAGGGCGAGGGACGCGACGAGGCCGCAAGAAAGAACGTAAACGAGCGCCGCCGTCTCGCTGCCGCACACGAAGCGGAATGTGAGGACAGCGAACGCACGATTGCGGAATACGATGCCAAGCTCGCGGAAAATGCCGAGCTTCTCGCAGAAAAGAAGGCTGAGGCTGATACGCTTCGTATCAAGCGCGACAGCGACCGCTCCGACCTCACCTCTGCGGAGATAAGGATCGATACCCTTGGTGGTAAGATCGAGGCTCTCCGCCGAATGGAAGAGCATTTTGAGGGATATAACAACAGTGTCAAGTTCGTTATGCGCTCATATTCCGAGGGTAAGATCGACGGCGGAAAGATATACGGACCCCTTTCTTCGCTCATCACGGTTGAGAGCAAATACGTAACTGCTATAGAAACCGCACTCGGTGCGGCAATTCAGAATATCGTTGTTGACGAGGAAAGAACCGCACGCGCGGCGATATCTTGCCTTAAGCGTAACAACGCAGGCCGTGCGACCTTCTTCCCGCTCACTTCGGTAAGACCCGCACCCGAGCCTACCCGTGAAATGAAGCAGGCGGCATCATTCAATGGATATATCGGAATCGCCTCCGAGCTTGTTTCGGCAGATGCAAAATTCAATGCGATCTTGTCTTCGATGCTCGGCAGAATCATCGTTTTCGATAATCTTGAAAACGCTACCGAAATGGCGAAAGCGCTTCGTTACAGCGTCCGCACGGTAACTCTCGATGGTCAGCAGATCAACCGCGATGGATCGTTTACGGGAGGTTCACTCCGCACCTCGAGCGGCATTCTTACACGTGCCGACGAGATCAAGAGAATGAGCGCAGAGCTTGACGTTCTCTCAAAGAACTCGGCAAAGCTCCGCTCTACGCTCGAAACTCTCGAGACGTCGCTTGCAGAGCTCGAGAATGATATCGAGGCTGATGAAAGCGCAAACTCAATGATAGCAACTCTGCGAGCCGTTGAGGCGACCAGACTTGAAAAGAATAAAGAAACTCTTGCCGCCGACCGTGAGCTTCTCGAGAAGTTTATGGCTGACCTTGAAAACGTTGCAGGCGAAAAGGAACGCCGCGCGGCAGAGATAGAAATGCTTGAGGCTCGCAAGCGCGAGCTTACTGCGAAGGTTTCGGAGCTCGAGGAATTCCGCGCCGAAACAGAAGAAAAGCGTCATGCGGCACTCGCCGAGCGCGATAAGATCCGCGACGAGATCATGACGGTCACAGTCCGCATTTCCGAGCTTCGCCGCGACATCGAAAGCTGCAACGCACTTGCAGAAATGTCGCGTGAAAAGGCTCGTGCACTACGCATCGAT
>JAZORB010000193.1:0-11529 GCA_045656385.1 Eubacteriales bacterium | reverse complement strand
CCACGACCTCCAGCGTGACAGGCTGGCGCTCTAACCAACTGAGCTACCGGGCCATCATGGTGGGAACAATAGGGCTCGAACCTATGACCCTCTGCTTGTAAGGCAGATGCTCTCCCAGCTGAGCTATGCTCCCATGATGATGTCGCACTTGCGACGGATATTATTATACCACAAGTTATATCATTTGTCAACACTTTTTTGAAAGTTTTTTTGATTTTTTTGCTTTTTGTGCTCTTTCCCCGTCTTGCCCAAAAAAACACCGTGAAAACGGGTGCGAGTATGTAAAAAACGACAAAAACCCCTTTACTTTTTAATGTTTTAGGTGTATAATATATATTACATAATTATGCTTTGCCGAAGAAAGGTGACACATGAAGGCAAAAAAATATTTTGGATTTTTATTTTTTTTAGTTATTGTAATTTTTTCATTGACCTCCTGCGTGGGCGGGGAAGAGCTTATGAGTGTTGAAGGTGAAGAGTATTCCTTCCGACTTTACGGTGGTTCAAACGGTATTGCACGCGTGGATATCTACCGCGGCAAGGAAAAAACGGGAAGTGTCAAACCCGATTACCGCGTAAACGAGCCATGGCTTGGCGAGGATAAAGAGGACTACGGCTTTCGTGTTCTTGATATTGACGGTGACGGCGATGAGGATTTTATTATAAAGTCAGTCCGCACCGAGGGCTCTGAGAAATACCGGTGTTTTATCAATAAAGATGGAAAATTCGTCCTTGAAAAGAAGATTTCTGATCTTGTTGCTCCGAAATTCGCGGACGGAACCGTTATTGTTTGGACTTTTAACCGTTACAACGAGCCTACCTATAACAACGAGCCCCCAATGTACGAGCTCCGCCGCGACGAAACCGTTTACGGTTTTACTGAGCACGGCAGATTCGTCATCAAACAGGTAAACCGCTTCAGCTATTTTTCCGAAACCGATATATATCGCTTCAGCATCTATCTTCCCGACGATGAGGGTGGGCTTTATGCCGATAGTGATAAGTGGATATATCCTGAAGATCTCGGAAAATACGGCTTTGAGCCCTTTGATGAAATTAATTAAAAAATTTTGGAAACCGTGAAACTTTTTGCGATGAATTTCGTCTATATAAGTATATGAAATATTAGGAGATAAAAAATGAGCGAACAGAAAACAGCTATTATCATCGGCGCGGGACCTGCGGGTCTGACAGCGGCATACAAGCTTCTCAAGGAGACCGACATCAAGCCGATCATTCTTGAGGAAAGCGAATACATTGGCGGTATCTCGCGTACCGCACGTTACAACGGCAATCGAATGGACCTCGGCGGACACCGCTTCTTCTCGAAAAACGAGGAGGTAAACGCCCTTTGGCGCGAGCTGATGCCTCTTCAGGGCGCGCCGTCATACGACGATAAAAAGCTTGGAGTGGAGAAGGATCTTGCAGAGGGAGGCCCCGACCCCGAGACCGAGGACAGAGTATTCCTGCTTCGCAACCGTATCTCTCGCATCCTCTTCCTTCACAAGTTCTTTGACTACCCAATCTCGCTCAAACCCGAGACCTTCATCAATATGGGATTTGTTCGTACAATGAAGTCGGGATTCGGTTACCTTGGCAGTTGCATCGTCAAGAAACCGGAGGATTCGCTCGAGAATTTCTATATCAACCGCTTTGGCAGACCTCTCTACGAGATGTTCTTCGAGGATTATACTGAGAACCTTTGGGGACGCCATCCTTCGCAGATCTCCGCCGATTGGGGCGCGCAGAGAGTCAAGGGACTTTCTCTTATGAAGGCTGTCTGGAACGTAGTTTCGAAGCCCTTCCGCCCCAAGGACAAGGTTGAGACCTCGCTTATCGAGCAGTATTACTATCCCAAGCTTGGTCCCGGTCAGCTTTGGGAGGCTCTTGCGTCCGATATCAAGGAAATGGGCGGCGAGATCATTATGAACTGTTCTGTCAAGGATATCAAGCTTGAAAATGGCAAGGTTGCAAGCGTTATTTCCGCCGACGGACGCGAATTCAAGGGCGACGAGTTCTTCTCGACAATGCCCGTACGCGATCTTGTAAACGGAATGGGCGATACCGTACCTGCCGACGTCAAGCGCATTGCCGACGGACTTCCTTACCGCGATTATATCACCGTAGGACTTCTTGTTGACAAACTTCTTCTTGAAAACAAGACTAAGGTAAAGACTCTTACCGGCAACGTACCCGACTGTTGGATTTACGTTCAGGAGCGCGAGGTTCGTCTCGGACGTCTTCAGATCTTCAACAACTGGTCTCCCTATCTTGTTGCCGATCCCGAAAATACCGTATGGATCGGTCTTGAATATTTCTGTAACGAGGGCGACGACCTTTGGGAGATGAGCGACAAGGATTTCATTGACTTTGCCATTGCCGAGCTTGCACAGATCGACGTAATCGATCCCTCCGATGTTAAGGATGCGACTCGCATCAAGGTCAAGAAGGCTTATCCCGCATATTTCGACACTTATTCCGAGTTTGATACCGTCAAGGATTATCTTTCCGGCATTGATAACCTCTGGTGCCTCGGACGAAACGGTCAGCACAGATATAACAACATGGACCATTCTATGCTTACCGCCGTTGAGGCTGTCCGCTCGATCTCGAACGGTACCCGTGACAAGGCAACCGTCTGGGCTGTAAATACCGAGAAGGAATACCACGAGGAAAAGACCGAAGGCGAAGATAAATGAACGAATTAAAAGAAAAATTCAGCGGCATCGGCGGCAAGAGTTGGTTTAAGATAGCCTTCTGCCTGCTTGCCACCCTGCCGATGCTTGCCGCGCTCTACCTTGCCTTATATTATATCTACGGACCCGGAGAGGGATATTTCCACTCCGACTGCACCGACACGATCTATTGGGCAAATGCGGCCCTCGAGGGCAACGGCATTTTTGACGATCAGGATAATTATGCCGCGCTTCTGCCTTTTTCGACCGTCTGGATAATGCAGCCTCTGATCAAGCTCTTCGGCTTCGGAATGACGGCGCATAATCTTGGTATGGCAATATTTGCCGTTCTCTTTGCGGGAAGCATATATTTTTGCGCAAGAAGTGCAAAATTTTCGCATCTTTGGAGCAGTACCGCCGTTTTTGCGGTGTTTATGCTTCTTTCATGCTCGGACAAGCTCCGCGAGATGATGTGGGGCCACACGATCTATTACAGCCTCGGGCTTGTGCTGATGTTTTATCTGCTCGGGCTCGGAATGCGTCTTTGCGATGCTATTGACGAGGGAAAAAAGGTCGCTGCGATAATTTATGGCGTTCTCCTTCTCGGAGTTTCTGTCGGAAGCGCGACTAATGGAATGCAGATCATAGTTCTGACCGTTCTCCCCGCTGCTGCGGCGTTTGCGGCAGAGAGAGTCCTTTCGGCAAGGGACGGAATCGTATCGAAAAAGTCGATCCCTGCTATTGCCGCTGCGGCGGTTGTTGCCGTCGGCACTCTTGTCGGAATGCGTCTCCTTCTTGTCATCACGGACAACGGAGCCATCAAGGCGGGATATGCCGCAGGCTATTCGGGTTGGTCGGACGTTTCTATCTGGCTTTCCAACGCTCAAAAGTTTGTTAATCACTATTTTTCGCTTCTCGGCGTGAATATGGCGAAGAACGATCCGCTTTTCGAGGCCGAGTCGATCAAGTATTTCTTCCGTATTGCCATCGGCATAATTCTTCTTGTTATGCCCGTCGTGATTCTCTGCCTTTACGGCAAGATCAAATCGCGCGGTGTGAAGTTTATGCTCTGGGCGCATTTCGTGCTTACGGCGGCTGTTATGTTCGGCTACATCTGCGGCGAGCTCAGCGCGGCAAACTGGCGCCTGACTCCCATTCTCGGAAGCGCCGCTATGCTTACCGTTTGCGGTCTTCGCGATCTGATTTCCGATCTCGGTATCATCGAGGTCAAGAACAACAGCGGCGCAGCTACGGTGCTTTCAAGGATCTGCGCGCTCGCGCTTGCAGTCATCGTCGCTTCATCTCTCTTCTTTGCCGATGAGGTTAAGTCACTCGATCCCGAATACGGTCGCGATAACACAAATCACCGCCTTGCCGAATTCCTCGTAGAGGAGGGTCTTGAATACGGCTACGCGACCTTCTGGTACGCGCAGGCGATAACCGTGCTTTCGGATTCCGAGGTTCGCGTACGCAATATGGACGTCAACGATCGTGCCGGTGTTATCGGCCGCCATTATCAGTCAAGCCTTAATTGGTATAACGACCAGGAGGGCATCGACGAATATTTCGTTATCCTTTCGGCATCCGAGTATAAGAAGGTCTTCCTTACCGATACCTGGCAGACATGGATGGACGAATATTATTTGCGTCACTATGATTCACCCAACGACGCAAACGGATTCCAGGTGTTCGTATTTTCCGAAAATATACTCCGCGACTTCGGTTCCGAAGCGAGGGGACAATAAATGACAAATGCCGACGGTCCTCGACCGTCGGCGTTAAAAGCTTATAAATATCATTATAATTTATTTATATTTTCACATTTCGCAATTCATATATTTGCGTTATTATTAAATCAGCAAAAGAAAGGAGTGTTGCTTATGAAATTCAAATATAATCTTCTCGGCTTGCTTCTCTGTATATTATGTCTCGGCACACTCTTTTCGTCCTGCACGCCGCAGGGAGGAGAGGTTACGACCGATGTCATAACCGATCCCGCACCCGAAACGAGTCTGAATATTGAGGAAACCACGGCGCCCGAAACCGATGAGACAACGACGGAGGAAGTCACAACAGAACTTCCACCCGAAACCACCGAGCCTCCTTCGGTTTTCGAATCGAAGGTATACGTTTACGATATGCTCGGAAACGCGAATGAACATATTATAAAGTCAGCAACGCTTCCTTCCTCCGCGCTCGAATCGGTCGATCTTACCGTCGGTGAGGGCAGAAATGCCAAGCTTGTCGGATGGGAGTATTCGATTGGCAAGGATGGCGAAAGAAAGCCCTACGACACCAACGATCCGCCTTTTGTGACTCTGGAAGGAATGCACGTATATCCCGTTATCGAATACAGCTACCGCGTGAGATTTTTCGCGGGCGAGGGTGTTTTCTCCGATGGGGCAACGACGGAGTTCTACGTTCGCGAAGGCGAAAGCATCAAAATCTCCGAGCTTTTGAACGTAATGCCGACAAAGGCGGAAGATAACGAATATACCTATACCTTGCTCGGCTTTATGCTTGACGGCAAGCAGATCTCCGCTGATGATACCGTTACTGTAACCGCACCGATCGATCTTACAGCTACATACGGGAGAGAAGAGGTGCTCTATACAGTCAGCTTTTCGACCGAGTTCGGTGAGCTTATCGGCGGTGGCAAGGAAAAGACGGTAGTTTGCAATTATTCCGATGCGGAAAAATTGATCGCTTCCTATAACTCATATTCCTCCGAGGACGTGTATCTTCACGATGCGATGCATGAATATATCGGATTCAGTGTCTCAAAGTCGGGAAGAGAATGGAAGATCGTTCTGGAATGGAAGCACGTTGACATAAGATTCACCGTTACATTTGATTACGGAGAGGGACAAACTGCCGTTATTTCGCAGATCTCCGCGGGCGGAAAGGTCATTATCCCGATGGGTGAGCGCCTTGCGGATGCCGAAAGATATTATGATTTCGTCGGTTGGCGCGACAGCGCGGGTCAGCTTTACAACGGTGGTTATGAGCTCACGGTTAACGAAAGCATGACGCTTTACGCCGAGTATACCCCCGGTGAGCGCAGAGTTTATACCGTCACGTTTGATACCGAGATCGGTAGCTTCCCGGATGGATCTCCTATCTTTGTTCTGACGGGATATTACGGCGATCCCATCATTCCTCCGACACTTTACGACGTTGTGTTCGGCGAGGTTATATATGATTTTTGGGGTTGGAATGCCGAGGTCCCCGCTGCGTTTGGCGAGGATATGGCGTTCACCGCAGTCTATGTGACCGAAAAGCCGGTTTATCTCATTAATTACTATCTCGACGGCGATCTTTATCTCACCGAGCATCATTATGCGGGCACTTCTCTTGAGCTTCCCGAGGCTCCCGCAACCGAAGAGGGATATATCTTCTGCGGTTGGAACGGCGTTCCCGAAGCTATGCCCGAAAGCGATATTGATATTTATGCAGAAACAAGATATCCGAAGGTCGTTTATATTCTTGACGGCGAGGAGGTCTCCTCACAGACCGTGAAGGCGGGCACTCTTGTTTCTCTTGCCGCACCTGCGCAAAAGCAGGGCTACACAGTCAGCGGATGGAGCACGTCGGATATCGAGGGATTTACCGATGGCGGATTCATAATGCCTGCGTTCGACGTTGCCTTCGATGCTGTTTCCACACCGAATCGTCATACCGTGAAATATATCCTTGACGGGGTAGAGATCTACTCCGACAGCGTACAGTTCGGCGAAATATATACAGTTCGCGGAATTGAGGTGCGCCTGGGCTATGATTTCTCGGGTTGGAAGGCGCAGAATCACTCGATCGAGCTTTCCGGTGGCGTCTTCACCGTGCCCGATGAAGACCTTGTCTTCTTTGCGGAATTCAAAATATGCTCGTACAAGGTCAATTATTACCTTGATGAAGAGCTTCTTTACAGCGATGAATATTTCTTCGGAAATACCGTTGTTCTCCGTCCTCATGAGGAGCAGGAGGGCTGTTCCTTTGCGTGGAGCTCGGCGAGTGTTGATATAAGCGAGGGTATCTTTTCTATGCCTGCGGGCAACGTTGATATCTACGGTGCGTTTTCGGCAGGTGACAATACCGTGATATTTATGATCGACGGCAAGGAATACGGCAGGATCGGCGTTGTTTCCGGTCAGACCGTTGACCTTGGTATGATGCCGACAAAGTACGGCCACACCTTCACGGGTTGGAGCTGCGAGGAGGTAGACGTATCCTCCGGTGTTTTCAAAATGCCCGAGGGAGACATCATTCTCCGCGGAAGCTTTATCCCCAACGCTCACGACATATTCTTCATCGACATTGCAACGGGAAGTGTTATAAACACAAGTCATCTTGATTATCTGGCGAATTTTTCGCTTGTCGACCGTGTTTATTGCACTGCGGGCAAGGTTAGCGACGGCTGGATACTCCTTGCAGGACACGCTTTGCTTGAAGATGACAAATATATCATGCCCGATTGTGACGTAATTTTCGGTATCGTGTGGGAGGATTGCCTCACGCTCGAGATCGACGAGGACTATCACATTCCGTATTTTGCTCTGCTTGATAACGAATACGGAGGAATTCGCTATGACGAGGCGACGATGACCGTTTATATATCCGAGCCTTCAATCAAGGCTTCGGGTGAAAGCGATGGTGTGACCGTCGTTTACGAATACGAAGCTCAATAAAATTTTAAGAGCCGACTCTGCAGAGTCGGCTCTTGTTATTATTTTAGCTTGATCGTGATCGAGCGGTGGTCCTTCTTTGCCGTTTCGAGCATCGAATCGATATATTTTGTCACGAAAGATTCCTTGTCAAGATGCCAAAGGAAGATGCCGTCCTTGTACTTGGATTCATCTATCGGTCTGCCCTCGAAATATGCCGTGTTGATCTCGGCATAGGTATCCTTCATAAGATTTATTTCCGCCGCGGTGTATTTTTCCTTTGAAATATCGCTGTCGGCAGATACCTGAAGTCTTGCGCATAACTTGAAATAATCTTCGGCGTAATTTGCAAAATCGAGCAGGTCTTGGTTGTTCGATCCGATGCTTTCAGCATAAGCCGAAACGTTGACCGATTCGGTGGAATAATTGATCTGTTTGCCATTATAGACAATTTTTCCATAGTGCGTGCCGGTAATTGCCATAGAAGAGGTCGCGATCTCGGGAACTTCCTTGTCGTCAATGATGCTCTGAATGTGGATATGTCCGCTGAAATTGCATCTGACCGAGTATTTTTCATAGAGTGCCTGGAGCTTATCGGCATTATAAAGCCGATAGCCAAAGGAGAGCATTGTGCTATGTGCGTAAAGGTTCTGATGCGATACCGCGATCACATCGATGTTCTTGGATTGAGCGGCGGCTAATTGCTCTTCCGCCCAAGCAAGAGTAGTGTCCTTGACGTAATTCTGACCGTAAGTATTCGTATCGAGCATAAGCACCCAAAGAGTTTCGGATGCCTCGTATACGTAGCTGAGGGAGGTGTTATCGCGGCTGACGGTTTCGGGGATCAAGGGCTCGTAAAGCTCGATGTATTTTGCGGAATCCGCTGCAGCAGCTTCTTTCAATTCGTTGCCGGAGTAATCAACTGCGGTCTTGTCGACATCGTGGTTACCGGGGATGGCAAGCACGTCTATGCCCGCGTTCTTGACGGCTTGAAGCTTCGAGGCAAGCTCGGTATGGCTGACGATAGCTCCGTTCATGGTAAGATCGCCTGCGAGGATGAGCGCCTTCGGCTTTTTTTCGATAACCTCGGCGAGGAAGGCGTCGGTTATCTCGGGAATATAGTGCACGATCTTTCCGTCCCTCGAAACGGGATGCATTTCGCCGACAACGTCGTGTGCGGAGTAATTGACCAGTGTCGGGGAGATATAATGGATGTCATTTGCAATGATCAGTTCTATCGGCTCATCAAGCTTCTGCCTGCCGCAGGATGCGAGGCAGGGAAGAAGCAGGAGGATCGAAAGGAGAAACGAGAGCTTTCTTTTCATAAGTCACCTGTTTTTTTATTTAATTATAACACAGAAATATCCAGCTTTCAATATAAAATACTTTTCAACGCGCCATTTTTATGCTATAATAAAAATAATTCAAGAAAATTTCCCAAAAGATGTAACCTTTCCCCGCTTTTGACCGTCTATATAGGTGAAAGCCTACTGCAGAGGTGATGAAAATGGATGACAAAAAGATCATAGAGCTCTTCTTCGATCGCTCGGAGAAGGCTATTGAAGAATCGGAAAAGAAATACGGGCGGTATATTTCTGCCGTTGCAGATTCAATACTCGCCTCGAAGGAGGACACGGAGGAAGTCGTCAACGATACATACCTCCGCGCCTGGAATTCGATACCTCCGCAAAAACCGAACAAGCTCGGCGCATTCCTTGCCACAATCGCGCGCAATCTCGCGCTCGACCGCTATGCCGCAAGGCGGAAGGAACGCGAAAACCTCACGTTTGAGCGAACGCTTGAGGAGCTTGCGGAGTGCATACCCGACACCTCGCGCAACAGCCTTGCCGACGAGGTGGCATTGAAGCTTGCGGTCAATTCGTTCCTCACTACACTCGACGAAAGAACGAGGGTGATATTCATGCGCCGCTATTGGTATATGATGCCGATAGCGAAGATTGCAAAGCTGAGCCGCGAGAGTGAAAGCAATGTCAAAACGCTTCTTTTCCGAACGCGAATCAAATTCAAAGAGCATCTGAGAAAAGAGGGAATTGTGTTATGAAAAACGATAAAGATATGATTCTTGCGCGCGCGCTCGGTTTGGCTGACGAAGCATTCGTTGCCGAGGCGCTCCCGAAGAAAGAAGTCAAAAAGCCTTCAGTTGTCTTTTTCAAAAAGACGCTGATCGCCGCCGCTTGCATCGCCTGCGCGGCAATGATGGCAATGGCGTCTCTCAGACAGGGACCGAATTACGATTATTCAATGTTCGACACAGAGGCAAACGAAACCTTCATAGAAGGTGAAACAACCGCAGAAGATCAAAAAACTATCGACGATTACATTGACAGCGAATATTACCCGACGATGCTTGCTCTCCAAAATGCGCAGATGGGTAACTCGGTCGGTAGCAGCGGAATGGTACTGGATTCAGTATCCGGTGCAAAACCCCCGGACAAATACGTTGAAGTGACAGACAATCAGGTGGAGGGAGTAATTGAATCGGATATCTTCAAGCGCACCGAAGAATATATTTTCTACACCGCGATTACGAAACGTTCCGACGGAAAACCCGGCTTGAATATCTACGCATATAGCATTGACAAATTATCCAGCAAATTGCTATCATCTTACAGCGTAGTCATTCCCAACAACGTGGTTTATGATCTGGAAGTATCCGAGTTCGGCACGCCAAATATCTTAATTTCAGAAGACGGAAAGACTCTCACGCTTTTGACCTACGTATATGGCAGCCCGATGGATAAAAGTGACAAGACCCTGAAGTCGATCTCCCAGACCTACGTCTTTTCTTTTGATATTTCCAACCCCGGCAGTATCAAGCTGAAAAAGCATATAGTCATTTCGGGCGCCTTTCTTACCGCAAGAAAGACAGACGGAACGATTATGATCTTTTCGACCAGATCTACCTTGAGCCAAAACTTTGAAAGATCCGAAAATTTCCTGCCATATATCGATCGTGGCGAAGGATATGAGTTTCTCTCCCAGGACGACATCATTATCCCCGATGTTTTGGTTGAACGTGCTTTTACTCAGATAACTCTGATTGACGAGCAAACGCTCGATGTGAAGGGCTCCAAGGCATATTACGGATACCTGGGTATGCCTTACGTGACAGAAAATATGGTCTTCCTTCCCTATTCCTACAGAAAAAACGTTGAGGATTCGAGTGAAAAGCGAGTTAAAACCGACATTCTCGTTCTTCTTTACGGAGAAAGTTATCTTAATAAGTACAGCAAATTTACCGTTACCGGAAAGGTGAAAGATCAATATAGTCTTGACTGTCACGAAGGTATTCTGCGTGTCGTGACCTCCACGGGGATAGGCGCGGGCGATATATTTACGATCGATAATCAAGAACGCTCCGAGGCAAATGCCAATATTTATTGCATTGATCTTAACGAGTTCAAGATCGTCGGGCGAGTCATAGGATTTGCACCGGAGGGCGAAACCGTTGAAGCGGTGCGTTTTGAGGACGATAAGGCTTACGTTTGCACCGCAGAGGTAGTGACGCTTATTGATCCCGTCTTCTTCTTCGATCTTTCCGATCCCGCGAACATTACCTATACCGATACAGGCGTCATCGAGGGTTATTCGACCTCGCTGATAGAACTATCGGGCGGATACCTTCTCGGTGTCGGCTACGGCGAGAGCAAGATGGATCTAAAGATTGAGGTATATGAAGAAAAGGACGGCAAGGTAGTTTCGGTCTGCAGTTTTATCCAAAAAGAATGCAGCTTCTCCGAAAATTATAAATCTTATTACATCGACAGAGAAAACGGATATTTCGGACTTGCGATCAGTAATTACGGTGAAAAAGCCTTGGACAAATATCTGCTCCTGCATTTTGACGGAGAGAAGCTGGAGCTTGCGGTTGATGCAAATCTTTCCGAGTCGGTTGCTGTGTCACTTACAAGAGCCTTTATTGATGATGGATTTATCTATGTAGTATCAAAGGATACAACCAAGCAACCAGAAACCAAAGATTATTTTACCTTCAGACAAATCATACCGTAAAGGGAGATTGCAGAGGTTAATGATATGAAAAAGTTGTTGTTTATTCTGCTTGTGTGCGTTCTGCTTCTCGACTGCCTCGTCGGATGCGCCGAGAAGCCGTTGCCGAAGGAAATGCCCGAGGATTTCTCCTTTGCGCTGACTTGGGGCGTCTATGGAATCAGCTC
>JAZORB010000192.1:0-11205 GCA_045656385.1 Eubacteriales bacterium | reverse complement strand
GATAGTTTCTGCCTTTGCCGCGCTTGTCAGCTCGGGCGGAGCGCCGCGCGCCTCGATCGCGATGGGCGAGAAAAATACGGAGAGTGCAGAGAAGATTCTCGGAAACTGCTTTTCGCTGCAGATCGTGATTTCGGTGATTCTAACCGTCGTTTTACTGATCTTCAACCGCCCGCTCCTGCTTGCCTTCGGAGCGAGTGAAAACACCATCGAATATGCCTGCGATTATATGAATATCTACGCAATTGGCACGGTTTTCGTTCAGCTGACGCTCGGCATGAATTCCTTTGTGACCGCGCAGGGCTATTCGAAGATCGCAATGCTTTCGGTCGTCATTGGCGCGGCAACGAATATCGCACTTGATCCGCTCTTTATTTACGGCTTCGGAATGGGTGTGAAGGGCGCGGCGCTGGCAACCGTCATTTCGCAGGCCTTCTCGACCGTGTGGGTGCTCTCCTTCCTCTTCTCGAAAAAGGCTCTTCTTCGCTTGAAGGCGGAAAACATGAAGCTCTCGGCAAGGGTGATCCTCCCCTGCCTCGGGCTCGGACTTGCTACCTTTATGATGCAAGCGAGCGAGAGCGTGATCTCGGTCTGCTTCAATTCCTCGCTCCTCGGTTACGGCGGCGACGTCGCCGTCGGTGCGATGACCATCCTTTCAAGCGTTATGCAGTTTGCCATGCTCCCTCTGCAGGGCATTTCGCAGGGATCGCAGCCGATCCTCAGCTATAACTACGGCGCAAGGAATGCCGCCCGCGTTAAAAAGACTTACCGACTGCTTCTGATCTCTTGTCTTAGCTATTCGGTTCTTCTTTGGAGCGTGATTATGATATTCCCGCGCCTCTTCCCCTCGATTTTCACACCCGATGCCGCGCTCATCGACTTCACCGCTGGAGTTATCCGAGTCTACTTCGGCGGACTGATAATTTTTGGCGCGCAGATAGCCTGCCAGATGACCTTCGTATCCCTCGGCAAGGCAGTTTCCTCCGTAATCGTTGCGGTGGTGAGAAAATTCGTGCTTTTGCTGCCCCTCATCTATATCGTTCCGCAGTTTATGAGCGATAAGACCCTCGGCGTTTACACAGCCGAGCCGATCGCGGACATCATCGCCGTCACTTTTACCGTTGTTCTGTTCTTCTTCCAGTTCAAAAAGGCGATGAGGAGTATTGAGAATTAATATAAAGGAGCCGCTTGCGGCTCCTTTTGAAATTATTAATAAATTTATCCCATCTTTACGGTTTCGTCAAACTTCGCGGTTGACAGAGGTTGGTATATATGATATAATTAATAGGAAGAAAAAATTCAAAACAACCGGGCGGAAAGCCCCGCGTTTATGGGAGGATGTAGCGATCAAACCGCAAAGTAATTTCGCTGTTTTTGGCGAAAAGATCAAAGAATCGGCAATTTCGGTGTTGCCGATAGTAGTCATCGTGGCAATTCTATGCCTGTTTTTAACACCGATCGAACCCAGCCTCCTTGTCGCATTCCTGATCGGAACGCTGATGATAATCGTGGGCATGGGACTTTTCACCCAGGGCGCGGAGACCTCGATGACGGTCATAGGTAACCGTATCGGTGCGTCATTGACCAAATCAAAGAAGCTGTGGCTCATTTTGCTCGTCAGCTTCATTCTCGGCCTTGCCGTAACGATCTCGGAGCCCGACCTTCAGGTTCTGGCGCAGACGGTTCCGCACATCGACAATATGGTGCTGATCGTAACTGTCGGAATCGGCGTTGGCTTTTTCCTGATGGTATGTATGCTCCGTATCTTCCTTGGTATCAAGCTGCGCTGGCTCTTGCTGGTGTTTTACGGAATTGTTTTTATCCTTGCGGCGCTTGCGGACAAAAACTATCTCTGCCTTGCCTTTGACTCGGGCGGAGTAACCACGGGACCGATGACGGTGCCCTTCATCCTCGCGCTCGGTGTCGGTGTTGCAAATATTCGTTCCGACCGCGATGCGGGAAGTGACAGCTTTGGACTTGTCGCGCTTTGCTCGATCGGCCCGATCCTGTTCGTTCTCATTCTCGGCTTCCTCTATCCGAATGCGGACGGCGTTACAAGCGTCACCACCGTCGATTGGGGCAGCACGACCGAGATCGGTATGGCTTATATCAAGGCGATACCGCACTATCTGCTTGAAACCTCGATGGCGCTTTTGCCCATCGTTGCGATATTCCTCATCTTCCAGTTCTTCGTTTGGAGGATGCAGGCGCGCCCCTTCTTCAAGATCTGTTGGGGTGTTCTCTTTACATACGTTGGGCTTGTTTTGTTCCTGACGGGCGTAAACGTCGGATTTTCCTCGCTTGGAGCAGTCCTTGGCGAGGCGCTTTACGACGGTTGGACGAAATATCTCCTCATCCCGCTTGCAATGTGCCTTGGCTGGTTCATCATTTCCGCCGAGCCCGCAGTATACGTTCTCGAAAAGCAGATCGAAAGCGTTTCCTCGGGCGCGATCCCCGGCAAGGCGATCAAGTACAGCCTTTCGATCGCGATCGCGATTGCAATGGGAATTGCAATGCTGCGAGTTATCACGGGCATTTCAATCATGTGGTTCGTCGTTCCCGGCTACGCAATCGCGCTGATTCTGACCTTCTTTGTTCCCGATATTTACACCGCGATAGCATTCGACTCGGGCGGAGTTGCATCGGGACCCATGACCGCGACCTTTATGCTTCAGTTCCTCATCGGAGTCTGCACGGCAGCGGGCGGCAACGTTCTGACCGATGCATTTGGCATCGTTGCAACGGTTGCCATGATGCCGCTTATTTCGATCCAGATCGTCGGCTTTATCTACGGACGCAAGAAGCGTGCCGATGTTGCCGTTGAAACTGCTCTCGATGACGAGATCATCGAGCTTTGGGGGTGAGAGTAATGAATTTTGTAATTTCGGTAGTTAATCCCGGTATGGCGCCGCGTATGAACGCCATTATGCAGTCGCTCGAGCTTCCCTTGTCGATCGAACTTCTCGGCAGAGGTACGGCAACGAAAAATGTGCTCGATCTTCTTGGACTCAGCACGCACGAATATCATATCATTATGACAATAGCCGACCGCAGCCGCACGGCAAAGCTGATCGAGGAGGCGCGCAAGAATCTTTATATCGACGCGCCCGGTCAGGGAATAATCGCGGCAACACCCATCAAAAGTGTAGGAGGAGGCAAGACCTTGGCAAATCTTAACGCGGGCAGACCCACAGAGGGCGCACCCGAGATAAATTATAATTACGAGATCGTTCTGGCGATAGCAAATGAGGGCTATACCGATACCGTTATGGAAGCCGCAAGAGAAGCGGGCGCACGCGGTGGAACAGTCCTTCACGGCAAGGGCACCGGCTCGACCGACGCCGCTAAATTCTTCGGCGTTTCGATAGCGAGCGAGAAGGAGGTTATTATGATAGTTGCCAGAGCAACCAAAAAGGCGGCTATTATGAAATCCATCATCGACAAAGCAGGCACCCAGACCGATGCCGGCGCGGTAGTAATGTCGCTCCCCGTCACCGCAGTTGCGGGATTTGGATTGCTTGACAATCTTGAGAATAACTAAATAACACAGGGCTGATTCATTAATCAAAAGATGAATCAGCCTTTTAAGTATGTGGGAATAAAGATTTCAAAAAAACAACGGACTGCTTTATTAAGAACTGTGAGGTAGCTACGGGCTTTTCATTACGAGCTGCAAATATTATTATAAATCAATATAATATTACGCTGTCATCCTGAGCGGAGCGAAGCGGAGTCGAAGGACCTCGCGCAGCGGGTCAATTATAAAGTTTGCTTTGAATAGTATCAATATAATCAATAATTCACATTGATCATATTCACAGCAGACTCCAATCTCAGCCCGGCTTCGCCGAGATCCTTCGACTCCGCTTCGCTCCGCTCAGGATGACAGCGTAATATAATTTGTGCTAAAATGCAATTCTTATCTCGTAATGCAATTTATAAGGATATAGATAAATAATATAGGAGCTGCCTCAATGATGCAGCTCCTATTTGTTTTAATTAACACTTTTTCATAAGTCTGATATAAAATTCCACGGTTCTTCCGAGGGCGTCGATGCGGATCTTTTCGTTGTTGCCGTGGATCGAGGCGCGTTCTTCTTTGGTCAGGTCCATCGCCGAGAAGCGGTAAACTCGGTCGGAGATGCGTCCCCAATGGCGCGAGTCGGAGCACTGGACCATCAGATAGGGCGCAACGATGCAACCCTTCCAGGTCGATGCAACTGCGGATGCAACTCTTTCGAATCCCTCGCAGTCGGTGCGCGAGATGCGGCTGGGGTTCATTCCGTGCATGCAGGTGACCTCAACGTTCTCGTCGCCGACGGTCTTCTTGATATATTCAAGCGCCGAATCCATATCGTCGGCGGGGTTGAGTCGGATGTTCGAAACGAGAGAAGCTTCGGGCGGGATGACGTTTGTCGCCGACGAACCCTGTGCCTGCGTGAAGGCGACCGTGGTGCGCATAAGCGCGTTCATCTCGCCGCCGTCCTTTTTGCAGATCATGTCAAGCACGGGCAGGAATATCTTAAGGTTCGAGAAGATGATGCGGTAAACGAAGGAGGAATATCTGCCCAAAGTGTCGAACATCTCTGCCGCGGGCGCGGTCAGCTTGAGCTTGAAGGGATTTTCGACCATCTTGCGGCAAGCGGAGGCAAGTCTGTCGATCGGCGCGCCGGGCTTGGGAGCGGATGCGTGTCCGCCCTGAGATTTTACGGTATATTTGACGTCCATCATACCTTTTTCTGCGATACCTATCAAACCACAAGGAACCTTGACGCCGGGGAATACGTTTTCAACGACCGCGCCGCCCTCGTCGATAACAAGCGCGGGCTCGATGCCCTTTTCCTCAAAGTAATCAACTATGCGCACAGCGCCGAGTCCGTTGACCTCCTCGCCGCCCGAAAATGCGAAATAAATGTCGTTTTCGGGAACAAATCCCTCGCCTATGAGCTGATTTGCGGCAAAAAGGATGCCCGAGAAGGTGACCTTTGTGTCAAGCGTGCCGCGTCCGATGACGAAGCCGTCCTTGATGATACCCTCGAATGCGGGGGTGTCCCAAAGATCCTCGTTGACGGGAACAACGTCGTAATGCGCCATCATAACGGCGGGGGCGTCGGCGTTTTTGCCCGCCCAGCGGAAGAGAAGACCGCGGTTTTCGAGCCTTGTGAACTCACAAGCCTTGTTTACGTTCGGGTAAAGCGAGGGGAGAAGCGCGATCAGCTTTTCAAATTCCGCGTCGTCTTCAAGAGAGGGATCGCGGTAGGATACCGTCTTGCAGCGGACGAGCTCGGAAAGATCGGCGGCAGCCTTGTCCTTGTCGACCTTGACCTCATAAGTGTCAAGCTCGGGCTGCTTTTTGGGCTTGAAGGCGGTTGCGCGGACGATCAGTACTGCCAGAAAGACGACTATCGCCGCGGGAATCAGCGCGAGAAACCACATATCAGAGCACCCCTTTCTTGTAAAGGATGCGAGCAACGATGACGGTGAACACTACTCCGACGGGAACCATGATTCCGACGGTGGAGGCGTTGAGCGCGGGGACGAAGATGAAGAGCGCGAGCATCAGGATGATGGGCGCGATAGAGAGCTTGAGGTTCTTCGAGATGAAAACCACCGCAAGACCGCCGAAGAGCGCGGGCAGAATCATATCGAATGCGGGAACGAGAACGGGGGATTCAAGCACGGGCGTCAGCGGAACGATGCAGATGACACCGATGACGATGATGATAGTGGTCACGATGCTCGAAACCGCGATGGCGATGGTGGAAATGACCTCGCCCTCCTCGTCGGAAGCCTTAACTCCCGCGCGCTCCATTGCATCGATGGCGCAGGGGAGCTTGAGGTTCGAGATATTGCCCGTGACGAAGGAGAGGTATGTTCCTCCCGCGCCGAGCATGGGAACGTAGGTGAAGATCTCAACGATTCCGACAGCCCAATACATCGGGGCGGTCGCAAAAACGCCCTTGAGGAGCACACCAAAATCGGGAAGTGTGCCGAAGATCAGCGAAAGAGACACGGGGAAGAGGAAGAGCACGCAGGCAACCGCGATGCCCCAGATGCGTCCGCTTTTGTGAACGCCTTCCATATATGAAAGATTGGTGTTCTTCATAATTTTAACCTCCTAAAAGCATTGTGAAGGGAATTGCCGATGCCATTCCCGCGATAAGGCTCATCGGGAGAGCGTAGTCGGTCAGCCAACGGACCTTACATTTCGTTGCGATAGTACCGCAAATAGCCATAACGACCGCCGAGGTTGCCATTACGCAAACGGGGATAAGACCCGAGGTGTCGCCCTTGGCTACAAGTCCGACGTCGCAGAAGACGTAGCCGAGAAAGGCGGAGATCATGCCGAGGAACATGGCGTTATTGAAGATCTCGCCCCATTTTTTATCCTTCATGCCGACCTTTGCAAGTCCGCTCTGAAGCTTTTTCGTAACGAAGGGAACAAGAATGAGTCCCGCCGCGATGCCAACCGTCATTACCCAGGCGATGGTTATGTAGATCGAGGGATCGGTGACTGTCGTGCCCGCGCTCATGTTTGCCGCTTCAAGGGCATTGCCCGCGGCAACGGTTTCGTAAGTGATCGAGCCGATGACCGAAAGGCGGAGCCAGGGCAGCGGAATTCCAAGGCTCTTCGAGAGAGCAACGACACCGATAAGCACAGCAACCGCGGGTGCTATCGTGAAGATCGCGGCTGAAATTACCGTCTTTTTGATATGCTCGCCAAGTCCGAGTTCTTTTGCTCGCTTTATCGCGCGGGCAAGGAAGAAGGCGGATTGCGCCAGAACGACCGCAATGATCGCGCCGACGATGACAAAGAGAATGGGATGATTTACGTTAAAAGTCATTCCTTTTTACCTCCGAGTTTTGATAAATATTTGAATGAAGCGGGCCAGATGACTCCCGCGGTGACGACCATTAAGAAGTAGCGAAGCATTCTCGCCCATGTGTTTGCGGGAAGAAATGCCTCAAACGGTGCGCGGAGAAGCTCTTTGACGGCAAGAACAAGTGCAAGTCCGCCGACGATCTTGATGATTTGAACCCACCATACCGCTTTTGTGTCGAACTTCAGCCAGCAGAGGTCAACGGTGTAAACAACGAGGAATCCGAGCATACAGCCTGTCAATGTATATGCATTCTTGACAGCTGAGGTGTAGTTGTGCACGTTATCAACGTGGAATACCTCCTCGGGGAAGCTCCAAAAGCTAATGAAGAGAAGGTACGCGAGCATGATTCCCGTCAGCGAGAAGAGAAGGATGTACATCACCTTCGGTGACTTTTCCGCTTTATCGAAGAGGGGCGAGAACGCGAAGATGAGAGCGAGCGCGATGACGATCGAAACTCCGACGTCGGCGGGCGTGTGAACTCCGAGATACATTCTCGAGAGGGGAACGAGCACACAAAGCGCGATCGAGGCGATCCGCACGGCGCGGTTTTTCCATTTCAGCGCAACTCCGCCGAAAAGCCCGACCGATGTCTGCGTGTGACCGCTTGGAAAGGAGTATCCGCTTGCCGCCTCGCGCGCCGATTCAACGATCGTGAAATTCGGATCCTTCACCCACGGGCGCGGAATGCGAAAGAGTATCTTTAAAAACTGATTGATAACGGTGCCGACAAAGCCGACGCAGAGCAGGTAATAGCCCTTTTGCTTATTGACGCACCAAAAAACGATCATTCCCACCGCCATAAACACCGTTTCCTCGCCAAAAAGCGTGACGAGCGAAAAGATGAAGTCGAGCACGGGGTTTCTTATTTCTTCAAGCAAATAGAGAAAAGACATAATCTCACCTCGTTTTTTTCTTATTATACCACGATGGACATTTTTTTGCAATAACCTTTTGATAAATCAATAATATTTGAGATATAGTTTTCTTGTTTTTTGTTGCAATGCATCGGATTATATGATATAATTGTATACAATAAATATCAGGTGGTGACAAAATGACAGACGCAAAAACACTCGCGTATATCAATCTCCATGCCGTTCTCGGCAGTATTCCCTACCTTTGCGAGCTTGACGCGCGAGCAAAAGAACTCATAAAGAATGAAAAAGTATCGCTCGGCTTCCGTGTCAAGGGCGGCCCCTCGGGTGCGCTTTGCTTTGCGGACGGCAAGGCATGGTTTGCCGAGGATTGCGATTCCTGCAATATAATCCTCCCCTTTTCGAGTCCCGAAAAGTTCAACGGTATGATCGACGGCACCGTCACTCCCATCCCCTCGAAGGGCTTTACAAGGCTTGGCTTTTTGCTCAAAAAGTTCATGCCCCTGACAGATATTCTTTCCTCCTATCTCCGAGCCGACGAAAAGGCACTCGAAGATCCCGTTTTCTTCGAAAAAAGCACGCTTTTGATGTTCCACCTGATCGCAAACGCGATCGCGCAGATCGGAAACGTGGATAAGATCGGCAAGGCGAGTGCTTCCTATATCGTTGACGGCACGATCAAGCTCGCCATCGGCGACAGTCACGTCCTCGGCATTGAGGCAAAGGATCACGTCCTTCGCGTTATGCCCGAAGAGCCCAAGAGCTTTTCCTCTTTTATGCGCTTTGAGGACATAAAACTCGCGCGCGATCTCTTTGACGGCAAGGTCAACGCCGTTGCATCGGTCGGCGAGGGCAAGGTCCGCATCGGCGGCATGATCTCACAGGTCGATAACGTCAACCGAATCCTCGACCGCGTCGCGCTTTATCTTGCTTAAGAGGTGAAATTATGAGAAAAATAAACACTTACGATAAAAGCCGCGAGGCGTTCGCCCGCGCAATGAAGGTCATCCCCTCGGGCATCTACGGCCATCTCGGACCCGCCGAGGGTTGCTATACCCCCGTCGAAGCCTTCCCCTTCTTCTCCTCGAAGGCGCAGGGAACCTACGTCTGGGACCTTGACGGCAACCGCTTTATTGACTATATGTGCGCTTACGGCCCGAACGTTCTCGGTTACAACGATCCCGACGTCGATGCCGCGGCGGCAGAGCAGAGAGCTCTCGGCGACTGTACCACGCTCCCCTCGACCAAGATGATCGAGTTCGCGGAGCTCCTCGTTGATACCGTCGCGAGTGCCGATTGGGCGTTCTTCGCAAAGAACGGAAACGACGTCACCACCCTCGCCGTTATGACCGCGAGAGCCTACACCCACCGCAAAAAGATCGTCTTTTTCAAGGGCTATTACCACGGTGTTTCGCCCTGGACGCAAAAGATCGACTATTCTGGCGTCATTGAAGAAGACGTAATGCACAATATTTATGTCGATTGGAACGACCTCGACGCTCTTCGCAAGGTCTTCAAGGAAAACGCGGGGCAGATAGCGGCTGTCATCTCCCAGCCCTATATGCATGGCAATTTTGCCGATAACGTCATGCCAGCCGATGGATTCTGGCAGGAAGTGCGAAAAATGTGCACCGAAAACGGCACCGTCCTCGTCGTTGACGACGTCCGCGCGGGATTCCGACTCGATATCGCGGGCTCGGACCACTATTTCGGCTTCGAGGCGGACCTCATCTGCTTCTGCAAGGCACTTGCGAACGGATATAACGTTTCCGCGCTCTGCGGCAAGAATTTCCTCAAAAACACCGTTTCGGGAATGTCCTACACGGGCAGTTATTGGCTCTCCGCCGTGCCCTTCGCCGCGGGAATTGCCTGCATAAACAAGATGAAGAGGCTTGATATGCCGCGCACCCTCATCGAAAAGGGCGAAAAGCTCAAATCGGGACTCATCGCCGCGGGCGAGAGAAACGGATTCGACCTCCGCGTCACGGGCGCGCCCTCGCTCTTCTACCTCCGCATAGCCGACGACCCCACGCTGATGCTCCATCAGGAGTGGATCGCGGAGTGCGTCAAGAGAGGTGTGTTCTTCACCAACCACCATAACCATTTCATCAACGCCGCCCTCACCGATGCCGATATCGCAGAAACGATCGATATCGCCGACGAAGCATTCGGGGTTGTGAGAAAGAGGCATTAATAAAAATTACTGCGGAGATATTGCGTCTCCGCAGTTTTTGTGATATAATTGAATTATGAAAGTGAGGTGGAAAACTTGGAGTATATAGTGCTGATTATCGGTGCATTTTTTCTTATATGTGGCAGCATACCCCTTACGGCTTATTTTGTCTTCAGATACTGTCCCTCAGAAACTGCCAAAACCTCTGCGCTCTTGCGTAAAACAAAACATAAAAAGAACGTTCCTGTGAGTGAGTATACCCGCTATAAAACGAGGTTCGAAAAGCATTTTACAATGTGCACGTATATTTACGTTGTCGGCAAAAAATCATACAAATGCAAAGAGTCGATCTTGGGTACTCCGAAGCAGGCTTCATTCAGCTTACCGATAGTATATTTGAAGAAATTCCCGCGATTCTTTTATATTAACGATAAAAACGATCTCGGCAAAGGGAAGTTCATTTTATATTCAGTATTCCCGCTTTTTATGGCTGTAATATTTATTATACTCGGAGTTGCCATGATCTTATAAAAAAGGGTGGTCAACTTGAGAAATGCATTCTACTTCTTGATATAATTGGAGAGATATAGTGTCCTCCTCATTCACCGCTCCTCGCGGTCCCCTTTCCCCGCTGGGGAACGCTTGAGGTTTTCTGCTCTAATTAAGTTTGTACAGCGAATATCGTTTGAAAATTAAATTATGTATAGTCAATAAGGAATATTTTTATTGAAATAATTTGTGCGAATTCCAGAGAAAGTGCGTAATTATTTAAATAAAAATATTCCTATTTGCTTTTAATGAGTTAAGTTGAAACGAAATTCGCTGAATATCCAAAGAAGTCAGCACTCCTTTCTAGCCTTCTCCCGGATCTTGGGAGAAGGTGGCGCGTGAAGCGACGGATGAGGGGTGGCGAAGTCTGTACTGCATAGCAGATACGCATATTTATTTTTATATCGTCATCATAAGGTGCGGGGAAGCAAAGTTAGAGTGACTTCAGAATCATCGCAAACGAACAGCAATGGCTCTCTGTTTTTTCACCAAAACTATGGACTTTTTTTGAAAATGTGATATAATATATATAATTAGGAAGAAAAGGTGCAAAACCATGATTAAAAAAGCTATCAAGGAATACCTCATCATAACATTCGGCGCTGTGATTGCCGCGGCGGCGATATACTTTTTTATGCTACCCAGCAATCTTGCGATCGGAAGCGGCTCGGCACTTGCAATGGTGCTCTCGAATTTCATCCCCCTGCCAATCTCGGTGATCTCGCTT
>JAZORB010000191.1:0-8452 GCA_045656385.1 Eubacteriales bacterium | reverse complement strand
AAAACTTTCCGCTGATGTTAGTATTACTTGAATCGATCAAACCACATCGTCAGCTCGTCCCTCATAACTTGAGTGGTCGTATGTCCCACGCCGTCGAGGAGGTGGAGCTCGATGTAGCAGCCGGCGCGGCGGACGGCATCGGTGTAACCGACCGAGATCATATAGTCGATCGTCTGGTCAGCCGTGCCGTGCCAGATCTTGATCGGGCAGGGAGGGATGACGACCTTTTCACCGTCGGAATTGGTGAAGGAGCGGATCTTGTGCGGGTTGAATCCGATCGTGTTCTGCTCGCACCATTCCTCGGTCGGGAAACGGTGAGTGATCATGATCCTGTCGCGCGGTGAGTTACCGGTATCCTGCTGTTTTACGGTTTTATCCCATGAACCGAGGCAGGAGTGACCGTTCACGTCCACGGTGTCCAGATTCAGTCTGGGGAAGAAAATGCCTGCGGCGGTGACGATGTTCGGGAACATTCCGATGAAGTTGAACGCGCTCTGTCCGCCCATCGAGCCGCCCGCAACCAGCACCTGACGCGAGAGGTTGTATTTCCTCGTCACATATTTGTATGCGCGGAAAGCCGCCATAAGGTGCTCGAAGCATCCTTGCGTGCGTCCGTGCCACTCCGAGCCGTTGACGTCGAGCGCGGCGTAGCCCGCATTTATGCACTGGGTGACGAACGCGAGTCCGCCAATCTGGTTTTCGCTTTCGGATACGCGCATTCCCGAGCCGTGGAAGGAGATGATGAGGGGTGTTTCCTCACCGTCGTCGGTGTAGGAATCGGGCAGAGCGAGAACACATTCGCATTCTTGCATTTCGACCCGGTCGCGCACTTCGTTTGCGGTCGAGTCGCCGACGTCGCGGTAGTGGTTGTATTCGACGTTAAAGAATATGTATTCTCTTACTGAATCGTCGCCCATCGGTTTGCCCTTGTGAGAGATGGGGCGTATAGTTTTTCTGATCTCCATCTTAAATCTTTCCTTTCAATCTTTCCATAATTCGGTTGCCGCCCTTGCCGAAATAGTCGTGCAGAGTGATATATTCGGTGTAAAGTCGGTCGTATTCGCCGCGCATTTCGGGCGCGGGGGTGTAGATGTCGAAATCCTTGCACGACATCGCCGTCACCGCGCTTTGATAATCGGAATATTCGCCCGCGGCGCAGGCGGCGTTGATCGCGGCGCCCAGCGCGGGAACCTGCGGGCATCGGCTTGCCATGATCGGAATTCCGATAACGTCGGCGTAGATCTGCATCAGCAATTTGTTTTTGCCGACGATTCCGCCCGCCGCGCGTATTTCGAGGACGGGAACGCCGCTTTTTTCGTAGTTTTCAATTATCGCGCGTGCTCCGAAGGCGGTTGCCTCGATGAGTGCGCGGTACATCTGCTCGGGTCGGGTCGAAAGTGTCAGACCTACGAAAAGTCCCGAAAGATTGGGGTTCGCAAGGCAGGATTTGTTGCCGCCCAGCCAATCAAGAGCCATAACTCCGCCCGCGCCCACGGGTAGAAGTGCCGCTTTTTCGGTCAGCAGAGCCTGAATCGAGATGCCTTTTTCCTCAGCCTCGCGCTCATATCGCGCGGGCACGCTGTTATCGGCAAACCAGCCGAGCGCATCGCCCGTGCTTGTCTGACCCGAGGCGTAGCAATGCTTGTTTTTGATGCAATAAATGTCGGGAAGGGAAGCAGTCACGCCCTCGACAAAGCGGGGCTCGTCGTTCATTATCATAATTCCCGTCGAGGTGCCGATGGTCATTATCATCTGTCCCGCGCCCGTGATGCCGATGCCCATAATGGGCGAATATGAATCGGCGGTTCCCGCAGATATCGCAATGCCCTCGGGAAGCCCGAGCTTTTTCGCCATCTCGGCGCAAAGCCTTCCCGCGGGAGCACCGGGGTAGGCAAAGGTCTTTTTTGCAAATCCTTGTGTGAGTTTATCGGGAAGACCTGCAAGATCGGAATCTATCGCTCGGAGAAAATCCGCGTCGGGATATCCGCTTGCGGGGTCAAAAAACGCCTTTGCCATCATCAGCGGAATGCTGAATATCGGCTCGCCCGCAAGGAGCGAGGTCAGATAATCGGATACCTCGATGAAGCATGCCATGGCGTCATAAACCGCGCGGTCCTTCTCGAAAACTTCGACAGCCTTCGAAAAAAGGCATTCGGGTGATATGCTTCCGCCGTACCAATCGGTGTAGGGCTTTCCCTGCTTGCGGCAGACTGCCTCTATCTTTTTTGCTTGCTCTGTCGCGCCGTGATGCTTCCACATCTTCATCCAAGCCTGCGGGCGGCTTGCAAATTCGCTCTTTTCGCAAAGCGGAATAAAATCCTCGTCTATCGGCAAAACCGTGCTGACAGTTGTGTCCATCGCGATTCCGACAATGCTTTTTGGATCTTCGCATTTGCCGACAAGGTCGCGGACGACGTTTTCCATAGCCTCGCGAAAGTCGCGCGGATGCTGAAGGCAAAAGTCGCCGTCAAGCGGCGTGCCGTCGGGGAGGTGATCGGTCATTACCGCGTGCGGGTACGCCATCACCGCCTCGGCGCAAATCCGCCCGTCGGAGGTGTCGACAAGGATCCCTCGGCAGGAAAGCGAGCCGAAATCAAGACCTATCGTGTATTTTTTCATTTTTATTCCCTTGCAAGTTTGTATATCAGGTCGAAGGCGAATTCGAGATCATCGGTCGAGCAGTGATCCTGCACAAAGTGAGAGGTGCAAGCAACCCAGCGCTTGCCGCGCATTTTACCGAAAACGCGGCGTATCTCGGATTCGAGCTCATCGCGCGGTAGAATTCCAATGGCGGTCTGCACGCAGATGCCGCCCATAATGGCAAAGGAATCGGCGTATTTATCGAGATAGAGGTCGTAGGACATTCCCGCGCTCTCCTGCCAGGGGTGAAGCAGGTCGATGCCGATCTCGGAGAGGTCGTCGGTGACCTTCGAAATGCATCCGTCGGAATGCAGACTGCAGAGCGCGCCCCTTTCGTGAACGTGATCGATCACCTTCCCCAGATGCGGGCGTATGATCTCGCGCCAGATCGAGGGGCTGAACATCATGTCCTTCTGCGAGCCCCAGTCGTCCGAAATATGTATCATATCAATGCCAAGATCGATGCATTTGTCGGCAAAGGCAATTGTCCATTCTGCCTGACGGCGGTATATTTCGTTGAGCTCGTCGGGGTAGAGAACGAGCCACATCAGCTGATTTTCAATGCCAAAGACGTTGTTGAAATTCTCGAAAAATCCCGGAGTCTGAACGTAGCAGAAGCGCCCTCTTTCCTTGTGGTGGGCGAGAGATGCCTTTATCTTTTCGTAAGAGGCATGCGTGGCATCGGTAAAAATATTTTCATCAAGCAAAAGATCGGGAGTCAGTTCGTCGTTTTCCGCCGCGATCTTTTCGATCAGCTTTTTATCCCAAGGGCGCGGCGCGCCGAAGATGTGCGCGGCGTCGAATTCATATTTATCCTCAAAGGCGGCAACAGAGCCCCAGCGTTCGTTTATTTGCTCGGTAAGGTTGGCGTAGACCCAACCGTAGATCGGCTGGCGGTCGTATTCCTTGCCGAGAATTGCCGCGCGGACTCGTTCTGTACTGTTCATCGAAAGATCCCCCTCTCGGTGTGGTTGATTTTTCTTTATTATAACATAAAAGATTATGATTTGCAAGAGATGAATAATACAATATAGAGGTTAATAATTAATGTAAGGAATTTTGCCCCAAACTATTGACTTTTCCTGCGAAATATGAGATAATATAAAAGGGAAACCATTTTCCTACTTACCTTTTAAAGGGGTGTTTATCATTAAGATTTTACTTGGCGGTCTCCATCAGGAGATCAACTCTTTTGCTCCCGGCAGAACCACTATTGCGGAGTATAGGAGAAAGCAGTGCCTTTTCGGGCAGGAAATGCTCGATCATGCTGCCGTCCATCCGCGTTGCAACGAGGGTGCGGACGGGCTTGCTTCCTCTTTCCGCGTGCTTCGTGATGCGGGGGCTTTAATTATTCCCGGCGGTTTTATGAGCGCACAGCCCGGCTCGATCATCGAGCAGGGAGTGCTTGACGATTATATCGAGCACATCAAAAAGGTCACCCGCGAGAATCTTCCTCTCGACGGCGTTGTTCTTTTTATGCACGGCGCGGCGCAGAGCGAGCAGAGCGACGACCCCGAGGGCGACATTGTTATCGCGGTCCGTGAGATCGTCGGCGACGACGTTCCGATCACGGTCGGACTCGACCTGCACGCAAATATCAGCGAGCGCATGGTCAGAAATGCAAATACTGTTTCGATTTACCAGAGATACCCCCACGTTGACGTCTGGGAGACCGGTGAGCGCGCGGCGCGCCTCTGCCTTAGCATCGTAAAGGGCGAGATCGCACCCAAGATGGCTTACGTGCAGATCCCCATGATCGTTGCCGCAAGCTCCTATACCACCGAGACCGAGCCCTTCCGCAGTCTTATGGCAAAGGGTCACGAATACGTGAAGGCGGGCAAGCTGCTTGACTTCTCGATCTCGCAGATGCAGCCCTGGCTTGACGTCAAGGACGGCTATTCCTCCGTCGTTGCCATCGGCGAGGACGGTGAGGTTGCCGCAGAGATCGCAAAGGAACTTGCAGAGGGCCTTTGGAATATGCGTCACGAATTCAAGACCGATCTGACAAGCGTTGACGAGATCATAAAGATTGCAGAGAAAAACGATAGCGGCAAGCCCGTCATCATGAACGACTTTGCCGATTCCTCGAATGCAGGCTCCGCAGGCGACAGCCCCGGGGTCATCGAGCGTATTCTTGCGCTTGAGAGTGACGTCAAGGGTCTTATGTATATCAACGACGCTCCCTTTGCTCTCGCATGCCGCGAGGCGGGTGTCGGCAATATAGTGAAGGCAAATCTCGGCGCAACCATCAGCGAAAAGCTCTATACTCCCGTTTCCGTTGAGGCGGAGGTCAAGGCTGTTTTTGACGGCGTTGTGCCCTTCCACGGAATGTTCGTCGATTTCGGTCCCTCGGCGGTCGTGAAGATCCGCAATACTTACGTTGTCGTAACCACACAGCACCGCTATAACGGCGACCCCGCGCTTTACCGCGCGTTCGGTTACGATCCCTGCGACTTCCAGATGGTAGTAGTTAAGGCTTGCACGTCCTTCCGCGCGTTCTACGGTCCGCTTACCGACCTCATCTATCCCGCATCCACCAAGGGAGCTGCCACCGCAGATCTGCTCTCGCTTCCCTTTGAGAAGATCCCCGCAAGCTTCTATCCCTTCTCGGACGGTGAGTTTACTCCCGTTGCGATCGTAAAGTAAAAATTTTTTTGAAATATATAAGGAGACCACGATGAAAAAGACAGACATTGTCATCATTGGCGCAGGAGCCGTTGGTTCTGCGCTCGCACGTGAACTTTCCAAGTACAAGCTCGACGTCACCGTTGTTGAAAAGAACTCGGATGTCGGCGGTGACGCGTCCAAATCCAACAGCGCGATCATTCACACAGGCTACGACGCAAAGCCCGGCACTCTTGAGAGCCGCCTTGTTGTTGCCGCAAACCCCATGTACGATGAGATCTGCCGTGATCTCGACGTACCCTTCAAGCGCATTGGCGCGATCCTTCCCGCATTCAACGACGAACAGCTCGAGCAGCTTCCCGCTATCAAGCACAAGGCTGTCGAGAACCGCGTTTACGACGTTGAATACAAGACCCCCGAAGAGCTTCTCGCAATGGAGCCCGAGCTCAATCCCTGCGTAAAGGGCGGTCTTTACATCCCCCGCGAGAGCATCATCGATCCCTTCCTCTTCTGCATCGCGCTTGCCGAGAATGCAGCCGACAACGGCGTGCACTTCGAGCTTGCAACCCGCGTAATCGGTATCGAGCAGAAGGACGGCGCGGTTACCACCGTCAAGACCGATAAGGGCGACATCGAGTGCAAATACATCATCAACGCCGCAGGTCTTTACTGCGACGAGATCGCTTCTTACGTAGGTAAGAACGACTACGAAGTAACTCCCCGTAAGGGTCAGTTCTACATACTCGACAAAAAGACCTCCTGCAAGGTCAACTACATCGTGCTTCCCATCCCCACCAAGATCACCAAGGGTAAGCTGATGTGTCCCACCATGCACGGCAATATGCTCGTCGGCCCCACCGCAGAGGATTTGCTCGATAAGTGCGACAAGAGCACCAACAAGGAAGGCCTTGACTCGATCGCGGCAGACGTCCGCAAGATGATCCCCAACGTAAATCTCCGCGATTCGATCACTCAGTATTGCGGTCTCCGTCCTCACCGTAACCCCGAGGGCGTTAATATTGATATGTATGATGATCTCAAGGGCTACGTCAACATCTCGGGCGTACGCTCCACAGGTCTCACCAACTCCGTGGCAGTTGCAAAGTACGTTGCAGATATGCTTATCGAGTCGGGTATGAAGGCTGAGCCCAAGACCGACTTCATCAAGACACGCAAGGGCACTCCCCACTTTGCAGAGCTTTCCGCAGAGGAAAAGGCTGCTCTCATCAAGGAAGATCCCCGTTACGGCAACGTTATCTGCCGTTGCGAGACCATCACCGAAGGTCAGATCTGCGATGCGATCCACCGCACCCTCGGCGCGACTACACTTGACGGTGTCAAGCGCCGCGTACGTGCAGGTATGGGCCGCTGCCAGGGCGGTTTCTGCGGTCCCCGCGTAATCGAGATCATCGCGCGCGAGCTTGGTATTTCTCCCGATGAAGTTTGCAAAAACGACAAGGGCTCCGAAATGCTTTCGGGCTTCGTAAGATAAGAAAGGAGACCACGGAAATGGCAAAGATTTATGACGTAATCGTTGTAGGCGGCGGACCTGCGGGTCTCGCGGCAGCAGTCGGCGCAAAGGAAGCAGGCGCCGAGAACGTGCTCATCGTTGAGCGCGACGTAAGCCTTGGCGGTATCCTTCAGCAGTGCATCCACCCCGGCTTCGGTCTTAAATATTTCAATGAGGAGCTTTCGGGCCCCGAGTATGCTTACCGTTTCATCGAAAAGGCAAAGGCAGCGGGCATCGAAGTTAAGCTCAATACTATGGTTCTCGAGGTCGGCGAGGATTGCATCACCGGCGTCAACCCCATCGACGGACTCTTCACCGCACAGGGCAAGGCAATCGTTCTTGCAATGGGTTGCCGTGAGCGTACCCGCGGAGCTATCATGACTCCCGGTACCCGTCCCGCAGGCGTTTATACCGCCGGCGCGGCACAGAGACTTGTAAACCGTCAGAATATGATGGTTGGTAAGAAGGTTGTCATCCTCGGCTCGGGCGATATCGGTATGATCATGGCTCGCCGTATGACCCTTGAGGGCGCACAGGTTCTTGCAGTTGCCGAGATTATGGATTATACTGCAGGTCTTACACGTAACCGCGTTCAGTGCCTTGACGACTTCGGCATTCCGCTCCTCCTCTCGCACACCATCGTTGACATCAAGGGCAACAAGCGCGTTGAGGGCGTTGTGATCGCAGAGGTCGACCCCGCAACCAAGCAGCCCATCGCAGGCACCGAGAAGCTCTATGAGTGCGACACTCTCCTTCTTTCCTGCGGTCTTATCCCCGAAAACGAGCTCACCCGTGAGGCGGGAATCAAGATCAATCCCATCACAAACGGCCCCGAGGTCAACCAGTTTATGCAGACAAGCTGCGAAAAGGTATTCGCATGCGGTAACGTCGTTCACGTAAACGACCTCGTTGACAACGTAACCGACGAGTCTATCCGCGCGGGTAAGTATGCGGCGCAGTACGCGCTCGGCACTCTCCCCAAGGCAACCGAGATCCCCTCGGTAACCGGAAACAACGTTCGTTACATCTGTCCCCAGAGAATCTGCCCCGATGCTCCCGCTAAACTCTTCTTCCGCGCCGCCGCTCCTAAGCTTGGCGTAACAATGAAGGTTTACGCGGACGATAAGGAAATCTACTCGAAGAAGCTCATCAAGATCAACCCCGGTGAGATGGAGCACGTCGAGGTAACTCCCGAGCAGATGCAGGGCGTATCCGCCATCAAGATCGAAGTAATTTAAGGAAGGAGAACGAATTATGATAACCAAGGATATTATTTGTATCACCTGCCCCCAGGGCTGTATCATTCAGGTTAGCGGCGACCCCGCAAAGGGCGAGATCGCAAGCTGCGAAGGTTTCAAGTGCCCCCGCGGTAAGAAATACGCCGAGAACGAATTCGTCCATCCCGTCCGCATTCTCACCTCGTCCGTCAAGACCGAGGGCGCAAGCGTTCCGCTCGTAGCGGTCAGAACCTCCGCTCCCATTCCCAAGGAAATGCAGATGGCGGCTATGGAAGAGATCAAGAAGATCACCGTAACCGGCAAGCTCACCCCCGGCGACGTGATCGTCGAGCACTCTATGGGTCTCGGAGTTAATCTCGTAGCATCCGGCTCAATTGAATAATAATTCATAAAAGACGGATAGCTTCGCGGCTATCCGTCTTTAGACACTCACAAATCA
>JAZORB010000190.1:0-17385 GCA_045656385.1 Eubacteriales bacterium | reverse complement strand
GAACCCACTACGAGTTGCTTGCAACTCGTTCTATTTGCGCGTAGTAGGTATATTGGAGTTTGCACAAATTTCACGCGCAAATATGGGTTCAGAATCCCATCATTCACCCCTACGCTTGCGGTTCCGCTATTTCTTTATGGGGTGAACGAATCGTTTCACGATTCGAACTCACTACGAGTTGCTTGCAACTCGTTCTATTTGCGCGTAGTAGGTATATTGGAGTTTGCACAAATTTCACGCGCAAATATGGGTTCAGAATCCCATCATTCACCCCTACCGGGGAGATGCCATACATTCTTCGAATGATTCCATACCGCGTAGGCGGATTCCATACGCTCTCGCGGGCGATTCCATACACAGCGTTGCTGTGATTTGATAGGTAAAAATCCGATTCGCGGTTTTTTTCAAAAAATACTGCAACGTAATTTTCCAAAATGCAACTATATAAGTGAAGGGCTCTTACAAAAGACGGAAGGAGGACCAAAATGACGGATGAAAGATTAATAGAAATGTTTCTCTCGCGTGACGAGGGGGCAATCGCGGCGGCGGAGGAGAAATACCGCCCGTTCTGCCATTCGGTGCTCTCGAACATTCTGCCGAACAAGGAAGACCGCGAGGAGTGCATCAACGACGCTATGCTCGTGCTCTGGAACACCATCCCGCCCGAGAAGCCCGCAAGCTTTTCGGCGTATCTCGCAAGGATACTGAGAACCATCGCGCTTGAGCGCACACGCCGCGAAAATGCTTGGAAGCGCGGGGGACGCGTGCTCACGGTCGGCGAGGAATTTCTGCGCGACATAACCGACGGCAGAACTCTTGCGGATGACTACGAATCAAGCCGCGCGGGAAAGATCATCAACGAATTTCTCGAGGGACTGCCGAAGAATGACAGAAAGGTCTTCATTCTCCGCTATTGGTTCGACGAGGACATCTCGCGCATCGCGGTGCGTATGAATTATACCGAAAGCCGCACGAAATCTTTACTTAAACGCCTGCGCGACAGGCTCAGACTTAAACTCGAAAAGGAGGGAATAGTGGTATGACAGAAAAATATACCGAAGACAAAAGACTCCTCGGCGCACTTGACTACATTGACGACAAATTTATAGCGGAAGTTACTGATGATTATGAGATCTTTGATTACGTCGGCAAACCAACCCGAAAAATGCGTTTACGCATTGCAAGGCAATATCTTGTTTATGCCGCGTGTCTTGTTCTTCTCGCCTGCGCAATGCCTATCGTAAGCTATATTGTACCGCAGATAGGAGAACTGTTCGGAGGCAACGCAGGGAATGTCGGAGACACTGAAACCCGGGACCTTGACGGTTTCGCAGATATGTCGGAGCGCGATCTTATTGAGCATATCGGTAAAGTTCCCAAAGAATTTAAAGATATAGTTCAAAATAATGCATTCAAAAGATGCTTTTATTCGGGAGATTACATTTTTTCCTTTCCCGCTGACAGCAAAGACAGTGAGATCATAGTATTTGATAAACAATGCGAAGTTGTTGATATTATTAATTCAGAAAACGGAGTCGGCGTATTTGGTTCTTACAGAATATATAGGTTATCTGACGGCAATTATGTTAAATTGGGGTCATATAGTTCGTATTATCGGTATATGGCTGACAGTAATACGAGTGAGCGCAAAGAAACTAAGGCATCCGTCGAAAAAATTACATCTGACGGGAAAACTGTTTTTAAAACGGAATTTGATATCCGAAACGATCTTGATTTTTTTTGCGAACTTGATGACGGATATGTAATTGCCGGTTGGGAACAAAGGTGGAGCGATACAGAAAACCAAAAGTTTTATATTTATAAACTTGATAAGTCGGGTAATATAGTTCACCAGAAAGCGATGAGTGAAGGTATATGTAAAATGGAATGCATTGACGGTGAATTGGTCATTTATACTCGACATAGACAATTTGTCGAAAAAAAGTTTAAGGATGTATATCGTAAGCAGTATCTTGATGATTCGTTACTAATGAGATCTACCATTGATACTTTAGAACCCCCTGCTGAGTATTTGATCATAGAAGACTTTATCCCAAATTTCGATGCCGGATATGTTTCTTCGGTTATTTATTACGACGATTTTGTCCTAATTATTTCTGAACACAATACGAAGTGGTTTGAATATGTACCGATGGTTTACAGCTCAATTCCGTCATACACCGAAACAGTCTACACAGCTTACACCTACGGCGCTGAAATAATCTGGCGCAGCGCGGTGGATTCTACCGACTATGAAAGATTGGCAAAAGTCAAAAAAGAGTATGAAGAAGAACAGGAACGCTTCAAAAAATGGAAAAGTGAAAACGAATAAAGAATACAACCCCTCGGGCACGCCCGAGGGGTTATATTGTTTATTTCAGATCACATTACGGCTTCTTAACACAAATATTCAGCACAAGCGCGAAGCACGCGAGGCAGAGAAGAAGCACGAAGGGAGCGACGAATCCGCCGGAAGATGTACGCAGGCTCGCGCAGGCGGTCGCTATGAATGAAGCGGCAAAAAGATTGAAGTTTACAATGCTGTAATTCGTCGCAAAATATTTCTGTCCGTAAAATGCCGATGCAAACGCAGAGCCGATCGTGGGGCAAGCGCCGTATGCAAGTCCGACAAGGCAGAGGCCGACGATGCAGACGGGAAGAGAATTGATCACAACCGAAAGAAGAGTGATTCCCGCCGCAACGATAGAAAGCAGATTTGCCGCGATCATGGTAAATCTTCTGCCCTTTGCGTCAAAGATCGCACCGGTCAGAATTCTTCCAAGTCCGTTGCAAGCCGAAAGCACGCCGACAAGGGTGGTTGCAAGAGTAGCGCTCGCACCCGTCGAGAGGGCAAGATCACGCGCAAAGCTGATAACCGAGTTTCCGACTGCAACAAGGCATACCATACAAATGAATGCAAGCCAGAAGGATACTCTCGAGAGCATCTGAAGCGGGGACATATCAACGACCTCAAAGTTCTCGGATTTCATTGCTGCCTTCTTTTTAGCCTCGGGGAATTTGACATCCGCCGCGGGTTTGCGGAGAATTATGCCGGCGATGCAGATCATTGCCGCCATAATAACGCCGAACAGAAGGAATGTCGTGCGCCAACCAAAAGCTTCGTTTGCGAAAAGAGAGCCAAGCAGCGATCCGAAAACGAGTGAGGTCAGTCCGAATCCCATAAGCATACAGCCCGAGCAGAAGCCGCGCTTGTCGGGGAACCATGCGTTGACAGAGGAGATGATGACATTATAAGCAATTCCGATGCCGAGGCCCGCAAGGACTGCATAAGAGATATAAAGCATAGCGATCGATCCCTGCATAAAGGAGGCAAGAACAAATCCGCCGCCCGCAAGCAGACCCGAGAAGATCAGCGAAAGATTGACGCCGATGAGCTTTGTCAGTCGGCTTCCCAGGAATCCGCCGATGCAGAAGGTGCACATCGTCAGGGTGAAATTGAGAGCAAGCTCGGTGTTGCTCCAGCCGAATTCATCGGCAAGCGGTACCTTGAGTATCGACCAGGCGTAAATGACGCCCGCAAAGGCAAGGCAGACCGTACAAATGGCAATATAGAGCCAACGCAGAGAAAGATTTGACGTTTCTTTTTTCATTTTTTATTCTTCCTATCGTTAAGGTGATGCTTTATTATATCATAAGGTGAAAAAAATGTCAATAAAGCTGTTAGCGTTTTGACAACTATGTGTAAATTTTTTGTACAAAATCGGTATGTTGCTTCTTATTTTTATTATATTATATAAATTAGACTTGACTATTAATCAAAATTATGATAAAATAGTGCGTATATATTTTTTGCGGAAAGTGAAGCCATAATTATAATTTCTTTTAAATAGATCTTTACCGCTCACAATCAAACCAAGGAGAACAAAATGAAAAGAATCAAGATCCCCACAACACGGGCATTGTCCTTCCTTCTGGCAATGCTCATGCTCATCGGACTTTGTCTTACTGCCTGCGAGGGAGGCGGTGGTGAAGAAACAACAGCACCCGGTTCGTCCGATTCGACAACTGCGGCGCCCGACGTGACAACGCCTACTCCCAACACGACATCCACCCCCGACGTGGCAAAAATGCCTTACACTGTCGAGATCGTCAGCGAGGGCGGACTTAAGCTTAAAGACATCACTGTACTTATATATTCGGATGCAACTCTCACCGTTATGAACGGTTATGCGAAGACCGACGAAAACGGTGTTGCCTCCTTCAGCCTTCCTGCGGGTAACACGACCTATCACGCGGTGCTCACCGAGGTACCCGATGGCTATGATCTTGCCGACAGCTATCCTCTTTCGGGCAGCGAGACAAAGATCACGCTTTCCTCCGAGCTTATTGCAGAGGGCAGCCTTTCGGGAGTAAAGCTTAAGCTTGGTGACATTATGCACGATTTCACCGTCAAGACCACCGACGGCGAAACCTTTACCCTTTCCGAGGTCCTTAAGACCAAGAAGGCAGTGCTCATTAACTTCTGGTATATCAACTGCTCCTGGTGCCAGGAGGAGTTCCCCTATATGAACAGCGTATATCAGCAGTATGCTGATGATATTGCCGTTATCGCGCTCAATCCCTATGCGAGCGATAGCGAGAGCTCTATCCAGACCTACAAAGCGGCAAACGGGCTTGCATTCCCGATGGCAAAGGTCGATACCGCTCTTGTTGACGCATTCGGTGTTGCTGCTTACCCCACTTCGGTAGTTGTTGACCGCTATGGCACAATTACCGTTATCGAAGAAGGCGCAATTATCTCCGAGGCTCCCTTCGTTGCAGCTTTTGAACACTTCAAGTCGGAAAATTACGTTCAACGCCTTGAGCAGTCGCTCCATTCCTTCGTTGAGATCCCCAAGCCCGAAACCGATATGCCCGACCCTGCAGAGGTTGCGGCGGCTGTGAACGGTAAGAACGGTCAGGGCATCTCCTACCGCGCGGAAACAGGCGAGGAGTATCAGGACACCATCTGGGACTTTACTCTTACCGAAAAGAACGGTCAGAAATGCCTTGTGAACACCAACCAGACTGCCGACGGTACAAGCTCTTTGCTTTATGTTGATGTTGAACTCAAGGCGGGTCAGGCGATCAAGTTCGATTACTTTGCATCCAGTGAGCGCGGTGCAGATATGCTTCACGTTATCATTGATGACGTTCAGATCTACCGTATCTCGGGTGAAAGCACCGATTGGGAGACCTGCTTCCCCTATGTTGCTATTAAGGACGGCAAATACACCATCGCCATTGCTTACATTAAGGACGCTACCGATAGCATTGGCGAGGACAGCGTTTACATCAGAAATTTTGAAATTTGTGATAAGAAGGATATTAACGTAGCAAGCTACATTCCCCGTAACTGTGCAACCGAACGCGTTGCCGATGGCTATGGCTACGCAAATTACGTTGACGTGGTGTTCAATGAGAAGGACGGATACTACCACGTTGGAACTGCAGACGGTCCTCTTCTTCTTGCAAACCTTATGGGTTACAAGACTCCTTTTGCAGAGGCTTCCGTTTTCGATCTTGCTTATGCAGGTCAGGTTGTAATCGACGGCGTTAATTATTACGAACAGATCGAGCAGTATTTTAACTATGCGTCCAACGCTACTATCAACGGTGTTTGCACAGTCGATAAGGCTCTCGCCGAACTTCTCAAGAAGGTAGCTTTTGCTTGCGGACTTGAGGTTGAGAACGATAAGCAGTGGCTCCAGATGTGCTGCTACTACGACGTTTACGGCGGAGCAGAGCAGCTCTCCGACCCCATCCGCGGTCTTGCGGCTCACTCTGCGTTTATTGCTGAGATGGGCAAGGATAACGTAGTTACTTACGATCGAATCATCATGCCCCGCGGACTTATGTATAAGTTCGTTCCCGAGGTTTCGGGTGCCTACCGTATCACCTCCAACAGCGAACATCTCGTTGAGGCTTGGATCTTCAATCCCGACAGAACCGAGTATTACACCTACGAGGCAGGCGAGCGTATGTTTACCGACCCCAATAACTGCTCTATGGTTGTTTACTTTGAGGCCGGAAGAGACTACTACATCGATATCGCTTATTACGACGTATATCAGGAAGGCACTTTCACCTTCACTATTGAATATATCGCTGAAAAGTACGACCTCTTCACGCTTGCATCTCCCGGTTACTTCACCTTCATTGAAAGCGACGGCGTGACGATCGGCGAGACCATCGCGGGTGGTATAAATGTTATCCTCGGTGATGATGGATACTATCACGAGCTTCGTGAGGACGGCAGCATAGGTTCTGTTATCTACGCTGATTTCACTCAGTATACTCCCATCTTCGGTTCCACTATCATCCAGATGGTCGGCATGAACGGATTCAACTTCAAGTATACCGAAAACGACCTTTATATTATGTATTATCAGCTTGTTTACGGCGATAAGATGAAGGATCAACTCAAACTTGAATGGGGAGAGTTCTATGATGAGTATTATCAGACCTATAAGGTTGATGATGTACTTGCGGGAATCTATCACGGTGGCGGAGATGATTATTCAGAGATTATTACTCAATATGCAAATCTTGCTGTTGACAATCCCGAGCATCCCGAGCTCAGCGGTTGCGTTCCCGTAGATGCTAAGCTTGCCGAAATCCTGCAGGCTCTCATGAATAAGTATACATTCGATGACGTTGATCATTCCTGGACTAAGGTATGCTACTATTATAAGTATATAGGAGCACCGACCAATCCCTAAAAGGTGATAACAATGAAAAATATCAAATTTTTGACGATATTAATCGTTTTGATGCTCTCTTTGGCAATCGTGTTCACTTCTTGCGAAAAAACGGGTGACGAAACCACAGCTTCTGAAATTACCGAAGCTCCCTCGACAGATGCTCCTACAGAGCCTGCTGACGAGACAACCTCGACTCCCGAAACTACGGTCGATGAAACTACTAAGACTCCCGAAACCACAAAATCGGAGGAAACAACCGAAGCTCCACACACACATTCCTTTGGCGCTTGGAACACCGTTAAGGCTGCAAGCTGCTCTGAGGAAGGTTCTGCGGAAAGAACCTGTTCTTGCGGAGTGAAGGAGACCCAGACTATCGAAAAGACCGCTCACCGCGACGGTGAATGGGTGATCGATAAAGAGGCTACCGCAACCGCAGACGGTTCGAAGCATCTTGAATGTGCTGTCTGCAAGGCAACAATCAAGATCGAAGCGATCCCCGCAACTCCTCACACTCCCGGTGAATGGATCGTGGATAAAGAGGCAACCTGCACAGAGTCGGGATCCAGACACAGAGTTTGTACTAAGTGTGGAGAGACCACTGACACTGAAACACTGTCCGCAAAGGGTCACACCGAGGTAAACGATAAGGCAAAGGCAGCGACTTGCACCGAAAGCGGACTTACCGAAGGCAAGCATTGCTCGGTATGTAATGCTGTGATCAAAGCGCAGGAAATAATTCCTTCCAAGGGCGGCCACACCGAAGGTGAGTGGATCGTCGATAAGGAAGCGACCACATCCTCTGCCGGTTCCAAGCATATTGCCTGCGCAGTATGCGGAAAGACAATCAAGACCGAGCAGATCCCCATGATCGAGATTCAAAAGACTGAATACACCGTAACCGTTTTTGACGGCTTTGGCAACCCGATCTCGGGCGTTGAGGTGTCCTTTATGAGCGGAAACGCTGAAGCTGAAAAGGTCGCTACCGATAAAAACGGTAAGGCTACCTCAAAGCTTGCTTCCGGTGAATATACCGTTGTTGTTTCGTCGGATGATATCTTTGATTCTGCCGAGTCTTATACGGTTAATGACGCATCTCCCGCTATCGAGATTAGATTAGTAGCTTTGGCACAAAATCCCGAGATGGTCTATCCCGGAGAACAAGAAACTGCTACAGTGCTTGCGGGCGTTTATAACGTATCGGTTGGATCGGTCCGAGTTCCTGTCGAAAAAGGCAAAATCAGATATCTTTTCTTTACCCCCAAGGAGGGCGCTATATATCATATTTATACCGATTCCGATAAGGTTAAGGTTGGATACTACGGCGGTAGTTTCTTTGTAACTACGGAAAATACCGGTAATGTTGATGAAAACGGTGTGCTGATACACGAATTCTTGCATAGCTCCGTTGGAAGCAAAATGGTTATCGGTCTGACCTCCACTTCAGCAGCAGTTGACGAATGTATCTTAACGATTGTCAAAGCCGCAGATATTGAAATCAAGGACGTGGAACTTCCTTGGGATCAGTTTGTTCCCACTCAGGTGCCTACCGAAAAGGTGGCTACTCCCCAGGGTACGCTGAAATACGTCCCGATAGAGATCAATTTCTCAACAATGGCGGGCACAAAAGAGATTCAGGTCGTTTACAACGAAAAAGACGGTTATTACCATCTTAATACCGCTGACGGTCCGGTTCTTTATGTAAGAATTACCACATCAACTAAGTATCTTGATCCTCTTAAGACGATCGTTTCTCTCACGAATATTGGAAAAATGTTCTATGATGAGAATGGTAATTTTATAAAGAAAGAATCCTACGTTGATGCGATATATATTGATACACTTCTTCAGCCCAACAACCATAACAGCTATTATGCGGCTGTTGCCGATAAACAATACGGCGTTGTTCCGCTGACCGAGGAGCTTATCTATATCCTCAAAAATTCCGGTGAGGATGGCTGGTATAAAAAGGGTTCGCCCGACTATATCTTCGATAATTCCACCATTCCCGCAGACGTTATCCCCCAGAACGCTTGGCTCTTTGCCTGCGTATATTTCGAATAAGAATATCAAAACACTCCGTTGCTTTTGCAACGGAGTGTTTTGGTATTTATAAAGTTGCGATAACCTCGCAATACATATAAAGCGAGCCGAGGCAGAGGAGCGCCGCGCCGCTGCTTCGTGCATATTCTTTCGCGTCATTGAGCGCATCTGCGACAGATGAATAGGAGCTTGCAGCGATGCCAACGCCTTCAAGCACTTTGGCATACTCATCGGCAGGAAGCGCGCGCGGATTTTGCGGGGTGATGGTGAATGCACGGTCGGATATCTCGGAGAACTTCTTTGCGATGTAATTGTAATCCTTGTCTTTCATAACACCGGTCAGAACGCATACCTTGCGGTCTCCGAAATATCTCTTGATGCTTCGAACAGCGGTTTCAATGCCCTCTGGGTTGTGAGCACCGTCAAAGATTATCAGCGGATCGTTCGAGATGATCTCAAATCGCGCCGGCCAGCGCGCCGCAAGAAGCCCTTTGCGGACTGCTTCCTCGGGGACGGTAAATTCCTTGCGCTTGAGTATTTCAAGGGCAGAGAGAACATTTGCCGCGTTCTCGGGCTGATAAAGACCGAGAAGAGAAAGTTTAACTTCCTTATAATCAAGATAATTAAAGAGGCTTCCCGAAAGGTCGGAGTTAATAATTTCAAGTTCTGTTTTGTCAGCAAAGTGATAATCTGCGTTCATCTCTGCGGCTTTCGTTTTGATGACTTCTTCAACCAATTTCGAATTACCGCAAAAGAGAACCGAGCCATTCTCTTTGATTATTCCCGCCTTTTCAGCCGCGATCTTTTCGACCGTGTCTCCAAGGAAAGCGGTGTGATCGAGCGAAATTCCCGTGATGACCGAGAGAAGGGAAGACTTGATGATGTTCGTCGAATCGAGTCTGCCACCCATTCCCGCCTCAAGAATAACGACGTCGCATTTCTTGCGCTTGAAAAATTCAAATCCGATGGCGGTTATAAGCTCAAATTCAGTCGGTTTGTCCTCCATTGAGTCAGCGAAAGGCTTGACGTATTCCGTAATCTCGGCAAGCTCATCGTCGGCAATGTTTTCGCCGCAGAACTGCATTCTTTCGTTGAATACCTTGATATAAGGTGAGGTGAAAAGTCCGGTCTTGTAACCGGCGTTACGGAGTACTGAGTCGAGCATGGAGCAGAATGATCCCTTGCCGTTCGTTCCCGCAACGTGAACGAATTTGAGCTCATCCTGGGGATTTCCGAGCTTTTCGCAAAGTGCAGAGATTCGCTCAAGTCCGGGTTTAGTAAATGTCCAGCAGATAGAATGGATATATTCAAGTGCTTCGGTGTAATTCATCTTGTCACCTCGTGTATTTCTGGAATGCCTTGTGCCTGAAGATGAGGCAAAGGAAGAAGCTTTCAACCGCAATGATTGCGGCGTAAGTCGGAATTCTGTATAAGAGCAGCACGCCGTACGACATATTGTAGTAAGCGTAAATACCGAATGTCTTGACGATCAAGGACCCGATAATGTGCGCGGCAAGAACCGATAGGATTATTCTGAATGCGTTTCTTTTTTTAATAATATAATTGGAAACGATTCCGCTTACCATGCCCACAAGCGCCGCACCGAGAGTCACTATCGGTGAGATGGCAAAGCTCTGCGTCGAAAGGAAATAGCTCACCATATCCGAAACGATTCCGACAGCCGTGCCGACCGCGGGACCGAAAAGGATGCCCGACATAATGATAGGGAAGTTTTCAAAGGTCACTCTGAAAAGCCCGTTTCCGAAATTGAGAAAATTTTTGCAAAAAATGCCGATAACGACGCTAAGCGCCCCGAGCATTGCGGCTGTTGTAAGGACTTTTACGTTGCGAAGCCCGTTTTTTTGATTTTTAGACATAATAAAAGCCTCCCTTCGCAAACAGTTTGCTCTGTGCGGCGGGAGGAAATGAAAATATTTCCCGTGGCAACAGCGGGATGCGGATTACCCGAGCGAATAAATCTATCCCACACGGCAACTCCCCGTCCGTGTGTATTTTAACGCAGGTTTTCCTACTCTGTTCACAATGATAATATTATATACCTTTTTTTGCGATTTTGCAATACCTTTGCGGAAAAAACTTGACAAAAATCGCGGAATGTGCTATAATATGGCGCGGTGAGTTCGAAACCATCCTCACCTAAAACAAAACTACGGAGAAATAAAAAATGCAAAAAAACAGAAAGCACATCCGCTGTCTTTGCGAGGCTGCACTTATCGCGTCGATCTATGTCATCCTCACCTATCTCTGCGCGGCTGTCGGAATGAGCAGCGGAGCGATCCAGCTTCGTCTGTCGGAGGCACTTTGTATCCTTGCGATATTCACTCCCTCGGCAGTACCGGGCGTTGCGCTCGGTTGCTTTATGGCAAATCTGCTCACAGGATGCGCACTCTGGGACATCGTGTTTGGCTCTCTTGCAAGCCTTGTCGGAATGCTCGGATGCAGAGCACTTAAGAAGTACCCTTATCTTGCCCCCGTGCCTTACGCGCTTGCAAATATGATAGTGATCCCCTTTGTCGTCAAGCTTGTTTACGGCGCGCCCGAAGCGCTTCCGTTGTTTTTTTTGACTGTCGGTATCGGAGAGATTTTGTCGGTCTTCGGCGCAGGAATCCCGCTTTATCTGGTACTTAAAAAGCATAGTAATTTAATCTTTAAATAATAAAAATGCAGATCCTTCGGTTTCGGGATCTGCATTTTTATTAGAAAGTAATTCGCTCAACGTTCACGCACTTATTTCCCGCAAGGGTAAAGAGCGCGCCGTGGGCGGTGACTTTGCCGTCGGCAACTCGGTAGCGCTGGGGCATTGAGGTCGTGAAGCCTTTGATGATGCAATCTGTTGCAACACCGAGAATGCTTATGTCGGGACCGGTCATGCCGATGTCGGTTATGTAACCCGTGCCGCGGGGAAGAACCTGCTCGTCAGCGGTTGCAACGTGCGTATGTGTGCCGAAAACGACCGATGCGCGTCCATCGAGATAATATCCCATCGCAAGCTTTTCGCTTGTGGCTTCTGCATGAAAATCGAGAACCGCAATGTCATAATTACCCGTTTCACGCTTTAGTATCGAATCTGCAACCTCAAAAGGCGAGGCAAGCGCGACCTTCATCGATACATTTCCCTGTAGGTTCATTACGAGAACTCTCGCGCCGCCCGCATTTACGATAACGTGGCCGTGTCCGGGTGCGCTTCCGGGGAAATTGGCGGGGCGGAGAATGTATTTTTCATCGTCGAGATAGGAATATATGTCATATCTGCCGAAGGCGTGGTTGCCCGTCGTTATGACATCGGCACCCGCGTAAAATATGTCCTCTGCGTCATTCTGACCGATGCCGTGAATCTCTGCGGCATTCTCACCGTTGACGATGACCAGATCTGCACCGAGGTTGGTTTTTATTTTTCTGAGATTTGCGCGCAGATAGGCAACTCCCACCTGCCCGACGATATCTCCGATTGCAAGTATTTTCATTTTTCTATTGCCTTTTTGAGCCACTTGCCTGCAGTCTTTGCTACTACTATATAAATGACTGCGCCGAGTGCGCTCTGTGCGAGGTTGAATGGAATACCTGCGAGAGCAGCCATACCGTTTTCGTACATAAATACCGCCTCAAACGCCCAATAACCGACGGCGCAAAGTACTATCGAAGCTACAAGCGCGATGATATTGTGCCACGACAGCATGGGTTTCTTTCGCGAGAAGAAGAGAACTGTCAGAATTCTAATAATGACGGTGATGGGTATGTAAATCGCATATCCCGCGCAAAGGTCGGCGAGTCCCACGCCCACTGCGGCTGAAACCATTGCATAGGGGAGGGGAAGAAACGCGGAGGCGAGAAATACGATTCCGTCACCTATATGAACGTACCCTACGGGAAGAGGGACTTTTACAAGAAAGGTTGCGACGAAAACGAGCGCGGCGAACATTGCGCTGATGCAGATGAGTTTGATATGCTTGTGTGATGCGGTGTGTTTCATTTTTGGCAAATAAGTTCCTTTACTGAGAGAATGATTTCGTTTTCATAGCCCGAGCAAAGTACGGCAAGCGCATCTCGGGTGCCGTTGAAGATAACGGTTGCAAGGGCATCGGTGCCTTCAAATGCCTTGTTGCCAATGGATGAAAGTGTCGAGGGGAGAGACAATTTGACGAGTTTTTCGCAGGAAGCGATAGCTCTTGCGCCGATAGTTTCAAATCCTTCGGGGAAGACTATCTCTATAAGCTCGTTGCAGTTGCGGAAGGATGCTGCTCCTATCTCTTTGAGCTTTGCGGAGATTGTGACACTTTCGAGTGCCGTGCAATCCTCAAAAGCCTTTTCGCCGATGAATTCGACGGAATCGGGAAGTGTGATCGATTTGAGAGAAGTGCAAGCAAAGAAGCCCTGTGCTTCGATGCGCTTGATCGAGGGGGGCAGAATGATGCTTTCGAAGGGAGCGTAGAAGAACCCCTTGTCTGCAACAGCCATAACGAGCACGTTGTCGAAAACGTCGGGGACAACGATCTCGGTCGCGCCTTTGTATTTCTTTTCAACAAAGGTTATAGCACCGTTTTCATCGATCTTGAACCAAGGCATAGATGCGGACGTACCGATGATAACGTCATCGCGTCCCGCAAGCTTTTGCGCATTCTTGGTGATGCAGGTCGATGCGATCTCTGCTGCATCCTTGTAGTCGCCAAGGCTCAGATATATCTCGTATGCATCGAGATATTCCTCGGCGGCATAAAGCTCGTTTGCACTTTCGTATATGCGCGCAGGCTCCCATACGTTCCGCTCGAGAAGCACGACGGCAACGATTGCGCCGGCAAGCAAAAGCACTGCGATAGCTATGAGAGCAATCTTGGCGATCCTTGCACGCTTGCGCTTTTTGTATTCCTCAATACGCCTCTCGGTTGCTTTTTCCTGATAGAGCTTTTGGCGTTCGGCACTTGTGAGGTGTCTTTTTCCTTCTTGATTTACGTTGTTTTGTTCGGACATATAATTTATTTCGTTTCTACGGGAATGAATTGGGTTGTGGGCTTGGAGGGAAGAACGGGAATCGATTTGAGATTGCAGTCGATGTAGATCGGGCAATGGTCGGAAACGTCAAGCGCATCCTGCTCGAGGACTACGCGGTATTCCTTGACGTCGAATCCCTCGTGACCGAAGAGGAAGATGTGGTCGATCGAGGTAAGCTGAGAGCCCTTGGGTGCGGGACCGCCCTCATATTCGCCGCTCTCGGGATTGTAAACGGCATAGGGGTGGTGTGTTCCGGTGAGATGAGAGAACTCGGTAGCGCAAACGCGTGTGTCAAGTCCGCCCCATTCGTATGCACGGCGGTAGGGAAGCGAGCCAATGCGGCAGTTCCAGTCGCCCATTGCAACAACGGGTACGTTGTATTTATACTTCATATAGTTTACGTATGTCATCATCTGGTCAACGTCGCCAACGCGCGCGAGGTCGGATTCGGGACCCTTCTGCCACCAGAAGTGAGTCGAGATAGCACCGAATTCCATTCCGTCGCTCTTGCGGCGAAGAACTGCCCATGCAAGGCTCTTGGTCTGGCTGTTGTTGAGACCGGTGAAAAGATGCCAGCCGTGGTCAATAACGTCAAACATACCCTTGCGGATGAGAAGGGGAGTGTTGTCGGTAAAGCCCTCTGCTTCCTTGTGAGTGAGAAGCTCATATTCGGGGGCGAGAAGCTCAACGATGCGCGACTTGTAAAGGTTCGGCGTCATCTCCTGAAGTCCGAGAACGTCGGGCAGATAGCGCATATAAATATCGCGCATGTGAAGGTCGCGGTTATAAACGGGACCGCACCAAATGTTATGAGACATAATTCTGAGTTCTGTTTTCTTTGAGTAATCCATGTCGGAACCTCCGTGTTTTTAATATTATAAATAATTATACTATTTTTAAATGCGCTTGGCAAGAGTTTTTTGAAAATTTATTCTTTACTTTTGTCATGAGCGACCGAAAGCCTCATGCTTGTATATTCAACGCGGACGCCGCAGACCTCGATGGAATATTCGAGAGTCATTTTACCCGATTTCAAAAGTCGGTTTTCAAGAAGGTTTGTTCGCGTGGTGAATTCGACTCGCTCCCCGTTCGCGGCTCTGCTGATGCATCTGTGTCGATTACCTTCTTCGAGAAATACCGTCACAGGCTCCTGAAAGGATGTTTCGCCGCGGCGAAAGGAGATAAGCTTGGGTTCGGATTTTGAAAACGAGATCTCGTTTTCTCTGTCGTTCGTAGATTTGAATTTAAGCGTGATGCGCCCGTCTTTTCCGGAGGAAAGAGTACCTTCTGAGATGACCTTGGTGTTTGAACCGAAAATCGTTGAAAGTAACTTTTCTGCTGCCGAGTCGTTGGTGGGCTTAAAAACATCCTGCTTTATTTCTGCGGTAACAATAACGTCGTAATGCATTTTTTACCTCATTGCTTCAATTTTTGTTGGGGAATAATATCTTTGAGGTGATGAAAATTAAAAAGATTTGTTTTATATTTGCTTTGGCTTTTGTCTTTTGCTTAATATGCCCCGTGTCAGCTGAAAGTGAAGAAGTGCTTCTTCTTGCATCTGCCGTTGAGGCGGTGGCGGGCGGTGAGAGCTACACCGTCATGGTCGCTTTTTCATCCGTGATGCTCAACCGTCTTCGCGATGAGGATTATCCTTCAAGCCTTGCCGCAGTTATTTCAGATGCGGGGATCGATATATCCGCCGTCGAAGCGTCACCGAGAGCAGTACGCGCCGCAAGAGATGCATTCGGCGGATTTGATCCAACGGGCGGAGCTGTGCACTATTCCCGTGAGGAAAAAGAACTGTCAAAAATATTGCTCGGAGTGCCCGGCTGGAGCTTCTATTGAAATTATACCGCATAATCCCGCAATAGTCAAGAAAATTTCGTGATATTTTCTTGACTTTTTGCTATTTTCGTTATATAATTATATAGATAATTATTTTTATTAAGAGGTAGAACAATGGATCTTAAAAATCTTCTTAAATCACTTGAAAACTGTCCTTGCGGCAGAGAGCACACCTTTGACACCAAGGTCGTTGAGATCTACAGCGGTCTGACAAAGGACACTGGCAAGATCCTGCTTGAAGCAGGCTTCCCCACCAACATCCTTCTTGTTGCCGATGAGAACACTCTCGGTGTTGCAAATGCAGAGGGACTCTGCGAGGCTCTTGACGCTTCGGGCTTTAATGTAAAGAAGCTTATCTATAAGAATATGATGTACGCCCGCATCGAGCAGGTGCGCGAGGTTGAGGCTCTTCTCGATGACGTTGACGGCGTTATCTCCTGCGGCACCGGCTCGCTCAACGACATCTGTCGCGTTGCTTCCTTCGAGAAGGACAAGAAGTTCTGTATCTTCGCAACCGCTCCTTCGATGGACGGCTTTGCATCCGATACTGCTCCCATTATCGAAAACAACTTCAAGGTTTCCTGGTTCGTTCGTCAGCCTATGGTCATCCTTGCAGATACCAAGATCCTTGCAAACGCTCCCACCGAGCTCAAGGCAGCAGGCTTTGGCGATATGGTAGCTAAGTACATAGGTATCGCTGACTGGAGAATCTCCAATCTTCTCACCGGTGAGTATTACTGCCCCGCTATTGCAGACCTCACCATGACCGCAGTAAAGAAGATGGTTGCCCTTGCAGACAAGGTTACCGGCAATGACGAAGAGGCTGCAGGCGCAATTATGGAAGCTCTCGTTCTTTCCGGACTTGCAATGAAGCTTGCTCTTTCCTCCAGACCCGCATCGGGTGCAGAGCACGTTGTTTCCCACTATTGGGAGTGCTACAAGCTCGCTCGCGGCATCTGGCCCGAGTTCCACGGCAAGAAGGTCGGCGTTGCGACCCTTATCATCAACAAGATCTACCGCAATATCGCAGACCGCGTAGAAGAACTCAACCCCACCAAGGATACTCCCGATTGGAACGAGATCTACAAGCACTTCTCGGCAGAGCAGATCCCCGAGGTTGAAAAGCTCAACAATCCCAGCATTATGGATAAGATCGATCCCGCCGACCTTAAGGCTAAGTGGCAGCAGATCCGCGAGATTATCTGGGACGTTCTTCCCGAGAATGACGAGCTTCTCGCTCTCATGAAGACCGCAGGCTGTGCAACAGATCCCTCCGAGATCAACGTTTCCCCCGAGCTCTTCGCAGAGGGTATCTACTATCACGCATATATGAGATACCGCGTCCTTGTTACAAGAATGATGCCTATGATGGGTATCGATGCTCTTGAGTATCTTGACTAAAATATAAACAATTCAGGTTGGCTTGCAAAACAAGCCAACCTGTTTTAGAAATGCAGAAAGGAGTTCCCGATGAAAAATGAAAAACTGATGTCGCTCGGCGCCGTTTTCGGTTGGTTTGGAGCGTATTTGTTTATCAGCATTGTTGCCACGGTTCTGCCCGAGAGCGTTGACTGTGCGGCGACGGTTCTTGCGCTTTGGGGACTCATTCTCATCTGTGCGAGGATATTTGAAGATAAAAAGACACTCTCCGAAATGCTATCGCATGGCGGAATAAACAAGATTCCGCTCTCCGTGATTCTTTTTGCTTTTTTTGCGGGCGCGGGACTCAATCTTGCGTATAGCGGACTTCTTCCGCTTCTTCCCATACCCGAAGAAATAGTTGAATCGT
>JAZORB010000189.1:0-3204 GCA_045656385.1 Eubacteriales bacterium | reverse complement strand
GCACGCTCTTCGGCTCGAACAATAACAACCACTATGGCAAATTCGGCTACACCCTCATCGCATCCGATGCGGCATACAATATGTACCGCGCTCTCCACGGCTCCGAGTTCAGCTTCCTGATGGCAAACAGCTCGGGCAGACCCGAGGATCGCAAGATCTCGAAGGCGGGCGACACCGTTGAGGTCGATATCACCGATATGATCGACGATCTTGCTTTCCGTGTGACCGACGGCTCGACCGCGGGCACCGTCGAGATCAAGATCACAAGCGCGGGCAAGGACGTCACCTCCGAGCTCATCAATGCCTCGGGCGCGAACTTCGGTTGCGCCAATATCAAGGCGATGAAGAATTACGATGACGTTGTCATCACCGTGACTTTTGCCGCAAAGTCGGGCGCAAAGGGTAGTGTGACCTATAAGATCATCGATAACAGCATCAATCTTCCTGCCGATCTCCCCGCGCAGTATTCCTGGGAATTCGATGGCGACCTCCTCGCGCGCGATAAGGACGGCAGAGTCGTCAACGCGATGCTCGAAAAGGCACTTTTCGGCTCCTATAAGATCGAGGGCGGCATCCTCTCCTGCAAGGGGGCACAGCTTGAGATCGTCAAGGCTATCGACCTCCGCCACGACAAGAATTGGTCGATCGAGATCGGATTTGGCGATATAAGCGGCGCAAACGGCTTCATTCTGGCAAGCGAAGCGACGAATATCAAGGGCAACAAGGCGCTTTCCTACCGCGGCGGCAAGCTGACGGTCTCGGATTACGATGTTAAGGATTTCAAGTCTAGCGCGGGATACTATAACTATTCCGATGAAGGCTCGCGCCTCTCGACGGGCACCGTCATCAAGCTCGTCAATACTTATGATGCGGCTACGGGCAAGAGCGTTGTCAGCGTTTACCGCGACGGCGTGCTGACCGTCGAGGACCTTACCAAGGTCACCGGCGACTTCAACGGAAGCACCACGCTCGATATGAGCCCCTACCCCTTCGTTGCCGATTTCGCCTTCAGCTACCTCGGCAACAGCAACTCCAGCGGCTCGTTCCTGCTGACAAATAACATCGACTTTATCAGAGTCGATACCGGCAACTAATAAAATCCAACCGCCTCGGGTAAAATCCCGGGGCGGTTTTTGATAGATTTCAATAAATACGCTTGTCGAACGTGCGGTACAGACGGCGCCACCCCTCATTCGTCACGCTCCCGCGTGCCACCTTCTCCCAAGATCCGGGAGAAGGCTAAAGGGTTGGTCGCTCAAATTTTATGTTTCAGCGAATATCGTTTACAGGTATAATTTTGTTGGTTAAATAGGAATAATTTTATCAAATAATTTCGCACTTGTTATGGCGTTTTTGCATTCTTTTTTAATAAAATATTCCGATTTGATACGCAGAATTATAAATTTGCATAATATTCGCTGAAATGCGAAGGATCGTGAACCAACTTATCAGCCTTCTCCCGGATCTTGGGAGAAGGTGGCGCGAAGCGACGAATGAGGGGTGGCGCCGTCTGTACTGCATAATATCAAGAAAAATAAAAAATCTTCCAAAAACCTATTGACAAATCTGTCTATTTGTGATAGACTGTATATACAGTCTATTGGTAATAGACAAAAAGGAGGGCTTTAAAATGGAAGAATTAAGACTTGGCGCGGTTGAGGCGCGCTTTGCGGATATTGTTTGGGGGAATGCCCCGCTTTCGACAAAGGAGCTCGTCGCTCTTTGCGAAAAGGAGCTCGCCTGGAAACGCACAACGACATATACAGTGCTCAAAAAGCTCTGTGAGCGCGGACTTTTTCTGACAGAGAACAGCACGGTAAGCGTGCTGATAACAAGGGAAGATTTTTACGCAATGCAGAGCGAGAAGTTCGTGGAGGACACTTTTGGCGGTTCGCTTCCCGCATTTATCGCGGCGTTCTCATCGCGCAAAAAGCCGAGCGAGAGCGAGATCGCCGAGATCCGCCGCATGATCGAGGAATTCGGAAAGGATAAGGTATGAGCGATATTTTCATTAAAATATTCAACCTTGGCGTCACGGCAGGCTGGCTTGTGCTGGCGGTCCTCTTGCTGCGACCCCTGATGAAAAAGGCGCCGAAGTGGATAATTTGCCTGCTTTGGGGCATCGTCGGCTTGCGGCTTGTATTTCCTTTTTCGCTTGAAAGCATCTTCAGCCTCATTCCGTCCGCCGAGCCTCTGCCGCCCGACATTATGATGTCGCCCACGTCCGCGATTAACAGCGGCGTCGGTGTGCTCAACGATGCGGTCAATCCGATAATCTCGACCTCGCTCGCGCCCGAACCCTGGGCAAGCGTCAACCCGATGCAGATAGTAATCGCGATTGCCGCGTGGATATGGGTGATTGGCATCGCCCTGATGCTTGGATACGGAATTGTTTCGTATATTTCGCTCCGATTCAAGGTCCGCGCATCGGTGAGGGGAGAAAAGAACGTTTATTTCTGCGACGAAGTTGATTCGCCCTTCATCCTCGGAGTGATCCGCCCGCGAATCTATGTGCCGTCGGGAATGCGAGGCGAAGCGCTCGAGCACGTCCTCGCGCACGAGCGGGCACATCTTCGCCGCGGCGACCACCTCTGGAAGCCGATAGGGTTTGCGATTCTCGCAATTTATTGGTTCAACCCACTTTTGTGGGTCGCCTACGCGCTTCTTTGCCGCGATATCGAGTCGGCTTGCGATGAAAAAGTGATCAAAACGATGGACACCGCCGCCAAAAAGAGCTATTCCGAAGCACTCCTCGCCTGCAGCATACACCGCCAAAGAATAATGGCGTGCCCCCTCGCCTTCGGCGAAGTCGGCGTCAAGGAGAGAATAAAGTCTGTTTTGAGCTACAAAAAGCCCGCTTTCTGGGTCATAATCGTCGCACTTGCCGCAACGCTTATCCTTTCTGTCTGCTTTGTGACGCATCCGCGCGGCAAGGTAAAGGAAAGGCTAAAGTCGGGAAGCGAATGGGATTGCATAGGTGATCCGTGTATTTCTTTTATCGTTGACGATTACGGTATGAAGGGTGGCATAATATATGACTCAAAGATATACAGTATCGTGGTATACCGTCAGGATGTCGGCTTCAATACCCGTATTGAGATATATAATAGCCGGGACTATGATGGCGATGTGAGCGAAAAAACACTTCTGTTATCCGGTGTGCTAAAGGCAAAAAAAGATTCTATTGTGCTTAAAGTAAAGAAA
>JAZORB010000188.1:0-7254 GCA_045656385.1 Eubacteriales bacterium | reverse complement strand
ACTCGGGGCATTCCCTCGTAGATCTGGTACAGACCGTAGCCGAGCGCACGCGAGTAGAGATCGCGGTTGTAGTTTTCGTATATGTCACCATACTTTTTCTCAACGTGGTCGCGGATGGCCAGGGTCAGCGCGGTTCTTTCGCTCATGGGCACGTTCTTTCCTGCATCGGTTTTGAAGAAATCATAGAGGAAATTTATGATATTATCCTTTAATGGCGAACTTCCGTATACTTCATTCAGCGCATAGGAATGTGCGAATTCGGGGATGAGGCGGAGTTTTTCGATGCGCTTTGCCTGCTCGGGTGTTGCCTTTTCCATTGCCGCATCAAAGAGCTCAAAGCCGCGGGTGACGAGTTCGCATTCCTCAACCTTTGCGCTGTAATGCAGATATTTCGACCAGTCGACATCCTTGTAATTCTTTATCATATCAAGGGTAAGCTCTTTGGGGATCGTGCGGTTTACGCGGTCGACAGTGTGAGCAAATATGGTCTGCGCGAATTTATCATGGATGCCGAAGTGTTTATCCTCGACAAGCTTCTGACCAAGGTCGATGTATTCGCGGATGTACTTCCATCCCTTGCCGTAATAATCGCGCAGGAATTCATCGATGTAATTCCAGTATTCTTCCTCGGACATATAGGGATTCCAGAGGATCTTTGCCATGATGTATGAGCGAAGCTCGGGGAAGTCGCAGGTTTCGGAGAAGAAGTTGCCTTCCTCGTAAACGCCGATGACGTGGTTGTCGGCGAAGAATTTTGCGTTCTGAAGAAGAACGTTGAAGTTCGGGAAGAATGCGACCGATTCAACGTAGTTTGTGGTGTAGTCCCAGACGTAGAGCTTGTCGCTGACCTTTGCCCAATCCGAAATATCCTCGGATATGGTCTTTTCGCTTCCCGCCATTGCGTAAACGTCCTTGCAGGTGCCGAGAGGATGAGAGAAGCAACATTCGATTGTGCAGAAACGGATGATCACGTTGTCCGCGGGCGGTGTTTTGCATATGCTTCGCGTGTGGTGGTAAGCGAGGGTATCGAATTTCAGATTGGGATAATCGGCGGCGAATTCTTCGGCAACAGCGTTGACAAAGCGTATCTGTGCGCCCGAATATGCGCCCTCTTCTTCATATATCTTTCTGCAGTTTGCGCACATACAGGGCTTTTGCGCCGTGCCGTTATCGGGCTGGGAGATCGAGATGATCTTCGCATCGGGGCGGTCCTTGAGCAGGGAACGAACCTTTTCCTTGACGAGCTTGAGCACGTCGGGATTGGAAAGGCACGGCTGTGCGCCCCATCCGTTTTGGCGCGAGCCGTCCTCGTTGAGGGCAAAATACTCGGGATGATCGGCAAAATATTCTTTCACAGAGATCCATTGCTCAAGTGTATGAACGAAACCGCCGATGTACTCTATCTTTCCGCCATATTCCGCGGAGGTATGGTTATATACGCCGTTTGCCTTGAGCTTTGGCTGGAAATTGTTAGCTCTGGAAGTGACGAAGTCTATGTCGCGGTATTCAAATACGGGAATTTGCTCATTTCGCTCGATCGGCTGAACACCGAGGACGTCGCGGGTGGGGATCTTCTCGAAATCCGAAGCGTAAAAACGGCAGCCGAGGTATTCCTCGAGGAAGGTGTAAACGCCGTAAAGCGCGCCGCGCACGCCGCTTCCCGCGATGAAGAGCTTTTTGCCGACGGTTTCAATGACGAATCCTTCGTCCCCGAGCTTTGCGGTATCAAATTGACCCTGTGCCGAGCGGTTAGTATAGCCGACAGCGATCTCGTATTCGCCCGCAGGCTCGGCGTCGGTTTTGATCGGAAGCTCAACTCCCGAGATCTTTTTTATGTAGCTTTGAAGCTCCGATGCGGCTTTGACATTCGCCTCTGTCGAGCTTTCGGGACGGATGATTGTGTATTCGGAAATGCTATTCTGTGTAAACACGAGTGTATCCTCCTTGATGATAAAAGGTTCTTCTGTTTCTTCGGGTTCGGCGGTGGTTTCGGTTTCGGTCTTTTTAGATTCCGTTGTAACCTCATCGGTAACAGCTTCGCCTGCATCCGGAGAGCAAGCGACAGCGCCGAAAAGCATTATAAGAGCAAGCAGTCCGCAAATCAGCTGTTTCATCATAATTCTCCTCTTAAATACTCATCGGCCTCGGCTCTGGTTTTGAAAATTATAATATTCTTTTCTTTATACTTTTCGAGCAGATCTATTACCTTCGGGCGGCTTTCTTCGTTGTATTTTTTGATGAACTCAATGAATTCCGGATCGGGCTCGGTCTCGATCCACGGCATATCCTCGCGGGGCTTGCCGCGGCGTTCTTCAACTCCCGCAATGCACACTTCAACGGGGTAATCGAGAAAGATGACTGTGTCGCAGGCCTCCATTCGCAGCTCGAGCGTTGAACCGTAGTTGCCGTCGATGATCCATTCGGGCAGCTTTACCGTCTCGCGCAGCGCGGCACGGAATTCCTCCTTCGGCTTTGTCGTTCGGTCGGGGTTCCAATACATCATATCGAGGTAGTGAAGGGGCAATCCCGTTTTTGCGGCAAGAGCGCGGGCAAAGGTGCTCTTTCCGCTCCCGGGACAGCCGATAATCATAATGCGTTTCATTATGTCACCTCCGGATTTTTTCTTAATTATATCAAAAGGATGAATGTTTGTCAAGTTTTAAGAGCTGAAGCTCTTGATTTTTTTCGCCGTTTGTGATATTATTATCATATATATTTTTATACTTTTTAAGGAGAAAACAATGAATAGTCTTCGGGAAAAGATCAAAAAAGGCGAAAAGACTTGCGGTACGCTTGTCAGCCTCACCGATCCCGCACTTTGCGAGATCATGGGTATCGTTGGATATGACTATATATGGATAGATATGGAGCACACTTATATGTCGTATAAGGAGGTGCTCTGCCACTTGAACGCGGCGCGTTCGGTTGGTGCGGCATCTGTCGTAAGACTGCCGCAAAATGACCTCACCGTCACCAAAAAGATTCTCGAAATGGGCCCCGAGGGTATCATTTTCCCGATGATGCGCACGCCCGAGGAGGTTCGCGAGATGATCGGAGCGACGCTCTATCCTCCCCACGGAACTCGCGGATTCGGTCCCATGAGAGCTATTCGCTACGGCGAGACCGATTGCAAATACTACACCGATGAGGAAAGCTTTGAGCTTTGCCGATTCATGCAGATCGAGCACGTTGAATGTGTTGAAAATCTCGAGGAGATCGTCAAGATACCCTACATCGACGGATTCATCTTCGGCCCGAACGATCTTTCGGGCTCACTTGGCGAGCTTGGTAACGTGTTTGGTGAGAAGACCATGGAGCAGATCCGCCGCGCGCTGAAGATCGTCAAGGAAAACGGAAAATACGTCGGACTTGCAACCGGTGATCTTCGTCCCGAAACGCTTCGATTCTGGTCGGAGCTTGGAATCGATATGATGACCGTGGGCGCGGATTGGAATTTTGTTTTCGATGCCGCGAAGAACACGAGAAATCTGCTTCAGAAATACCACATGGAGGCGTAAGATGAAGCTTCTGCGTCAGGAATTTATTTTCGGCGAGCCTCTCCCGACTCCCGAATGCCACGCGTCGACCATCCTTGTACGCGAGGATGGCAAGAAGCTTGCGGCGTGGTTTGCGGGAACAAAGGAGGCGAATCCCGATGTTCTCATATTTGTCAGTATCTTTGACGGCGAGAGCTGGAGCGCACCGCGCGCGGTCACACCTGAGGTTGGAGTTCAGCATTGGAACCCCGTTCTCTTTGAGATGAACGGCGAGGTCGTGCTCTTTTACAAAATGGGTTACCCCATTGCCGATTGGCACACGCGATATATCACCTCGAAGGATTTCGGCGAAACGTGGTCGGATCCTCGCGAGCTTGTCGAAGGCGATGTAAGCGGCGGCAGAGGACCCGTCAAGAACAAGCCCATCCGCATTTCGAACGGTAATATCCTTGCCCCCGGCTCGACCGAAAAAGGTCCTTGGCGTTGCTTTGTCGACATCTTTGACGGCAAGGAATGGCGCAAAAAAGACATCCCCGTCGAGCTTGAAAATGCCGAAAAGGTCAACGTCATTCAGCCGACCTTGTGGGAAAGTGAAGCGGGCAATATTCACGCTCTCGTACGATCGAATATCGGAAGAATATACCGTACCGATTCGGAAGATTACGGAGAAACCTGGTCGCCGATCTATCCCACCGATATGCCGAACAACAATAGCGGAATCGATTGCGTTAAGCTTCAGGACGGCAGAATTGCGCTTCTGTGCAATCCCATCGAAAAAAACTGGGGTCCCCGCACTCCGCTTTCGCTTTTTGTTTCGGAGGATAACGGCAAGAGCTTCAAAAAAGAGCTTGATCTTGAAACCGAAGAGGGCGGATTTGCTTATCCTTCCGTTGTTGAAAGCGGCGGACATCTGCATATAGTTTATACCTACAACCGCAAAAAGATCGTTTATGCAGAGATAGAAATATAAAGAAAAGAGGACATAGTTTTGTTTAAGACAGAAGCACATCTTCATACATACCCCGTTTCCTCCTGCGCGAAGCTTACACCCGTAGAGCAGGTCAGACTTTTCAAGGAGGCGGGCTACGATACCATAATCGTTTCCGACCATTTTTCTCCCCACCATTTCAAGAAGCTTGGCGAGGATCTTACTTTTGCACAGAAGGTAGACAAGCTCTGCGATGCATATCTTGAAGCAAAGGCAGAGGGTGACCGCATCGGTCTGACCGTTCTTTTCTCGGTTGAACTCAGCTTCCATAAAAATCACTATCTGCTTTACGGCGTAACGCGCGAATTCCTCAAGCTGCGCGAGGATATTTTCGATATTGATATCGACGAGCTCTATGCTCATCTCAAGGCGCACGGCATAACCATTATTCAGGCTCATTCACACCGCGCGGAGAAGTGCGTGCCGCATCCACATCACGTTGACGGCTTTGAGATCAACTGCTGTCTTCGCAAGGATAATTACAACGAAAGAACCATGCAGGTCGCGAAAGAATACAACCTGCCTCTCACTATCGGCTCCGACTGCCACAGACCCGAGGATGTCGGTGTTTCCGCAACGCTATCCGAGGAGAAGATCGAAAGCATCGAGCAGTATCTTGAGCTTATGCGTGCAAGAAAACTTATCCTTTCCGTCTGCGGCGGTGCATTATGATCTATTTTATAAGTGATATTCACGGCGACAAAAACATTGACGCGCTCAATGATTACGTCAAAAATGCAAAAGAGGACGACCTTCTGATCATCCTCGGTGACATCGAGCTTCATTTCCGCGATACCGATGAAAACCGCGAGTTTTCAAAATATTTTGAGGAACTTCCTTGCAAGATCGCTCTTGTTGACGGAAATCACGAGAATTTTGATTACCTTTATTCCTTCCCCGAGGAGGACTTTTGCGGTGGCAGAATTCACCGAATTTCGGATAAATTCATCCACCTTATGCGCGGCTACATCTTTGAGATCGAGGGACATACCTTCCTGACAATGGGCGGATGTAAGTCATCAAAGAAGTGGTTTGATTGGGGACTGCGCTGGGAGCAGGAAAAGCCGACCGAGGATGAGATCATCCGCGCTTACCGCAATCTGAAAGCGCATAAAAACAAGGTCGATTACGTGCTGACGCATAAATACCGCATTGAAAATCCGAAGGCAAATCCCCTCGGTCAGAACGGATTTATGAATTTCGTTGATAATTGCGTCGAATATAAGCATTGGTACTCGGGTCATTGGCATAAAACGAAGTATCTTGATGACAAGCATACGGTAGTTTACAGAACTTTGACTCCATTGGGAGAATAATTAAAAGCCGAGGTTTAGTGCCTCGGCTTTTGAATTTACATATAATGGAAAACGCGCCGACAATAGGGACCCCACCCCTGCCCCCGCCCCTTAAACAGGGGCGGGGAAGCTCGCGAGCGTTCAAGTTTTGTTCACCTACATTGATTTCGCCGATATCCTAATAACTTCGCTTGAGCAAATAGGGACATCCCTCCCACCCTCCCTTCGTAAACCGAAGGGAGGAGTTTAAGAGTGCGGGGTATTAAGTTCAGCGTTCTGAATTTAGTTGTTATTATCTGCGGTATTATTCAATGCCTGCGCTCTTGCAAGAATCTCATTCCATCTATCCTCGCCGCGAACAGAGTCGAACCATTCCCAACCCTTTTCGGCGGTCATCTTTTTGTCGATATTGCCCATTTTGCAGACAAGTCCGAGCAAATGGATATAACTTTTTCCGTTCGGTAATTCAATTCTCCATTTACCCTCGATCAGTTTGGTTTTTCCGAAAAACAACTCGTTTCCAAGGTCAAGCGGCGTTCCGCGGGGTATTACGGCGAATCTTTCGGTTAAAGCAAGTGCGCGTTCGAGATAATCGTAGCCGTTTTCTTTATCGCCGCACTTGAAATACGCCGCAGCCAAATGAATGTATTCGCGGCGGTATTCGCAGATAAATCCGTCGGGAATGTCGGAATCGGTCTTGCGTAAGGTAAAACTGTCAAGAATATGAATACAATTATTGTACCACGCGATAGCTTCTTCGGCATTTGAGTACGGACTTGGGCCGTAGAATTGATTGATCACGCTTGCGGCTTTTACAACATTTACGGCATGGCGGTACATCCAATATTTTTCTTTGTCACCCGAAAGCTTATATCTTTCTTCGTAAATCTCAAGCTTTTCATCGCGCCAAAATATACTGTCTTTACGCAACCATTTGCCTATATCTTCCTCGTCGCAGATCATACACATTGATTTCACCGCGTTTTGCCGCGAAGTGGTGTCGGAGCATTCCTTGAGTATACGCTCGCATATTTCGGTAAGCATAGGCTTGTATTCATCGATCTTGTCACGGTTATAGCGCGTGATCTGGTGCATCAGCGAGGTAGCGATATGCCAATTTCTCGGATATTTTCTGTGATATTTCAGCGAAAGCTCGAGCCTTTCGTCAACGGGTCTGTCGTGAAGTCTGAAAAAGTAATTCTTCTGAATATCTTCCTTCGCGCTGATCTCGTCGTTTCCGATCAGCTCATCGACGGTGATCCCGAAGAAGTTTGCAATCGAAGGCAGCAGAGTGATGTCGGGGTAACCGTCGCCGCACTCCCATTTCGAGATCGACTGCGGCGAGATTCCCAAAGCCGATGCAAGCGCATCCTGTGTCATATCCCGCTCCTTGCGGAATTTTTTGATTCTTTCTGCGATTAAAAGTTCCATTAATTCTCCTTTCTGCGGCGGGCCCTGCCGTTGGTATAATGAT
>JAZORB010000187.1:0-3908 GCA_045656385.1 Eubacteriales bacterium | reverse complement strand
TTCTGCGTGAGGAGCTTGAAGGTCTGTCGAAGGGCGGCTACCGCATGATCCTTATGGCGGGCGACGAAAACAAAGCGAAAAACTACGCGGGCATGCTCTCGGAAAACTGGGGCATCAAGGCGTATTTTATAGAAGGAAACGGGCTCCCCGAGCTTTCGAAACTCCCGCGCGGCGAGGCTTTCGTCATCGCAGGTGCACCGACCTCACCCTTTGAGCTCCCCTCGCCGCGATGCGCAGTAATCTCGCTGACTATTGCCGAGGGCGGCAGAGCGGAGAAGAAGAAGCGCGCGGCAAAGTCGAAAAAGGAAGGAGCGGCACAGCAGATCCTCTCTTACGCCGACCTCTCGACGGGCGACTACGTCGTTCACGAGGCACACGGTATCGGTCAGTATATGGGTCTGACCACAATGACCGTCGACGGCGTGACGCGCGATTACATCACCATCCAGTACGCGGGCAGCGACAAGCTCTTCATGCCCGTTGAAAAGCTCGATAAGGTATCAAAATACATCGGCGCGCATTCGGATGACGGAACCCTACGCCTCTCGAAGTTCGGCAGTGCCGAGTGGGGTAAGACCAAAGCGCGCGCCAAGGCAACCATGCGCGACATCGCAAAGGAGCTTATCGCGCTCTATGCGGAGCGTCAGCGCCGCCCCGGCTTCGCCTTCTTCCCCGATGACGATTTCCAACGCGATTTTGAGGCTGCATTTGAGTTTGACGAAACCGATGCACAGCTCGACGCGACCGAGGATATCAAGCAGGATATGCAAAAGGCCGTTCCCATGGACCGTCTGCTTTGCGGCGACGTCGGTTACGGCAAGACCGAGGTGGCGTTCCGCGCGATCTATAAGGCGATCCTCTCGGGCAAGCAGGTCGCTCTGCTGGTGCCGACGACGATCCTCGCGCTCCAGCATTATCAGTCGGCGCAGAGCCGAATGAGAGCTTTTCCCGTAAACATCGAAATGCTCTCGCGCTTCCGCAAGCCCAAGGAGCAGAGAAAGATCATTTCCGATCTTGAAAAAGGAGATATCGACCTCATCATCGGCACACACAGCCTGCTGTCGCAGAATGTAAAATTCAAGGATCTTGGACTTTTGGTCGTCGACGAGGAACAGCGCTTCGGCGTGGCGCAAAAGGAAAAGATCAAGCAGAGAAGCGGCAACGTGGACGTTCTTTCGCTCTCTGCAACTCCCATTCCGCGAACGCTGAATATGGCAATGTCGGGCATCCGCGACATTTCGCTTCTCGACGAGGCACCCGGCGACCGTCAGCCTGTGCAGAGCTATGTTCTCGAGCACGATGAGCTCATTATAAACGATGCCATCCGCCGCGAGCTTTCGCGCGGAGGTCAGGTCTTCTACCTTTATAATTTTGTTGAAACCATCAGCTACACCGCCGATAAAATCAGAAGCGCCTTCCCCGAGGCGAACGTCGTTGTGGCACACGGAAAGATGGAGAAGGAGCAGCTTGAGGACATCTGGCGCGATATGATCACGGGCGAGATCGACGTTCTCGTTTCAACCACGATCATTGAAACGGGTGTCGACGTGCCGAACGCGAACACCTTGATCGTTGAAAACGCGCACAGAATGGGACTTTCCCAGCTCCATCAGCTCCGCGGACGAGTCGGACGCTCGCCCCGCCGTGCTTATGCATATTTCACCTTCCCGAGAGGGCGCGCGCTGACCGAGATCGCGGAAAAGCGTCTTGAAGCCGTCCGCGAATATACCGAGTTCGGCGCGGGCTTCCAGATCGCTCTTCGCGACCTTGAGATACGCGGCGCGGGCAACGTCCTCGGCGCCGAGCAGCACGGTCATCTCGACGCTATCGGATACGATCTTTATATCAAGCTCCTCAACGAGGCGGTGCTTGAGGAAAAGGGCGAAAAGGTCGAGGAAAGCGTCGATACAACGGTCAGCCTTAATATCAACGCCTATCTGCCCGAAAGCTACGTCACCAACGCGGCGCAGAGAATGTCGCTCTATAAAAAGATCGCGCACGTGCGGAACGAGAGCGACACCGAGGATCTCTACGAGGAGCTTTGCGACCGCTACGGCGAGCCGCCCGAGCCCGTTCTTTTCCTGCTTGACGTTGCGCTTCTGCGCGCGCTGGCACAGAGATGCAAGGTGCTCTCGCTGACGCAGGAGGGAAGACAGGTGTCGATCCGCCCATCCGAATTCGATCTTGAAATTTGGCAGGATATTTCCGAAATGCCGGGCGTGAAGCTTCGTGTCGTCATCGCGGATGAGCCCTATCTTGTGCTCTCTTTGCGCGAAAAGGACGACGTGCTTGCGATTCTTTGCGAAATATTCAAAAAATATCTCAAATTATTGGGAAATAAGGGATAGACAAAAGCCCCAAAATAGTGTATAATATTATAAAATTGAAAAAGGAATTTTTATAATGAAAATAATTAAAAAAATTACGGCGGCAGCGCTTGCGCTTGTGATGCTTGCGCTCTCGCTTGTCGGTTGCTCGAGCCTCGGCACTCCCGTTATGGAGCTGGGCGGCACCGAGATCACGGCAAATATGATCGAGTTCTGGCTCTCGCGCTACAAGGCACAGTTCGAGTATTACTATGGCGATGCCGTTTGCAAGCAGTATGGGCTTGATAAGGTCGATCAGTTCTGGCCTCTCGCGTCCGATCCCGCAACCGGCGAGACCTATGATGACGTTATGTCGGGCTTTATCTATGAGAACGCAAAGACCTATCTTTGCTCGCTCTATCTGTTCGATCAGTTCGGCCTTTCGCTCCCTGCTTCTACCGTTGAGGAGGTCGATGCCTACATCGCCGATCTTTGCGAGAATTACGCTTCGGGCTCGAAGTCGGAGTTCAATGCGCTTCTTTCGAACTACGGCGTAAGCATGAAGATCCTGCGCGAGCTTTACCTGATCGACGAAAAGGTTGATTACCTCCAGGAATATCTTTTCGGCGCGGGCGGAACCCTCGGCGTTACAAAGATCGATAAGGAAAATTATTATCAGCAGAATTACGTGCGCATGCGCCAGATCTGTTTCTTCATCAATGAATGCCCTGAGCTTGACGAAAAGGGCAATCCCGTTCTCGATAAGGACGGCTACACAAAGTATCGTAGCATGACCACTGCCGAGACCCAGGAAGCAAGAAACAAGGCTGCTGAGGCTCTTAAGAGCATCAATTCGGGCTCAGATTTCCTTGAGATCTCGAAAAAGTATGACGAAAACCCCACCGATGATATTTATTCGGGCGGCATTTACATGAGCAAGGATTCCGCAATGGGAACCGACGCGGCTCTTGAAAAGATCTATAACGAGCTCAAGGCAATGGAGGTCGGACAGATCAAGCTTATCGAGACCGAAAATAACCTCCATATTGTTGAAAAGCTCGAGCTCGACGAGGGCGCATACGATAAGACCGCAAACACCGATTTCTTCACCTTCTACGACGCAGAGCTCGGCGCTCTTGAAACCTTCGAGCAGTACCTCAAGGAGCCGCTCTTCCTCGAATACATCGCAGAAAGCCTTGAAAAGTTCTCGGCAGAAGTAAAGATCGACGAAGAACTTCTCAATAAGTATAAGCTTAGTAACGTTCAAGCAAACTACTACTATTAATTAAGAACAAGTAAACTGAATACCGTTTACGGGGGTGCCGTGCGGCTGAGACGACCATCTGGTCGAACCCTTTGAACCTGATACGGGTAATACCGGCGAAGGAAGTTTAAGATCTACCGATTATTATCGGGGGTGCCGCACATTCACTGCAGGAATGTGCGGCTCTTTCGTTTTTCGGGGAAACTGATCACTTTTCCGAGAAATTCCGAAATTATCGGTTGATTATATAACCGAAAGGAAAGAAAAACAATGAAAACAAACAACAAAAACAGAAGAACGAGCATTCTTGCGCTCGTTGAAACGGCAATGATGGTTGC
>JAZORB010000186.1:0-2687 GCA_045656385.1 Eubacteriales bacterium | reverse complement strand
AAAATAACGGATAGCCATTCGGCTATCCGTTATTTTTTTGCAGTTGCTGATCAACGATGAACCCCTTATTGTTTCGCAAAGCGAAACAATAATAGAGCTCGCGCTACCGCCAAATTAAATTATTCCACCCAATTATGCGCGAGCTTCGGGTTCAAAATCCTTCCGTTTGGGTGTAATTCGATTGTTTTTCGGTTAATGATTGACAACTCTGCGCCCATATGATATAATTATCTCACGCATAAACACATTTTATCGAGGAACTACAATGACAACCTTTATCGCTACGCTGACGCCTATGCTGACGCTGTTTGCCTGCATTGCGCTTGGATTCATACTCAGCAAGTGCAAGATCCTGCCCGAGGGTTCGGGCAAGGTCATGGCTAAAATGGAGACCTGGATCTTCTGTCCCGCGCTCAATTTTACCACTATGGCATACTTTTGCACGCTTGATTCCATTGGCGAGCATTTGATCAATATTATTCTCTCCTCCCTTGGCGTTGTGCTTGCCGTGGGAATATCGATCTTCCTTGCCCGCTTCTTTGTCAAGGAAAAGGGACCCGAGCGCGGGGTGTATCTCTACGCCCTGGCGTTTGCAAACAGCGGATATATGGGCGACCCCATCGTGCTTGCTATGTTTGGAGAGATGGCGCTTTCATATTACAAATTGTTCTGCTTGCCGATCCAGCTTATGATCTACTCATGGGGCATCAGCGTTATGACGCCGGGCACGGAAAAGAGAGGCGGCTCCTGGCGGCGGTTGATCAACGCTCCCACCATTGCAATGCTTCTCGGTATGGCAGTCGGACTCAGCGGCGCCGGCAAGTACATTCCGAGCTTTGTGACCAATTCGCTTGATACGCTCAAGGTCTGCATGGGACCCGTGGCAATGCTGCTTGCGGGCGTAACTATTGCCAAATACGACTTTTTATCTATGCTTAAAAACAAAAAGGTGTATGTGGCAACCGCTTTGCGCCTTTCTCTGCTGCCGGCTATAATCGTATCGTTTTTATTCTGTCTTAAAACGCTGGCAAACGCCGCGTTCTCCCTTAACATCGGCAACGACGTGCTCTTTCTGACCTTTTTCGCGACCGCACCCGCGCTGGGACTTAACACCGTCATCTTCCCCGAAGCTTACGGCGGCAATCCCGAAACCGGCGCAAGTATGGCAATGATCTCGCACACATTGTGCGTCATCACGATCCCCTTGTTATATGCCTTGATGGTGGCGTTGTTCGGAACGCCGTTTCAATAAAATAATACCGTTCCCCGTGGCGCAAATTCGCTATGATATTCGCAAATCTGCGAAAATACTTGAAACGCTCACGAATTTGTGATATAATGAAGACGTGTAAATGCCTATTTCGGCATTTGGTACGTATCGCTTGATCATCAATTACAATTACGTAAAAGAGGTACTTTATTATGAAATTCAAGAACCCCGTTTCTCCCTTTGACGCGCCCGACCCTTTTATGACCTTTGACCCCAAAACGGGCTATTACTACGCTCTTTTCACTCGCGGATCGAAGCTTGAGCTCTTCCGCAGCCGCCACGCCGGCTCGATCGTCACGGACGGCGACTCGCGCGTCATCTACACCCCGAACGGCGAGCGCGACGGAATCTGGGGCGACATCTGGGCGCCCGAAATGCACCGAGGCTCGAACGGAAAATGGTACGTCTACACCAGCGGCCGCATCAAGCCCGAGCCGAGCCAGAAGCGTCTCTTTATCATGGAAGGCCCCGCCGACGACCCCTTTGAGGGCGAGTGGATCTTCCGCGGCAAGCCGAGCCCCGATATTTTCTCGATCGACCCCACCGTTTACACCGCACCCGACGGAGTGCAGTACCTCTGCTCTTCCCGCGTTGACCCGCAGTACGGACAGGTGCTTGATATCTGTGACCTTGTGAACCCCTACACTTACGGCAATAATTGGGCGACCATCGCCCGTGCCGAGCTCGATTGGGAGCTTGTTGAGCCCTATACCGGAAAACGTGCCATTGTTGAGGGCGCATTCTTCCTTGAGAGGAACGGCAGGCTCTTTATCATCTATTCCGCGAACGGCTGTTGGTCGGATGACTACTGCCTTGGCGTGCTTGAGCACACGGGCGGCTCGCTTACCGACGCCGCAAACTGGAAAAAGCACCCCGAGCCCCTCTTTGTTCACGGAAACGGACTTTACGGCCCCGGCCACGCATCCTTTTTCGCCTCGCCCGACGGAAGCGAGATCTGGTGCGCCTACCACGGCATGAAGGAGCACAACGAGACCGTCACCCCCGCGCACCGCTTCTTCAACATCCAGCGCATCGACTTTGATGAAACCGGCTACCCCGTTATGGGACTGCCGACGGGATATGAGATCGAACTTGATCCGCCCGCGGGAGAGATTGAGTAATATCTCGCTTCGCTCGAATGATAATCCGCCTACGGCGGAATGATAGTCGCGCTGCGCGCGAATGATAGTTCGCCTGCGGCGAAATAAAAGGAAAAATTCCGCCCGTTTGGGCGGAATTTTTATTCGTCTTTGGTGGGGGTCTTTGCTATATCCTCGGGGAGCTCGATCTCACCCTCGCGGAGCTCAAAATCCTTGATGCATTTTCTTATCAGATAGATCACCTGACGGTTGGCTGAGCGGCCCTCGTATTTTGAAATATAGTGCAGCTTGTAGTGCAATTCGGGGTCGATCTCGAG
>JAZORB010000185.1:0-18697 GCA_045656385.1 Eubacteriales bacterium | reverse complement strand
CTCGCGAACAAAATCAAGGCACTCATCAGGCGTAACCGTCAGCACATCGGGATAGTACTCATTGACAAACTTGATGCGGTTCTCGTCCTTCTCGCACATGATGATGCGCTTGGGAGTTTTCAGCATCACGCAAAGAAGCGTGCAGATTCCCGTGGGTCCTGCTCCGATGATGAGAACAGTATCGTCCTCGGTAATCTCGGATATCTTCGCCGCCCAATAGCCTGTGGCAAGAACATCGCCAACAAGCAGAGCTTGTCTGTCGGTTACACTATCGGGAATCTTGTTGAGCCCCTGATCCGCAAAAGGTACGCGAACGTGCTCCGCCTGACCGCCATCAATGCGGCACCCAAGCGCCCAGCCGCCGTTCTTGTCGGTGCAGTTGTTGACGAATCCCTTCTTGCAGAAGAAGCACTCTCCGCAGAAGGTTTCAACATTGACCGTGACTCTGTCACCGGGCTTTACGTGCGTAACCGCAGAACCGATTTCCTCCACGATGCCGACCATCTCGTGACCGACCGTAATTCCTTCAACAGCTCTCGGCACGCTACCGTGCTTGATGTGCAGGTCGCTCGAGCAAATGCTCGCAATTGTCACCTTGACGATCGCATCCCTCTCGTGCTGTATCGTAGGCTTTGGCTTTTCAACCAAGCCGAATTTTCCTTTTGATATGTATGTGTAGGTAAGCATAATTACCTCCTAGATTTCGATACCTTATTATACCATATTTTTCATCCTTTTTCAACCGCATTATATGAACACGGCGACGGATTTCTCCGCCGCCTTTTGTTGCTTAATATATGTTTGTTTTGAGTTCTAAAGGTATAAATTTCCCTGCTACGCACTTTAACTCTTTGCGCCACGCAGAATGCTACGCGATAAGGCTTATAGAGCATTTTTGAATTCATTTCATAACGCTCATTTTTCTTGCCTGTTACACATTTTTTTAAAGGGTGTTGTGGTATACCACATTGGATAACAATTCTTGAGCGGCGGCATGAGGATAATTATAATTTTTTGCGGACTCTGCTTTATCAGCCTTTTTGATAATCGCTTCCTTCAAAATATAATTTTTGTTATATGCAAGCGCATCCTTATCATTATTTGATACCGTGTTCCGCTCTGTATTTCTCATCGGCGCAGGATTTGCCGAAGTACATCAGCTCCCACACAGCGGGGTCGCTGACCTTTTCGACAATCTTGCCGCCATCGAGCTTCTCGATGGTTGCCGTGCCTTCAAAGCGCAGGTATCCGCCGTCGAAACCGATCATCTTTGCAAGCAGACCGAGCGGTTTGGGGAGCACGTCGACAAATCGGGTCTTATTGATGTCGCCACTGCGATCGTAGATGATGCGGTATTCGTCGCCCGACTCGGTCGTGTATTCGTAGACCACCTTGTTGTACACAGGCTTGCCCGTATGCTCGTCGATGTACCTGTCCTCGGGCAGAAATTTGAGCGTGTGATTGGAATTGTCGCCGAGGATCTCGCCGTCCTTCGCAATCATGAAGACGTCGTGATCCTTGTAGCCATACTTCTTACCCGCGGTGATCCACGAGGAAATAACCTTGTAATCCCCGATCTTTGCCCTGCCCCAATACCAGTGGTGCATCAGCTTAAGCATCGAAATATTGCCCCAATTGTGGTCGTGATAGCCCGAGCCCTCGAGGTGCAATTCCTTGCCGCCGTCATAGGTAACGTCCGCCACGGCGCGTCCCTCGGGAATGGCAGGCAGCCATGCGAAATAATGCTCTTCGTTGTCGCCAAAGAAGATACTTCCCGTCTGCGATCGCCATGCTCGGATCGTTCCGTCAAGTGTGAGGCGCGCGCTCATTGTCTTGCCCTTGAAGACGACGTCATAATGCTTAAGGTCACCGCGACACCAGCATTCGCCGATCTTGACGTCGCACTGCTCCTTGGCGTAATGGCTTTCCTCGATCGTGGCGTAGACCTCCTCGGAGAACTTTCTGCCGTCGGGCAGGGTCAGCTCCATTGATGAGATCGGTTTGATCGGACCGTCAACGTTTATCGGCATTTTCGAGTAGAAGAATATGACGAGCACCGTACCGTCGGGATAGTGCGAATCGTAGTACCACCATTCATAGCAGCCCTTCGAGCCGTCGACGCGCGATCCGTCCTCCCAGAGCTCGACCTCATTTTTCTTCAAGCCCATTTGCTCATAATGCATCGCGTCGTCGGGATGTATGGATTTTTGTATTTTCTTCATAAGTATGTCCTCGTTTCAGTTATTCGAAAACTATTGCAGTTATACTTCCGAGAATTTCTTTCTTCATGCGAAGCTTTATCGGTGGATTTGTATTTTTGAGAAGAAAATCTACCGCTTTTTGAAATGTTTGCTTCATATTCAATCTCCTTTACACTTCACCGCAAAATTCCCATATCACATTTATTATTTATTTCATTATACCACAAAATCCCTCCTGTTTCAAGAATATTCTGAAAACAGCTTTTCCCGTGCCCTTTCTTTGCTTACTTCATCTCAATTTTTGATTGCCGATCTTTCATGCAATTTGAATTGATTCTTCTCGAACTCGAGAAAGCCTTCGTCGCGCATTTTGCAAAGCTCGTTTGACATGGCACTTCTGTCGACCGACAGAAAGTCGGCGAGCTGTTGACGGTTGAAGGGGATGGTGAAGCTTGCGCTGTTCTGCCGCTTTGCTTCCTCGGAGAGATAAGAGATCAGCTTCTCGCGAGTGGTGCGCTTGGACATGTGAGCGAGCTTCTGCACGAGCTTACGGTTCTTATCAGAGATCGCAAAAAAGAGATTCTGCACAACCATAGAATGAAATCTGCACGCCGAGGAGCACATAGTTATGACCTTTCTTGCGTCGAAAAAGATGACTGTGCTGTCCTCCACCGCGATCACGTCATTGAGAAGCGCGCCGCTTTCGGGTGCGATATAGGCTTCGCCGAACATCTCGCCGACACCGATTCGGTTGACGATCGCGCGGTTGCCCCAATAATCATCGCGCTGAATATGAAGCTCGCCTTCTGCCAGCAGAGTGATGTAATTCAGATGCTCGCCCGCGTGAAGGACGTATTCGCCTTTTTTGTACTCATGCAACCGCGCATCAAGGCAGGAGAGCATCGCGCCGATCTCGTCATCGGCAAGACCGGAAAAAAGCTTCGTTCTTTTCAGTATGGGAATATATTTTTTCATTTTCATCTCTTTCCGTTGTATAAACAACCGACTTGTTAGAATTATTATACTATAATATTATCATAAAGTCAAGGCTAAAAAGGAGATACCCATGTTAAGAAGAATTATAAAGATCGACGAAGAAAAATGCAACGGTTGCGGTGCTTGTGCGGCGGCTTGCCACGAGGGTGCGATCGAGATGATAAACGGCAAGGCTCGATTGACGCGCGAGGATTACTGCGACGGGCTTGGAGACTGTCTGCCCGCGTGTCCGGTGGATGCGATATCCTTTGAGGAGCGCGAGGCTCCTGCATACGATGAAGCCGCCGTGCTTGCTGCAAAAGCAAAAAAGCAAGGCACCTTGCCTTGCGGTTGTCCGGGAACGCAATCGAAAGCGATCAAACGCGAGGAATGCTCTTGCTCAACTGCAAGCATACCTGCTGTCAGCCAACTGTCGCAATGGCCCGTGCAGATCAAGCTTGTTCCCGTAAACGCACCCTATTTTGACGGCGCGAATCTACTCGTTGCGGCTGACTGCACCGCTTACGCATACGCTAACTTCCACAACGAATTTATTCGCAACAGAATCACGCTCATCGGCTGTCCGAAGCTCGATGACGTCGATTACGCCGAGAAGCTTACTGCAATTATCGCAAACAATGATATCAGGAGCGTGACCGTCGTTCGCATGGAGGTACCCTGCTGCGGCGGCATCGAAAACGCCGTCAAGCGCGCTTTGATGGCAAGCGGGAAGTTTATTCCTTGGAGAGTCGTTACCATCTCCACGGACGGAAGAATATTGGATTAATCAACAATGGCTGACCGATCGGTCAGCCATTATTGTTATTTTTCATTCGCGCAGGATTTTTGATTTCAATAAGATAATTGAAAAACCATAATCCGCTCCCGCGAATCGTTTCCTTCAAAGAGGTCGCCGCATTCGATCTCATCGTAAAACTCAAGCTCGTCCACGGTCATCAGGTAGCACATGAACTCGTCCGACGGATAGTAAAAGAACAAGAGTATTTCCCTCGGATCGGCATAATAGGATTCGATGATCCTTGCCATTACCTTGCGGAGGATCTCAACCGAAAAGGGGTTAAAGAAATAGCATCTGTTGACTTCAGCGGGAACTTCGTATTCCTCGGCTCTCGTCAATACGAAGTCTGCCTTTGCCCGCGGAACGGCTGTCTTGCGGTTTTCGAGCGCGCTTTTGTAGATACGTTCATCGTATTCAATTCCAATCGATCTTGCTTTCGTCCGATAGGACAAAAAGAATCCTACTCTGCCTTTTCCGCAGCCGTAGTCCAGAACGATGTCGTCCTTGCCGAAAAGCTCGGTGCTTGCCAGGCGTTCGAGAACGCTGTATGGCGTGGGTTCGTACGGGTAGCGGTATTCGTCCGAGTTCGTATCATCACGACCGCCGGTTTTAATTTGCAGGAGCTTGTCCCACGAGTTTTCTTTAACTGTCATTTTTCTTTTTATAAACTACTACAAATGCGATGACCGCCAAAACGGCAACTACCGAGACGGATATTATAACGATCACGGTTATATCACCGTTCTGCTCAGGCAGAGGCTTTTCGGCGTTGCAAACGGGGCATTTATACATCGTATCCAAAGCCTGATAGTTGTGCTGTTCTTCGCCCACATACTGACAAGAAGTGCAGGTTTTAACGTGGTTTTCCTCATCCTTGGTAGAGTAGTCAAAGGTATGTTCTTCGATTACTGTGTAAGAACAGATCTTGCAGACAGCGGTGTGTGATGTAGCATCTGATGTGTATTCGAGAGAGTGTATCTTTTCTCTGTTGTTCATCAAAAAGCCCTCGAATTCCGCCACGACGGTATTGCTTTTATCCTTGAGAGTATTCTGATTTTTCGCTTTGAAGTATGCGTCGAGAGTTGCGATTTCGGCGTCGTTCAGCGTTCTTTCAAAAATAACGATATCTCCGACGTCGCCGCTGTAATAGTAATTGGTCGAGTTTTGGATACCGAGACCGATGTATGCATACTCATGAGTTGCGGTTACTGTCTTGCCGGGATTGCCCATTTGATGTGCATTTGATTTATCCGCAGCTCTGTCATATACCATTAATGAGCCAAGATATAGCTTTTCGGATGTTCCGTTCTTTATCGCAGATACCGTTGACCATCCCTCGTCATTTTTACCGGTATAATAAATTCCTCTGTTATTACTTACGCCCGAGCCGAAGCGGCACACGATTCCGTTTTTGAATGCTGTGAAATAGACGCTTCCCCACGAACCCGATTCGGGATAATGGATCAAGGTATATCTCGCGGAATTGTTGATCTTATAATCACCCATATAGTCGGTAGACTTTTTATCGGTCTTGGCGTTGACGATGATTGATATATTGCCTTTTTTTGAAAGGCTGTGATTATAGATCATATTATCGCCTTGACCGTCAAAGCTTACTGCGCCGTTCTTATAGATCGGTGCGGTTTGGCTTTCCGCGGTTGCGGGGATCGAACCTATGCTGTCATACCATTCAAGCACCTCACCCGATTTACCGAGAACTTTCTCTCCGAGTGAATCAAACCAGACAGCCGCGCCCGACATATCAATATCGATAACCGTAACGCTTGCATATATCGTCTGACAGTTTGATTTAAGAATTCCGGGGACGGTAAAGCGGGTCAGTTTTTCGCCGTAGCATTCCTCTGGGATTGGAGACCACATTACTTCTGAGTTACAGACAAATCCAAACTCGTTTACAACCGAAACCTCTGCGGGAAGCGCAGGTGCAACTCCGGGTTTGGTAAAGAGCGGCAGACCGACTATACGCTTGATATCGCCATCCATAGGGTCGGTGCAGGTCAGCTTTGAAGCAGAAACAAATCCGTCGCCCGTATTTTCTGCGCAAACGTATATATCGCATACGCCGGGATTGTCGATCAGCAACTCAGCAACAGCGCTGATAGTCTGATTTCCGATTTTTGAAAGATCAAATTTTGCGATCACTGCTCCCGTGGGCGAATCCTTTCTTATAACGAGCTCACCTTGTCCCGACGAACCGGTTATGTTTGCAACAAGGCTCTTTCCGTCGCAATTGCCGAAATCAACGTTTTTGAAAGAGATATAATCTCCGTTAAACATCCTGACGGAAGGCGCGTTTATCGCGATCGTATAGCTTAGCTGATTGTGCTTAAAGCCCGAGAAGTACAACAGATCGAGCCCCGAGCCAATATCTCTTGTCGGTGTTGAATAGTTGGCGTAGATGTAAGCCGCGAGGTCTGCGGCATTATTCGTTTGAATAATGTTGTAACCGAGCGAGAGCACCTCTGCCCATCCCGTGGAATTTTCCTTATGTTTTGCACTGTGTGTGCCGCCGCTCGATTCATAGAGAACGTTTGTAAAAATGCGCGTATATTGCTTGATCTGCTTGATCACCTTGGGATCGCTCTGCGGCTGTGTATAATCCGAAAATCCTGCCTCAACGGTAAATGCGGTCTTTACATCGTAATGCTTTTTGATTTCATTTACCCAGGATCCCGCATTTCTGTTGCTGTTCATAGTGGCGAAATTCGGCATTTGAGCGTCGGTTCCGTATTTGGCTTTTATCTCCTTATGCCAACCGAGTATTGTTCCCGCATCATATTTTCCCTTGAACATAACAAGATCAAGACAATCGTGCTTTCTGACAAGCTCGTAAAGCTCCATACGGTTGCCCCAGCAACTCGTAAATTTATCAAGATTGATCATTATCTTGCCTCGACAAAGCTTGAGTGCATCCTCAAATGTAGGCATTACCAGAGTGTTTCCGTTTTCGTCACGGTAAACGTCACGCGAGCCGCCGGTATACTGAAGCAGAGGGTATTTGCAGATTTCGGCATAGGTCATATCGGAAACGTTGAGAGACCCGGTATACGTGGTGGTACGCTTGATGCTGCTGTCGTGACAAAGAACGTAGATTCCGTCCTTTGTGCGCGTAATGTCAAGCTCGACTATATCAACCTTGTGGTCGATGGAATCCTGAATTGCCTCAAGCGAATTTTCCGGAATTGGATTGCCTATGTAGGTTATAGCTCTATGAGCGCAGGACATAGGTCTGCCATCGGGATCGTAATACGATGCAATTATTTCTTCAAAAGACCCCATTTCCTGCGTCTTGTTTTCTTCAGCCGCCAACAGCGGTGTAGCAGAAAGTACGAAGCTTATGCAAAGCAACAGCGAGATGGCGGAAAATAATCTTTTCACATTAATTGACTCCATAAGACTTTATACTAAAATTTTATCACATCAACGCTTGGATGTCAACATAATACAGAGCAATTTCGTAACTTTATCAGAAAAGACTGCACCGTGCGGCGCAGTCTTTTCTGATATTATACGTTCTTTTCGATATACAGAGTATCGTATTGCTTGAGCTTGAAATTCTTGACGCTGATTCGCTTCTTCGTCATGAAGTGCTTCTCGTCGATCTGATAAGCGGTATATCCTCTGCCGAGGTTGGTTTCGATTTCCTTATCCTCACCAATGTTGGTGATCAGGATTCCGCGTTCTTTGCCGTTCGTTGCCGCCATAGCGTACAAGCCGTCACCGAGGTCGCCCGTGACATCAACCTGATTTTCCATTGCATAGAGCTTTCCGAAAGCCTTGAAGGAATAATAAGTGCAGAAGGGCTCGAGTGTCAATGGATTAAACAGACCGCCGTAAACGCTGATGTCGATACGCGCGTCGTAGTAGCACATCATCGACATCTTGGTTGCGTGCATCGCCATCATCATCGCCGCAACGTCGGCGGAAGCCTTGGTCGTTCCACGCGTGTCGCGTGTTCGGTCGGTGTTCCACTCGTTGAGATGGATCTCTATATCGGGGAATCCCGCCTCGGCAAGTAATCTTTCAGCATACTTCTGAATTCTCGTTGTGAGTCTGACGTCCATATAGCTGTGATGCGAGAAGAAATCAAAGGGCAAATTGTCGCGTTTTACACGTTCAAGAAAACCGAGGAAGAACTTGGTATGATAAATTGCGCGCTCTTCCCAATGAGTGATCTCGTGCGGCTGTTTGTATTTTTCCGACTGCTCCATATAGCCGAGGTAAAGTCCGGTGCTTGAGTATCCGCCGATCTTGATGCTGTCGCCGAAGCATTCGCGAAGATGCTTCGAGGTTGCGGCATAGAGATCGTAATACTCCTCCGCCGTGCCCTTAAACATATTGTTCAGCTCGATAGATTCCTCGTTGTCGGGCTCGTTCCAGATCTCCCAATACTTAATTCCGAAGCGGAAGCCGTTCGCCCAGCCCTCGTTGTAATGGCGGATGATGTGTTCGCAGATACGCGCCCACTTATGGGGATCGGCGGGCGGAAAAACGCGGTAAGCCTTGACCATATGAGCGTTTTCGATAGTCACGCCCAAACGGAAATAAGGCTCAACACCTGCGGCGATCATTTTTGTAAACAAAGAGTCGGTAAAAGCAAAGTCATAGGATTCGGGATCGTTCTCGTCCGCGTCGAAATCGCGGAAGAGGTTCGGTATATCTACAAAAAGGTTGCCCGCAAAGACACCGTAAGTATCATGCATACGCGAATACGGGATGTTCGCCTCTGTCAGATAGTGGAACATATCGTCCTCAACGCCGTGATTGCCCACGAAGAGAGGTGGCTGACCAACTGCGTGCATCGGTTTGATCTTGCCTATTATTTTTTCGAAGTCAAAATTAAGTTTCACGTTTCTTCCCTTTCTTGATAAAATAATCTTCGTTAGTTTGATACTTTATTATACCATAAAATTCCGCCGACTTCAACATCATTTCAAAAAATCAAGGCGACATAATTGCCGCCTTGATTTCATTTTTTCTTGTAAACTACAAGCTATGGGTTCTCGCCGCAGAGCGCAGTATGCGGCTTTCGGTACTTCAAATCGTCAGCTGAGCGAATCAGCTTTTACGCTTTGCTGTTTTTGCTTCAGCATTTTATTGAGCTTTGCCGTATTTCTTTTGATTATGGAATAAATGATTGCCCAAATTATGATATAACCCACAACAAAAATTGCCGAGAAGACTACGATCTGTATTACACCAAAGTCAAGCCAATTGTTGAGCAGATAGGTGCCGAGATAACTGACGTACAAAACGCTTCCGTGAATCAGAATTGCCATCATTAAGGGCAAGCGTTCGATTTGATAAAGCACATTCAGACCGCCCGCGATAAAGGCGAGTGCTGTCAATGAAAAAATACCAATGCAGACTTGATTTACGGTTAAAGTCTCCACTCCCGCAGCCTGCCGAAAAATCAGATAAATAATCGCCAAAACGATCGGACCGATGCCCGATGCAATCAAGCCGCGTCGCAAAAAATCCCAAACAAACTTTTTCATATTCCTTCATACCTCCTTCTGATCTCTGCAAAGCAACGCCTTGAAACGTATTCACGATAGCCACACGCAAAAACCGCGTCTATGCCACCGCTGAATACTGCATCAAATCTTTGTATACTATGCTCATTGGCAAGAGTGGATTTATTAATTCGGATAAAATAAGAGGGCAAAATATCCTCCAGATCCCGAAGCCTGTCTTTGAGCGAATAACGGTTGCCTTTCATATCAATGGCAATCACCTTTCTGTCAAGAACTGTAATGCACTCTATTTCTCCGAAGGAAAGCTTCCGCATTTCATCGTCCCTGTATCCCATAATGCAATCCGCGCCCGAAAAGCCGCAAACAAGGTCTTCGATCTGTTGAGTCAAAGATGAAGGTGCATGAACGATCGCTATTATTTCTTCCTCTGCATCCTTGTCAATAATGAGTTTGTACTTCATTTTCAATAATCCTTACTGTTTCTTCATTTGGCGGAGGAAGCAGAAGACCGCAACCGCCGTTACCCCAAAACTGTATAAAAGAATCGGCAGAATATGTGCACCCGCCAGCTCAAAATCCCCGTTAAATAACGCTTTTTCCATTTCCACGGCGTGAAAGAAAGGGAGCACGTTCGCAATTTTCTCAAAAAAACCGCCCACAAGCTTCAAATCAAACCACACGCCCGAAAGCCACGCAGAAAGATTGGTAAACAATGCTCCGCAAATACCGCCAACCTGCTTAACTCCCAAAAGACTGCCGCACAAAAGTCCGAGCGCGATATTGAAGACCGCTATCGGGATCATACCGATAACCGCATAAATAATATTAGCGCTAAGGGTCAGTCCCAAAGGAATCGCAACCAGGTAACAGATCACCGTCTGCCCAAGCGCAATGGGCAGAAGCGGCAGCATATATCCTATGATAAAATCAAATCCCGTGAGAGGCGTTGTGTATAATCTTTGCAAGAACGCACTTTCACGGTCTTTGGCAACCAAGGTTGCCGAAAACAGCGTCATAAACGACAGGCCGAACACGGTAATGCCGGGAGTCAGCGTGTCTATCTCAAACAGATTTACGGGAATGTTCGCCTGCATAGCGCTGAGAAGTAACAAAAGAACCAATGGAAATCCCAAACCGAAGCCAAGATTGATCGGGTCGCGCAGGATCTCCTTGGTGCATCTTTTGGCAAAAGTCATCATTCTCATACCGCACCCTCCTTTACAATGGAAACGAATGCCGTTTCAAAATCGTTTGTTCCTGCCATCGCGTTCAGCTCTTCAACCGTTCCCACCGCAAGAAGCTTTCCGTCTTTCATAACGCCTATGCGGTCGGAGAGAGCCTCTGCTTCTTCCATATAATGTGTCGTCAGGATGATCGTCACGTTGCCTCTCAAGGAACTGATCGTATCCCAAAGATCGTGCCTTGCAATGACGTCGAGGCCGAGAGTAGGCTCGTCCAAAAACAGAATTTGGGGCTCGCTGATCAGAGCCATTGCAATGCTGACGCGGCGTTGCCAACCGCCCGAGAGCTTTCCTGCCTTTCTGCTCAAAACACTGTCCAAAGCAAATTGCTCGGCAAGCACCCCGATCTTCGCCGCGGTCTTTTCTTTCGAAAATCCGTGAATGCCGCATATCAGCTCTAGGTTTTCCTTTACCGAAAGATTTGGAGCAACCGCCGTTTCTTGAGGTGATACACCTATCAAACGCTTTACCTTTTCCGATTCCTTCGTAACGCTGTATCCGCCCACAACGGCATCCCCGTCCGTAGGCTTTGTCAAGCAGGAAAGCATCTTGATAGTCGTGGTCTTCCCCGCTCCGTTTACACCGAGCAGAGAAAACAATTCACCTTGGCGTATTTCCAAATTCAACTTATCCACGGCAGTTATATTTTTGTACTTCTTGATAAGCCGGGTGGTTTTTATCGCCTGCATTCGCACTATCCTCCGTTTCGTTTTTGCTTACAGATAATATTATAGCAAATAAAAACGTAGATATGTTGATTTTTGTCTGTTCGGTCGTTTTCCGTGCCTAATCGGTTTCCTCTTTGCAAAGAACCCTCGCTCAATTCGAAGCGAGGGCTTTGTCGTTTATTTTCATTATTTATTAAAAACAAACTTATCCATTCTGTCAAACGCTTCCTTGACTCTTGAGAGAGGCAGGGCGAGGTTGAGGCGAATATGATTGGTTCCACCGTGCTGGCGACCGTCTTGCCATGCGACGCCGACGTCCCAGCCCATTTTAAGAAGCTCTTCGAGTGGATTGCCGTGGTCGCGGAGCCATTCTGAACAATCAAGGAATACCATATAGGTTCCCTGCGGTTTTGCTGCGCTGACACCCTTGAAATGCGTGTTTATGTAGTCGCAGGCGTAGTCAACGTTGTTGGTCAGCGTTTCGCAAAGCTCGTCCACCCACTCGTAGCCCTCGGGCTTATATGCTCCGATGAGGGCGTACATTGATAGCATATTCATCGAATTGTAATGTGAAAGCGAGGATTCCTTATTGACGCGGTCACGCAGGCGCTTGTTGTAGATTATGTGATATGAGCCGATGAGTCCCGCGAGGTTAAAGGTCTTTGACGGCGCATAGAGTGCTACGGTTCTGTTCTTTGCGTCCTCGCTGATCGACTGCGTCGGAATGTGCTTGTTGCCGCCGAGAATGATGTCTGACCAGATCTCGTCGGAAACGACGTAGACGTCGTGCTTCTTATAGATCTCCATTGCCTTTTCGATCTCCCATCGTTCCCAGACGCGCCCCGTCGGGTTGTGGGGCGAGCAGAAGAGCGCGGCGTGGATGTTGTTTTCAACGATCTTACGTTCCATATCCTCAAAATCCATGCGCCAGATTCCGTCCGCGTCGCGGTAAAGCTGAGAAAGGACAATATTGTATCCGCTGTTATTTAGCGATCCCGAAAATCCCATATAGATCGGACCGTGCACGAGCACGTTGTCGCCGCGAGAGCAGAAGGTATTCATTGCCGAGATCATGCCGCCGAGAACGCCGTTTTCGTAGCCGATATGCTCGGGTGCGAGTCCCTTGACACCGTTGCGCGTCGCTTGCCACTTGATGATCGAATCTAAATACTCCGCGCGAGGCTCAAAATAGCCGAATGCGGGGTGCTCGATGCGCTCGCGTATAGCCTCGCATACGGTCGGTACGGTCGGAAAATTCATATCTGCGACCCACATAGGGATCACGTCGAAGCCTTCTTTCGGCAGACCGGGAGTCCAATCCTTGCCGAGTTCATCAACCGCGAGCGCATCGCGCCCGCGTCTGTCCATTATAGATTCAAAATCGTATTTCATTTATTGGTCCTCTTTATTTATTCGTCGCGTTTATGATAAAAATCATATAGGGATAATCCACACATTCTTCTATTATTTTATTTCACCCGACGGCGGATCTATCGGGGTATCGTAACCTATCGGCTTTCCCATTACGGGATATCCGGTTTCGTCGAATTCGACCTTTTGGATATGGCAATAGCGTTCTGCGGGTGTGACGGTGTCGTTGGAAAGGAGCATTCCGTGATAGACGCACCAGACCTCGCTTCCGTCGGGTGAGCGGAAAAACGATGCGTGACCGGGACCGTAAACTTCGTTTCCGTATGTGAGCAGAGGCTCGGGATGCTTTTTCCAGCTCTTTGCGGAGCAGATGTCACCGCCCGTGTATTCAAGAACGCCGAGTGCGTAATGATTGGACCAACATCCGTTTGCAGAATAGATTATAAACAGTCTGCCGTTGTTTTCAAGGAAGAACGCCCCCTCAAGGATCGCCTTGGTGCCTACGTACGGTTCAACAAGCTCCCATTCCAGTTCAGCGTAGGCTATGGTCGTGCCGTTATAACAGGTATAGGGATCCCTCATCTTGGCAATATCAAGTACTTGACCTTTTCGGGAATCGACTCGGGAATAACACATATACTGCGTGCCGTCGGGGGCTGTGTATACCGTGGGGTCGATGCTGAAAATGTCATATGCGGGTCTGCCTTTGAATTCCCATTCGCCAAAAGGATCGGAGGTAAGGGAACCAAGAACGAAAACTCTCTTTTCTCCCGGGTCCTTTGTTATTCGGCTGCTCGTGTATATGTACCAGAGTCCGTCGGGACCGCGGTGCATTTCGGGTGCCCAGATATCGCCCCAAACGGAGTTTTCGCCCGTGGCGCGGTAAATAACTTTTGATTCGCCTTCAAGGAGAAGGTCAGCTGCGTGCTTGCTGCGATAGATCTCAATGCGATTGCCTTGTGTATGGAGCGCGTAATAGTATCCTGTTTCGTGGTCGTACGTAATAAAGGGGTCGGGCGCATCGAAAGGCGAGATCGGATTGTTAAACTGCTCGGTATTATACTCGATCTGAACGGTCGTTTCGACCTCGGCAGATGTTTCGATTGGATCTACCGGCTGTTCGGGCGCGGAATTGCAAGAAACCAACGATGTCAAGAGCACAAATGTAACGATTATCGCGAGTGAATAAATATATTTTTTCATTATTCAAAAAATCCTTTCCGTGCAATTATCAGTAAGGTGGAATATATTATGGTCATATCAATACGCCGTTGCAATGATCCACCTCGTGCTGGATGATCTGCGCCGTCCAGCCGGTGTAGGTTTTGATGCGTATTTTCATATCGGTGGTCTGATACTGCACCTTGATGCTCTTGAAGCGCTTGCAAGGGCGCGGACCTCCGAGGAGGGAAAGACAGCTTTCCTCTGTATCATAAGCGCCGTCCTTTTTGATTATTTCGGGATTAAGCATCACGGTGTAAGTCGGCGTTTTTCCGCTCTCGTCGAGAAAGGCAATGATTCGCTTGCGTACGCCGATCATATTCGCCGCCATACCGACGCAGGTTTCCTTATGCGCTTTAAGCGTTTCAAGCAGATCATTCGCGACCTGCAGATCATCTGTAGTAGCTATCTCCGACTTCCCCGCGAGGAAGATGGGATCGTGCATCAGTTCTTTTATCATTTGAATTCCTCTTCGTAAACTGCTTTGATCTTAGCTTTATCCTCTTCCGTCAAGGGCGAGAACGGCTCTCTCGAGATGGGCAAAATATCGAGTCCTTGCAAGCTCATTATGTACTTAGTCGCCGCGATGATATTCGAAGTGGAAATTATCGCCTCGGTGATCGAGTTGAGTCTGTGGATGATATCAAGTGCCTCGGCGTTTTTGCCGCCCTTGAACAGTCTTCTTGCCTCGATGTATTTGTCGGCGTAATAGTTATATGTCGTGCCGATCGCGCCGTGCGATCCGACAGCCGCGCCCGCGAGGAACGCTTCGTCGCAACCCGTATAGAATTTCTTATCGGGACAGGAGTGGATGAGTCGCTCGAGGAAATAGAAATTCTGACCCGTGTACTTGACCGCCGTAATCTTTTCGTCTTGAAGCAGTTCTTTCATTTCTTCGTGCGAATATGTACGAGCCTGCGCAGCGTTGTAGATCATCAGCGAAAGATCCGTCGCGTGCGCGATCTTGAGGAAATATTCCTTGATCTGCGGGAAGGTGTAGCCGAAATAATATGGAGCAACAGCCGAAAGCATATTCGCACCTGCACTTGCCGCATGACGAGCCAATTCTACCGATTCAGCCGTTGACTGCGAACCGACATGCGCTATCACCTCTTTGCCCTCCGCATTTGCGATGATGACTTCAAGGCAACGCTTTCTTTCCTCTGTCGTCAAAAGACAAAATTCCGACGTGCCACCGCAGGCATAGATTCCGTCCGCGCCCTTCGAGAGCACGAACTTTGTCGCCTTTGCCAGAGCTTCATAATCTATTTCGCCGTTCTCTTTGAACGGGGTAACCAATGGTACGTAAATGCCTGTTTTCATTATTTTTCTCCTTAATCAATAAGTCCAAAATGCTTTGCGATCGTATCGCAGACCTGTTCTCTCGTATCTATACCGTTATCCTCGCGCACAACAGTGAAAAAACCGCTGTTGGCGTATTCGTCGTAATGCTTTTGGCTGTTGATAAGCGCAAGGCCTTGGCGGTAGTTTTCCATCACAGCTTCGGAATTTTCGCAACTGTCAATAACGTTCAAAAGGAATTGCTTATCGGGATCCTCTCTGTCAAAGAAACGATCCACGCTCATAGATTGCGGCGAAAGCATCACCGCAACGTGGCTGTAATCCGAAATCTCTTTGAGCAGATCAATCGGAATATTTGTATCAACTATAACCTTTTTTTCTTGCGCTATTGAAATCAACTGCGCAACCTCAAACTCCGCCGCCTCGCGACCGACGGCGTATATCCAACGCTCGTATTCCTCGGGCGTGCGGGTAACAAAATCCTTCCAATCGGTTAACTGACGGTTGTAACAAAGATCGGGGTGCGTTTCGGGCGTTGCAACTGATTCGGACACCGCCATATGGTAGTTCTCGCCGCACTCGGTCAAGCCGTAACGCTCGGAGAGCATCTTCACCATCGTAGATTTGCCCGCATAGGCTGTACCCGTGATGAAATATACGTTTTTGAGGTAGTTCTTTAAGACGTTATTTTCGATCTTCATTGTTTTTCCTTTTCATCGTAAGGGCAATATACACCGCATAAGAGGCGGTAATAAGCGTAAGCATACCCGCAGTCAGTATCCGCATCTTCTCTGTTGCATTTGCCTCATCAGCAAAGACGCTCAGCGCGTTGAACAATCCGTGCGCCGCGATGCAGACGAGAAGACTTTCGGTTTTGAGATATATCATCACAAACATAAAACCCGCAGCGGTTGCATAAATGACCTGAAGCAAATTCGGGAGCAGTTCCGCACCCGAGCCGTTGATCAGATTGATAATGTGCCCTATGCCAAATGTTATGCTTGAAACTGTCACGGCAAGTTTTACGCTATCTTTTCGCATCGCCTCAAACAAGAGCCCGCGAAAGATCACTTCCTCCAAGAATCCCACGCAAAACATTGAAAGAATATAAAGCATAGTTTCCGCGATTCTGTAATTCAAAGTCACGCCGTACCAAAGATTAGCCGTGAGCATAACCACTATCGGCACGTAATAAAGCATTGATTTCGCGGATGATCCCGGGCGGCAAAGTCCGTATTCTTTGAAAAGATTATTTCTATTCAAAAACAGAAGCAGAACAGCAGAAAGCAGAAATCCGACGGCAAACGTAACGGATTTTTCAACGCCAAGTGCAGCGGAGAGCGAGTCTCCCACAGACATCAGTACACAGTACAGAATTATCCACGCGACGGCAAACCAAATCCGGCTTTTATCGTATAACCTTTTCAACATTTTGATTTTTCATCCAATCTTCTTTTGTCAGGAGCATCACGTGACCCGTGCGGATCTCATTCATTTGCCTCAGCTCAAGTCCTTCGGTGGTGTGGTGATAGACGAAGCCGAGCTTTTCCTGCACGCGGCGGCTTTTTAGGTTGCCGTCGTAGTAACCGCACCAGATGCGATTCATACCGAGATCCTCGAAGGCATAGCGAAGCATTTCCCGCGAGGCTTCGGGGATCAAACCCTGTCCCCAGAAGGGCTTGCCGATCCAATAACCGAGCTCGTATTCATCTTCATCCTCTGCAATATCGTTGCGGTGAAAGCCAACGCTGCCGATCGGTTTGCCGTTCTCTTTGAGGCAAACGGCATAGGTCTCGGGCGCAGAAAGCACCGTGCGGATGATCTCGCGGCTGTTTTCCACACTCGTGTGCGGGAACCATCCCGCAGGAGGACCCACCTCGGGATCGCTGGCGTATTTATATAATTCTTCCGCATCATCCTCGCACCACGGGCGGAGAATCAAGCGTTTCGTTTTGAATATTATTTTCACTTGATCTTCAATCCGTCAGAAAAAGCCTTGCCGACAGGCTCGCCGAAGCTCCAATAAGCGTGCGTGACACTGTCGTAGATGATGGGATCAAGTTTTTTCGCATCGACCTTGCCCTTTTCATCAAGAATACTCTCATCGGCGCTGACGTTGACAATCTCGCCGATGCAGATTCCATCCTCATTGAATTTGAGAAGCTTGCACTCAACCGTCATCGGCAGTTCGTCGATAATGGGCGCGTTGACGTATTCGCTCTTGGTCGCGTGGAAGCCCGCTTTTGCGAACTTATCGGGCTCGTCGTTTGCCGAAACGATGCCGACGTAGTCGCAGGGAACAACTGTCTTTGCCGTGGCAAAGCTGAGGGTGAAAGCACCCGTTTTCTTGATATTTTCCGTGGTCTTGTGGTCGTCCGCAAGGCAGACCATAACCAAATTGGTGTCGTAGATACCGCCCCAAGCCGCATTCATAGCGTTGGGCGCACCGTTTTCATCATAAGTGCCCACGATAAGCACGGGCATGGGATAAAGCCAGGTTTTGGGTCCAAAATTTTTACGCATATTATTTTTCTCCTCTAAAAATATTATCCATAGTTTTACCCTTCGCAAGCTCATCAATAAGCTTGTCGAGGTAGCGCATTTCCCGCATAAGTGGGTCTTCTACGGATTCGACACGAACACCGCAGACTACGCCCGTTATGAGAGTGCGTTTGGGGTTTGGGTTTGGAGCTTTGCGGAAAAATTCACCGTATGTGAGGTCTGTTGAAAGGTATGATTCGATCTGTTCGGAAGTGTAGCCCGTCAGCCACGAGGTGATCTCATCAACCTCGGCACGTGTTCGCCCCTTTTTCTCCGCCTTTGCGATCAGCAGCGGATAGACCTTTGAAAAAAGCATATTAAATATTCTTTCATTTCCCATATCTCACTATTATCTCCTTCAAAATTTCCTCGTCCGCGGGGCAGAAATCGTAGTCACCGATCTCACTCGGCGTGATCCATTTGATATCGTTGTGCTCAAGCTTTTGCGGGATGCCATCTGCTATGGTGGCGTTAAACAAGGTCAGATGCACGGTCAGATCGGGATATTCGTGGACGACGTCCATAAATACGTCACCGACGGACAGAAGAACATCAAGCTCTTCTCTGCACTCTCGGATAAGTGCCTGCTCTTTTGTTTCGCCCGGCTCGACCTTGCCGCCGACGAATTCCCAAAGGAGTCCTCTCGCTTTGTGGGAAGGACGCTGGCAGATCATAAACTTTTCACCCCGCCAAATGAGGGCGGCAACAACCTCGGTCATATTTGTTTACCTCAACAATATATTTAATAATATATTTATTTTATTATATCAAAAAAATATATTAATTTCAATAGCGAAACCGTATTTATGATAATTATTTCGCACCGCGGGGAATATAATTTCAAAAAAGAGCGCGAGGTGCGAATATGAAAAGATCGATT
>JAZORB010000184.1:0-6549 GCA_045656385.1 Eubacteriales bacterium | reverse complement strand
CAAGGAATACGAATCTCCCGAAACTCTGCCCGCAGATCGTGTCTTGGCAACACAATTTATGCTTATCCAAAAAAGTGACGGCAAAGTACTCGGTATGCTTCAAGTAAGGCATTATTTCAACGATTATCTTGAAAAATTTGGCGGGCACATAGGTTATTCTGTAAGACCGAGTGAAAGGCGCAAGGGATTTGCAAAACAAATGCTGAAAATGGCACTTCCTTTCTGCCGCGAGATCGGGCTTGATAAGGTGCTGATTACCTGTATTGATGGCAACATCGGAAGCGAAAAGACCATTCTCGCAAACGGCGGTGTTTATGAATCCACGGTACACGAGCCGGATAGAAATGTTGATTTGAAAAGGTTTTGGATAACACTATGAGAGAAATAACCACCACACGCCTTACCCTCGGCGCAATACGCGAATGCGACTTTGATGCGCTGATGGCGATATTCCAAAGTGACCTTGTCAAAGCGACCTATATGGTGCCCGATCTGCCAACGCGCGAAGATGAGATGAAGCTCTTCTCCGCCCTCCGCACTCTTTCAGAGAGGGAGGACAGATATGTTTTCGGCATCTTCCTCGGCGACAGACTGATAGGAATGCTCAATGACACCGAGATAAATGGGGTCAATATCGAAATGGGCTACGCTCTGCATCCCGATTATCACAATCAAGGCTTTGCAACCGAGGCGTTCGATGCGGTGATCAAGCATCTGTTCTCAAAGGGATTCGACATGATCCTTGCGGGCGCATTTGAAGAAAACACCGCAAGCATGCGAGTCATGGAGAAATGCGGAATGTCGCGCACCAAAATGACCGCCGAGATCGAGTATCGCGGAATAGTGCACAAGTGCGTTTATTATTCAATCAAAAAGTAACCTATATCCCGACCTAGCATATTATGTAATGATATTACAATATGCGAGGTCATGATGTATCACAGAACAAACGGTATTAATATAACCGCACTGCTGCGGGGTTTGCCCGATGCGGTGGCGACAATTCGCGGAAATTCGGAGCACAGCGGAATTAATGGGAGCGTCAAGTTTTATCAGACGGCGCGCGGCGTGCTGACAATTGCAGAGATATTCGGTCTGCCTGTTTCCGCAGAGAAATGCGGCAACGACATTTTCGCATTCCACATCCACTCGGGCGCGTCATGCACGGGAAACGCTGAAGATGAATTTGCCGCTGTGGGCACGCATTACAATCCCACCGATTGCCCACATCCCTATCACGCGGGCGATATGCCGCCGCTCTTCTCTGCAAGCGGAACGGCATTTCTCGGCTTTCTGTCCGACAGGTTCACAGCGGACGAGATCATCGGCAAGACCGTCATCATCCACGATATGCCCGACGATTTCACCACCCAGCCCTCGGGTAACGCGGGCAATAAGATCGCCTGCGGAGAAATAGTTGCTGTAAGGCGATGAAAAGAGATCGATAAATAAAAAGAACCCACGGCGATTGCCGTGGGTTTCGTCTATAAAAGAAAAAGGCTGCAAGCACGACTTGCATCCCTTTTTCTATATTCAGGTTTACGCGATTTTGTTGAGGGCGAGTGTAAACTGGCTCTTCTTATGAGCTGCGGCATTCTTATGAATGATACCGCGAGCAGCAGCCTGGTCAACACACTTTACTGCAACCTTGTATGCCTCGGTAGCAGCAGCCTTATCACCCGACTCAACAGCAGCATAGAACTTCTTGATGATAGTCTTCATCTTGGTGCGAGCGATCTTGTTCTTAAGAGTCTTCTTCTCGATAACAAGAATACGCTTCTTTGCGGACTTAATGTTTGCCAACAGATTCACCTCCCTATTTTTGTGTATTCGTTACGCCTGAGAGGTTACGCTACGAATACTTCACAGTTGAATATTATACCATAAAACCTTTCCAATTGCAATAGGTTTTACAAAAATAATTCGAGTTTTTTGAAGTTTTTTTCAAAAAATCATTTAACTCTCATCTTCGCGATGCGCTCGTGGTCGGGAGTGACGTATGCGGTGTAATTTGTATGGTAAATTACCAGTCCCGGTTTGCCTCCCGTGGGCTTTTTGATATGCTTTGCGAAGGCATAATCAACGGGGATATTATTTCCCTCTGCGGTCGAATTGAACGCCGCGATCTCCGCTGCCTCGGTCATGTCGAGCGCGGGCGGTTCCTCTCCGTCGGTCTTCATAAGAACATGCGAGCCGGGGACGCCCTTGGCATGGAACCAATAATCGTCCTTTGCCGCAGTCTTGAAGGTGATCTCCTCGTTTTGCAGATTGTTTCTGCCGCAGAGGACCTCATAGCCGTTCGTGGTGATATATTTAAGGGGCGGATTCTTGACCGACTTTGCGGGTGCCGCTCCCTTTTTCTGCTTGAGATAGCCACCGCTTTCAAGCTCGTGGCGTATGCCTGCGAGATCGGCGCCCGTTTCTGCTCTTGAGAGCGCGTCGCGGACGGTATAGAGATAGTCTGCCTCGGCATTTGCCAGCTCAAGCTGATGCGTCAGCTCGCGGCGGGCGGTGTTGCATTTGTTGTACTTTTTATAGAGCTTCTGCGCATTTTCCGAGGGTGAGAGGCGCGTGTCGAGCTTTATCACTCTCTCGGCAAACTCGCCGTCATCGTTCATTTCGGAATAATCGGTGAGTCTGACCTCGCCGTCACCCTTTTTGAGGCGGTAGATATTTGCGACGATAAGATCGGCATCACGTTTGAAATCCTCACCCTGACCGCATTCGATAAGCTCTGCGTTCTGCGCCTCGATCTTACGGAGAACGCGCGAGATCGCAGACGACACGGTATGCTTGAGGTCGGATGCGCGGTCGGTTATGAGAGCCGCACGGTCGCGCTCGCCGAAATAGGTGTCAAGGAGTTTTGCAAAGCTCTCGTAACTACGCTGCGATTCGATCGGATACTGCGTCAATGGCAGGAAGGAATACTCGATCGGTCGGTTTCCGTCATAAACCGCGTAGGGCACGAATCTGCCCTCTCTGACGTCGCTGAAAACGCCCGAGAAGACCTGCCAGAGGCGAACGGGGTCGACGCTTCCGCAATCTGTCGAGGCGTCTCCTGTGGCACGGAAAACGATCTCACGCGCGACCACGGGCGCAACTCCGAGGTAGTTCTGATTTATGAACTTCGCCGCGTTCTGCTCCCAAGGAGCGGCGGAAAGGCGCGAGATAAAGCCCTCCATCGTCTCGGAAAGAGGATCGCTCTTCCCTTCCTGCGCGGGCGGCATTTCGTAGCGCATACCGGGCAGGATCTGGCGGAGTCTTGAAGTTGTAAAATCAACGGTACGGAGGGCGGTGATAATTCTGCCATCCTCGTTTGCAAAGATAAGGTTCGAATTTTTGCCCATGATCTCGGCGATCAGGAGCTTTTTGCAATCAAATCCCATCTCGTCGCGGGTCCCGAATTCAAAAACAGCAACACGCTCAAAGCCTTCCTGACGAACGTCGGTAAGAAATGCGCCGCCAAGATGCTTACGCAGAAGCATACAGAGGGAGGGCGGAACCGCGGGATTATCGCGCATATTTTCGGTAAAAGCCACGCGGGGATCGGATGCTCCGCAACGGAAGAGGAGCTTCTTTCCGCCCTCTCGCCCACGCATCTGGAGAACGATCTCATCGGCGCGAGGCTGATATACCTTTTCTATTCTTCCGCCGACTGCGGAAGTCTTTATCTCGGCTATTATCGCCGAAAGGAAACCTGCATCAAATGCCATAAATTATCCTATCCAAGCGGAAACGGTACCGCTTACAAACAAACTAGATATTAATCCGAGCACGATACCCAACCATTGCAGGCGCGTCACCTTTTCTTTGAACAAAAGCGTTGCCGCAAGAATCGTGAGAATAAGTCCGCCAGTATTGACGATCGGGAAGAATACCGCCGAGGGCATCGCGCCCGCGAGGTAGAGATTTGCAACGTGCGGAACGGCAAAGGTCGCGCCGCTGACGAGAGCAAATGTGATCTGCTTTGCATCGGGATTGAAACGTTTTTCTCCCGCCTTTTTGCGTTCATACAACCAAATAAGTGACGAAACGATCGTCATAAATACGAATGCGGAAACAAGAAACGCCGTGCTCTGACCCTTATATTCCGTGCTTTGATGAATCTTCTGCATAACGCCGACAAATCCGTTCGTCAGGCAGGAAACAAGAGCAATCGCAAGCCATTTGATCGATGACTTTCTCGATCCATTGTTTTTGTCGGTCGAAAAGATGATGCAAAGCACCATAATGCCCATGCCGAAATACTGAAAAAGGTCGATGCTCTCACCAAACCAAAGACCGCTGAGTGCCGCGATAAGGCTTGCAAGCGACACGATAACGCTTGTGTAGGAGAACGGACCGATCTCAAGCGCCCACATATAAGTATAGCTCTGCGCAAGCACGAGAACGCCGAAAAGAATACCCAGTCCGGCAGAAACGAAGGAAAAATCCGTTATTGCGCCGAAAGGCTCTGAAGCCGTCGGATCTATCGAAAATATCAGAATGAACAAAAGACACGCCGCGCTCATGCAGGTATTATAGAACCAATTGCTCTCCCTGCCCGCGGGGGCTGTTCTGTTATAAAGCTTTTTTGTGACCGTCATTGCAACGTTGAATATCAGCGAAACAACGAGCAAAATGCCGGTTGGAATTAAAAGCAACATCTGTCACTACCTCTAAAAATCAATCTATCTTAACAAAAACATTCTCCTTAGCCGACTTTCTTGCAGCGAGGCAGAGCTTTGCCGAAAGGGTACCATAGGAGAGCGGTGCGGGAGACTTTGCGCCGCCGAGCATCTTGACGTAAGCATCAACCATCTTCAGATCTCCGCCGCCGTGCGAATGCTTGCAGAGCTCGGTCATATCGATATGCTCGGTTTTGTTCTCATTATGATAAAAAATATCGATGCATTTTGAATTGAACTCGAATTCAAGCGTTGCGTTATAGCCGATGATTCGCAGTCCTCGTCTGCCGGCAGCCTTACGTGCAACGAAATTCTGGCTGTATACAGCGTGCATACCGTTCGCGTACTGAACCATGATCGAGGCGCTGTCGTGGTTGCCCGTGTCAACGGCGAAGCAGCAATTATCTTGAACTGCGTATCTGTCGCCGTATGTAGCAACGTTTAAGTCGCTCTCGGGGCAGCTCTCGCGCTTTTCACAGTCCTTGCATTTGAGTTCTGCGGGCATATCGCCGAGGAAGATATTCTTCGTTTCGGTCGCGCTGATCATAACAGGCTTGGGCTCGGACAGAATGAACTGAATGAGATCAAGATCATGCGTCGACTTCTGTAAGAACAGACCGCCGGTTTCGTTATCATCGCGATACCAGCCGTGGTAATAACATCTTGCATAAGGAACATTATTTATTCCCTGCACCTGGCTGATCTTGCCGAGAATACCCGTGTCGATAATTTCCTTTGCTCTCACGGCAAGAGGAGCGACGCGCAGCGGGAAGGAGATGAGTGTCTTATCATCCATAGTATCAATAATGCCTTCAAGTGCTGCAAGATCCTCATCTGTCGTACAAACAGGCTTTTCGATCAACACGGGAATTCCGTAGCGGGCATTTATCAACGCCATTTTTGTATGAAGCGAGCAACGTGTGCCGATGATAGTTCCGTCGAGCTTTTCGTTTTCATACATCTCCACGGGATCACGGTATATACGCGCATCGGGCGCGCCGCAGACCTCAAGCTGTGCGCGAAGTTCTTCCTCGGGGCGAGGATCAACAATCGCAACGAGGCGACACTTGTCGTTGCCTTCAATCTCGCTATACGGCATAATGCTCTTCTCCCAAACACCGCGGGCGCGTGAGCCGAAGCCGATGATACCGATATTATATGTTTTTTCCATTTCACTTCTCCGTTTCATTAATCAGTTTTTGTGACCATTCAAACAGCTTTTTTGACATTTCGTCGAAGTCAACTGCTCCGCCGTTTTTCAGATCTGATGATATTTTAACTATTTCGCCGTCCGGAAGCTTGGCAAACTCGTCACGTTTTTTGATATATCTGCCAGTCAGCTTGAAAGCGTGGGCTTGTGCGACGAAAACTGCGGATTTATAAAGTCCTCGCAATATTTCCTCGCTTTTTTCATAAAGCATATTATGCACACATCCGTGGTAAACATTACACGCACCGATCTTTATCGCACGATCAACCGTAGGCTCGTCAAGCAAACCAAGCAATTCATCAAGGCTTCCAAGCAAGGGTACGGTATCGTAATAAAACTGAAACAGATCGGAAGGCTCCCAATTAAGCAGTTCCTTCTTACCAGAAAGGAATCCGCAAGCCAATTCTCTATGTGGCAATCCATCGAGAATTGAATTATATTTTTGTATGTCCGAAGAAGACAGATCGTCAAGTATCACGACAATATCGATGTCGCTCGTTTCGGTCGCCTCACCGCGGGCATAGCTTCCCTGCAATCCAACAAACCACAGTCGTTCGCCGAAAGCTTCATCAGCCTTATGCAATAATTTCTCGGACCAACTTCTGATGTCGATCATTCGAATTCTCCTTTCTATTTTACCTTTTTCAATTATATCACAAAATCGGCAGAGAA
>JAZORB010000183.1:0-2433 GCA_045656385.1 Eubacteriales bacterium | reverse complement strand
TGTGTTTCCTTGATAATATGCAGTACAGACTCCGCCACCCCTCATTCGTCACGCTGCGCGTGCCACCTTCTCCCAAGGTCCGGGAGAAGGCTAATAGGTTGGTTCTTGACTCATCGCGTTTCAGCGAATATCGTTTAGGTTAAAACCGCAAATTGGTCAAAAAGGAATATTTTATATAATTTTGATTAAGCAAAATCCGAGTTTTGCGCTCTTTGGCTATTATATTTCTAATTATAAAGACAGCCAATATGTTATAAACGACATATATAGTTCAATCGCGAAGCGATTTTGATAAAATATTCATCTTTGACCAACAAAATTATTGTAATAAATATTATTCGCTGAACAAATTAGCGGATAGTGCTATCCCTCAGCCTTCTCCCGGACCTTGGGAGAAGGTGGCACGCGCAGCGTGACGAATGAGGGGTGGCGAAGTCTGCAACCAATAATATCAAGAAAGACGGATTATCTTAAAATTTACTCCTCACAAGCCGCTTTACGCTGAAGGACTGCCTTGAAGATCGCGGGGTCGAACTTAACTTCGCGGTTGTATGTGTAAAGTCCGTTTACTTCCTGCTCGACGTCGGTGAGCTGGGTGTAGCAAAGACCGCCGATCGCGGGGTTGTCGAGGAGGGCGTCGGTCAAGCCGCGGAATCTCTCGATGAATTCTTCACCCGTCTTCGGTGCGTTGCCGTATCCCCAACCTGCTCCCTCGGGAGCCCAGCGGATTCCGCCGTACTCGGAAACGAAGGTGGTGGTATAGCCGAAGTGGTTGCGCGGCATACCCTGAAGAGTGCCGTTCACACGCATATCCTCATATCTCGCGCGGAAGGTTTCGGGATTCTGATCGTAATCGTGAACGTCCATAAAGTCGGAGACGTGGTGAACATGAGTCCATCCCGATGTGTCAATGTAGGCACGGGTCGGGTCAAACGCGCGGGTGACTGCGCCGAGAGCGCGGACGAAATCGGGATCCTGATTCTTCTGTGTTTCGTTGAGAGGGCACCAGCCGATGATGGCGGGATGGTTGAAGTCGCGCTCCATGCACTCGACCCACTCGGGAATGAAGTTTGCCCAAGCGTCTGCGCGCGCAATGTCAAGTCCCCAGTTTCCGTGTTCGCCCCAAACAATGTAGCCCTCGCGGTCGCAGTAGTAGAGGAAGCGGGGCTCAAAGATCTTCTGGTGAAGTCTTGCGCCGTCGAATCCGCAAGCGACAGAACGTTTGATGTCATTAAGAAGTTCCTCGTCGACAGAAGCGGTGTAGATTCCGTCGGGATAGAAGCCCTGGTCGAGGATGAGTCGCTGGAAGACGCACTTGCCGTTGAGATAAAGGAATCCGTCCTTGACCTCGACAGAACGCATACCGAAATAGGTATCTACCTTGTCGTCGCCAAGGGTGATGGTCATGTCGTAAAGTCTGCCCTGACCGATCTCCCAAAGCTCGACCTTGGAAAGCTTGACGGTGACGGTTGCAATGCCGCTGCCAACAACAGCCTCGCCGCATCCGGTGCACTCGGAGTTATAAGCTGTTGCGATCTTGACCTGCTTGCCCTCTGCGCCGATCGCGTTTACCGAAACGGTAACGGTGCCGGCGTGAATGTCGGTATAGATCTTGAAATTCTTTATGTAGGAAGCGGGAACGCGCTCGAGCCAGACGGTCTGCCAGATACCGGTGGTTCTGGTGTAGGAACAGCCGTGGGAAGCATAAAGAGTGCTCTGCTTACCGCCGGGCTGATTGCCGCTGCGGATGACATCATCGGCGCAGATCGTGATGATATTTTCGCCCGCCTCGAGAGCATCGGTGATGTCTGCATTGACGGGAACGTAGCCGCCAACGTGATTTACAACGTTCTTGCCGTTTACCCATACCTCGGTCTTGTAGTCGCAAGCACCGATGTGGAGAAGGATGCGGTCTGAGCCGTTATTCCAACCCTCGGGGAGGGTGATTGCTTTGCGATACCAAACGCACTCGCAGAAATCGGTGTGACCGAGACCCGAAAGCACGCTTTCGCGGCAGAAGGGAACGGTGATCTTCGAGTCAAGCGCGGCATCGGCATGGTAGAGCTTGCGAGCTCTGCCGGAACGGCTGTAATCCTCGTGGAATTCCCACTCGCCGTTGAGGTTTACCCAATCGGCACGGTAAAAATCAGGACGCGGATGTTCGGGACGCGGAATATTCATCATAGTTTTTTCCTCGCTTTTCTTTATAATGAGGGATATTTTATCCAATATATATGATACCAAATTTTTGGGCATTTGTAAAGAGGATTTTTGATTTTCTTTAACATCAATGGCAACTCACACAAAAAATTTATATAAATAGGTAGAAAATCGTCAAAAAATGCACTTGAAGCGGGATGAAAAAAGTGGTAAAATATTGGAGTTATTTAAAATAGGAAAGAAGGATCAAATTTATGGATTCGCTCATTTTCG